>NZ_LJHP01000020.1:0-398411 GCF_001295965.1 Blastomonas sp. AAP25
GACCGGTGCTCATCGCTAAACAAAAGCTCTTGCGCCACAGGGGTCGTCCACACATGGACCTACAACGGCCCATCATTGCACAGCTACGCTCGTGCAGGAGTCGTCCACGACATCACGTCAAAACGACGCAGGCCAGCCTGAAAGCTGCCGGCCAAGACGCGGCCTAGTTGCTATCGTTGTGGGTGACCCGTTAGATGGTAACTTGGCGTCGGCTATGGCAATAATCTGCCGTTCGACACTTCGCTCAGGCAGGTCGGCAAAGTCCCACGAACGGGCATTCGCATTCGGCAGCAGTCGACCCAAAATCAGTCACTGAGTTAAGCGGAGGTCATCGTCCGCTTCCAACAGAAGCTGACGCTGGGGTGGCTCGAGGTTTAATGGGCGTTTGCTTTGAGACAGGTTTGTCCACCGCGTCAATGGTGGCCGTGAGGAGTATATGGCTTCATTGCTGCCGCTGAACCGTCCTATTCATGTCCAGCGAAGCGTTACGACCAACCCAGGCGCACTGTTCACGAACTCCAGGTCGCACCGATGCCAGTCGGCGATAGCGGCGACGAGGCTCAGGCCCAGACCGTCGCCGCCTGCGTTGCGTCCGGCAGCGCCGCGGAAAAACCTTTCAGTCACAAAATCGGCTTCGTCCGACGTCAGCCCCGGCCCGTCATCGCAAACGGAAAGAAAGGTCCCGTTCGGATCGGTGCCGGAGAGAATCGTTACCCGTCCCTGCGAATGGCCAAACTTTATGGCGTTATCGACAAGGTTGGACAGCGCCTGGAACAACAGGTCGGCGTCCGCGTCGATCGCCGCATCACCTTGCCTCGAAACGTTGATGGCGATGCTGCGCCGATCTGCTTCGGGCCGGTAATAGTCGTATACATCCTCCGCCAGCACCGCGAGATCGACGGACTTGATCCGGGCCTCATACCGTCGGCCTTCTACCCGCGAGATTCGCAGCGTCGCGTCAAGGATGCGGTTCAACCGTTCTGCTTCCTGCATGGCGGCGAACAACGATGATTTGCGCGGTTCAGACCCCAGCATGTCCAGATCGACGCGGTCGAGATGACCGATCAACCGGGTAAGCGGTGTTCGCAGCTCATGCGCAGCGCTGTCGGATACGCGCCTGACCGCCTCGAACAACATTTCGATGCGTGAGAGCATCACGTTCAGCGTGCCGGCAAGCCGATCGAAATCGTCACCAGTCCCCTTGATCGGCACGCGCTGACTCAGGTCTCCATCCATCACCGTAAGCGCAGCGCGGTTGATCGCCTCGAGCCGCTTGGTGATGGCCGCAGTCATCAGCAGCGCGCCGCAAATGCCCAGGAATATTGTTCCACCGATCAGCCAAAGTGCAGCAGCCCGCAGCTGCTCCTCGCGCGCCAGCACTTCATCGGCATCCCAACCGGTGAGCAGGCGGGCGCCATCTTCCAGCGCGCCGTCCCTCAGTATCGCGTAATGATCGATCTCCTCTCCTTCGACAAAATCATCGGCTTCGACCTCAAGCCACCGGCTCTCCTGCCTGCTCGGCCAACTTGGCAGGTTTGCTATTATCGTCCGACCGTCGCGACCGACCAGCGCAAAGAAATGATCGCGCCCGCCTGCCCCCTTTTTACGGGTGCGCAGCGCATCGATCAGGGCAGCCCTACCGCTGGTTTCGTCGATCGCCCGCATCGCCACGAAATCACGATCCGCCAGCACCCTTATCGCCAGGCGCGGTTGATGCACGCTGATCCAATAATAAGCTGCGCCCAGTAGCGTGACCGAGAAGCAGAATGTCCCTGCGTAAAGGATGGTCAGACGGACCGAGAGGCTCTTGAGGAGATATCCGGTCATTGCCGCACGATATAGCCCACGCCGCGCAGCGTATGGATGAGACGTGATCTGCCGCCCGATTCCAGCTTGGTGCGCAAACGGCTTACGTGCTGGTCGATGATGTTGGTCTGTGGATCGAAATTATAGTCCCACAAATTTTCGAGCAGCATCGACCGGGTCACCACACGCCCGGCATTGCGGACCAAATATTCGAGAAAGCGGAACTCCCGCTGGGTGAGGTCGATCCGCATGCTGGATCGTTGCGCAGTGTGTGCGATCAGATTGATTTCCAGATCCGCGAACCGCAGCAGGGTCTGCTCACTGGTCGCGCTTACGCTACCGCGTCGTACCAGGGCCTCGACCCGCGCCAGAAGCTCCGACATGGCGAAGGGCTTGGACAGATAGTCGTCCGCGCCTGCCTGAAGGCCCTTTACTCTCTCGTCCACATCGCTGAGCGCACTCAGCAGCAGCACTGGCGTTCGGTCGTCGGTTGCCCGCAAGACATTTACGATTTTCAGGCCATCGACCGATGGCAGCATGCGGTCGAGGATGATCAGGTCATAGACCTCACAGGTCGCTCGAATCAACGCCTCCTTGCCATCGGATTGCCATTCGACGACGTGCCCGCGTTCCTTAAGCCCGGAGGCGATGTAGCTAGCGACGTCATTATCGTCTTCGACAAGGAGTATGTGCATGGTTGCAGTCTGATCGTTCCGATATGCGCAGCCCGTCCAGCCAAGACCAGTTTGCTGCCCGTGTAAACCATCAATGTTCCTGATGGCATCGCCTGTCTGAGCAGGCACCCGGCTCGGTTGACGAACCTTTGCCCAAACGTTTGCAAAAACAAATGTTATAAACATCGTGGCATCAGGCGGATGCGTCATGCAATGATGGATGCACGCAACCTTCTTATCTGACTTGGCCGACCAAGGAGGCGCACGTTGTCACGACGCGACGGCCGGATGGACCGCCCTTGTACTAGCCGGTCAGCGCCCAGGTCTCGATCCGGTTGCGGCCCATTTCGGCATGCGGACGAAATCGCTTGTGCCCGTGAGCGGCGAGCCGATGCTGCTTCGCGTCTTGCGCACGATGCTCCACACACCGTGCATCGCGAGAGTGCTGGTGCTTGCGCAAGACATTGACGAGCAGATGGCTGATCCGGCGTTGCTGACCTTGAGGTCAGATCCGCGCGTGGTGGCTTGCAGATCAGGTTCAACCATCAGCGGGAGCGTGCTCGATGCCATCGGCAGAGGCGATGTCCGCTGGCCGGTCCTTGTCACCACCGCTGACAACGTCATGTTAACACCTGGGTCCGCATGCGAATTCATGCGCGGCCTGGCCGGGCAAGACGTTGGCATCGGACTGGTCGAGCGTTCCAGGCTTGAGGCGATGTGCGGCCAAAGCAAGCGCACATGGCTGCGCTTTTCCGACGGAGAGTTTACAGGAGCAAACCTGTTCGCACTCGGTTCGCCTCGGGTCGCTTCTTTGCTGCGATTCTGGGAGACCGCTGAGCGGGACCGCAAATCTATGCTCAAGCTCGCCGCGCGCTTCGGCCCGGTTCTGCTTATAAAGATTCTCCTGCGTCGCCTGTCCCTGCAGTCTGCTTTGGCAGCGGCCGGAGAACGGTTGGGGCTGGATGTCCGCCCTGTGTTGCTTACCGACGGACGCATGGGCGTCGATGTTGACAAGCCCGAGGATCATGCGCTTGTCGAAAGGCTGCTGGCCGAACAGATGGCGCACGGCGCATCCGATCAGCCGGGGCGAACCGTGAGGCCGTCCGGCGTGCCGGCCTGATGATCCGCTGACACCATGTTGCCAATCCCTGGGGAAGACCGCCTGTGTAGGCCATCGCGCTCTATGATCTGGACCGCACCGTAACGGTGGCTCCGACCTTCACGCCCTTTCTGGTGCACATGGCCGCGCGCGACGGTGGCTGGAGGATGGCAATGCTGCCGTTTTGGCTTCTGGCCATGCTGGGCTACAAGCTTGGCCTATATGGCAGGGATGGCCTCAAGCGCTTCGGTCTGTGGCTGATGGTTGGCGGTGAGGTTCGCAATCCGCGCTTGCAGCCATCGATCGATGCCTTTGTGGATCGGCAGATGGCGCGCAATATCCGTCCGGGAGCGTTGCAGCAGATCGCCAGAGACCGGGCGTCGGGCGTGCTGCTGGTGCTGTTGACCGCCGCACCAGAGATTTACGCCGCTGCAATGGCTGACCGGCTGGGTTTCGCGGTGTGTATCGCGACACGCCACAAGCGCACCGCCAGCGGCGCGTTGCTGGCCGAGATCGACGGCCGCAACAATTATGGAGCTGAGAAGGTCCGGCGGACGGAAGACTGGCTGCGCGAAAGTGGCCTCGATCGCGGTGAGCTATTGATCACGGCGTATACGGATCATGCCAGCGATGCGCCGATCCTTGATTTTGCCGATCAGGGCGTGCTGGTGGGGCGCTTTGCCAGGCCATCCGCACGCTGGCAGCAGGTGGGCTGGGGCAAATAGTGGATCGCAAGTCGCCTTTTCGTTGCAACGCGCCGGCCCAGGTGAGCGCCATGGGGCAAGTTCGCCCGTGAAACGCATCTGCTTCCTGTTTAACCACGACCAGACCCACCAGCTCGCGCACAGCCTACCCATCGCGGTGCAGATGCTGGCACAGGGTGACCATCAAATCGTGCTTGCCTATTCCAGCGACGTGATCGGCCAGGAACTTGCGCGGCTGGGCGGTGCCGCTCTGGCCGGGGCAAGCATGGTCCGACTGGGCGTGAAATCGTCGATCGCACGCCTCGCGGCCAAGGTGCTCGATCGCACCGTTCCTGCGACGAAGGCGCTGCTCTATCGCGACAATCTCGACTTTTTCCGCAGCTTCGATGCGCTCGTCGTTTCCGAAAAAACGTCGCTGCTGCTCAAGACGCGATATGGGCTCGACCGCCCAAAGATCATCCATACGCGGCACGGAGCCGGGGACCGCGCCATCGGGTTCAACCGGCAGAGCGCGCTGTTCGATCTGGTGTTGGTGCCAGGGGAGAAGATCCGTCAGCGGCTCATCAGGGAGGCAGGGCTTGCGCCGGACAGGATCGTGATCTGCGGATATCCCAAGTTCGATCTGTGCGCACACAACCGCTTTGTCGACAGCTTCCCCGCGCCTCAGCGACCTGTGGTGCTCTATAACCCGCACCCGTCGCCAAGACTGTCGAGCTGGCATCGCCACGGGGAGGCCGTGCTCGACGCATTTGCCGGTCAGGACCGCTACAACCTAATCTTTGCACCGCATGTGATGTTGTTTGCCCGCGAATGGACTGTGACCATCGATCCGCCCGCCGTGGCGCGCGTCCGGCCACCCGGACTTTCGGCATCGGTTTGCCCGCATATCCATGTGGACCTTGGCAGCGCTGCCAGCAGCGACATGTCCTATACCAACCGCGCCGATCTCTATCTCGGCGATGTCAGCAGCCAAGTCTACGAGTTCCTGCGCTCCCCGCGCCCGTGCCTGTTCCTGAACAGCCACCAGGTGGCTTGGCAGAACGATCCCAATTATCTGCATTGGACCGCCGGGCCGGTCATCGAGACCCCCGACCGCCTGATTGAGGCGGTTGACCGAGCGTTCGCAAGCAAAGCCGAATACCGGGCGCAGCAATATCGCCTGGTCGATGATACGTTTTCGGTCTCTGCCGAACCTTCCACCGTGAGGGCGGCGCGTGCCATCGATGCATTTCTCGCCTCAGAAGCGAACCGCTGATCATGGGTCGGATCGCGCGCAATCTCGGTCTGCTGATGTCCGGCAAGACGGTCGCTGGGCTGATCAGCCTCGTGTATATCGCTCTGTCAGCACGCGTGCTGGGCGTGACCGACTATGGCGTGCTCAATCTCGTGCATGGCTTTGCGACGTTCATGGGCGCGCTGATTGCCTTTTCGGGTTTTCACCCGATAGTTACCTACGGAACCCAGGCGCTGCATGAGCAGGACATGGCGCGTCTCAGCCGGTTGCTGGCGTTCATGACGCTGCTCGAATGCGCCCTTGCGCTGATTGCCATAAGCACGACGGCCGCGTTTGCCTATCCGATCGGTCTGGCGCTAGGATGGTCCTCAGACACCATCGCCTTTGCACCGCTGTACAGCCTGGCCATATTGGCAACCGTACGCGCAACGCCATGGGGGCTATTGCAGATTGCTGGCCGATTCGATTTGATCGCCGCACATCAGGCGATGATGCCGCTGGTGCGCCTCACCGGAACGCTACTCATCCTGGCCGCAGGTGGCGGGCTTCAAGCGTTCCTGATCGTCTGGCTGGTGGCGTCCGTTGCAGAAGGTTTGTCGATGTGGGCCATCGCCTGGTGGGTGTGCCGCATCCGCGGCATCAGCCTCGTTTTGCCCGGCTATGAGACGCTGAGCTCGGCCATCGCTGAAAACCCAGGAATTCTTCGTTTCTTGACGATTACCAACTTCGACCAGACCCTGCGCGAATTCGCACCCAAGGCCATCCCGCTGATCATCGGCTGGGTCTCCGGCGCAGCGACAGCCGGACTCTATGCGCTGGCGATTCGCATCGCGGCGGTGCTGACCCAGCCTCCCCAGCTACTGGGACAGGCAGCCTATTCGGTCATTCAGGAGCAGGTCGCCGCCGGGCAGATCGACCGTGCGCGACGCACCATCAATCGCGCGGCTTGGCTGGTGCTGCTGGCGGGCACAGTGGTCGCGGCAATCATGAGCATTGGTGCGCGGCAGATCCTCGCACTGGTGGCAGGACCCGAATTCCTTGCCGGGGCAATGCTGCTTGTACTGGTTCTCGCGGCCAGAGCGGTCGCTGCGGCCACGCCGCTCTGGTCCACAGCGCTGACCTCGCTGGAGCGACCGGGCAGCAGCTTGCAGATCAATCTCGCCTGCAATCTGCTGACGCTGCCGCTGCTGCCGCTGCTGCTCAGCATGGCCGGCACTGAAGGCGCGGGTTACCATGCGCTGATCCAGGCAGTGGCCTTTGCCGGACTGCTCTGGTTCGCCACCCGGCAGGCGATTACATCAACCATCAAGGGGGCCAAAGATGCAACGGCTTGCTGATTTCTGGCGCTATGGCGTGCTCAAGACCTGGCGCAAGGCAGTGGCCGCGACAATGTCGCCGGTTTACGCTGCGCTGCATCGTTCGACCGACCGGGATCCCGGCGTCTTTGTCAGCCGCTATGGGGTGAAGATGACGGGCAATTGGCGCGACCGCACGTTCCGCTATTGCATGTTCGCAACTTATGGCAACGACCTTGCCGACATTCTCGCCGCGCAGGACCGGGATTTCCAGTTCATCGACATCGGCGCGAACCAGGGGCTTTACAGCCTGCTGGCAGGGATGAATTCGCGCTGCCGACGGATCGTCGCGTTCGAGCCCGTTCCCGCGACCTTCGCCATGCTGCGCGGCAACATCGCAATCAACAACCTTGCCGACCGCGCCAATCTGCACAAGCTGGCCATCGCAGCCGAGGCGGGGCGGACCGTCATCAAGGTGAATCAGGCGCATTCTGGGACGGCAAGCCTCGCCGACCAGTCGAGCTATGCCGTCAGCGAGGAGATCACCATCCAAACCATCAACGCGCCTGTGCTCGATCAAATCCTCAGCACCGAATGGCCAGGTATCGTCAAGATCGACGTCGAAGGACTCGAACAGCAGGTCATCACCGAACTGGCGCGCGCTCGCAGCTTCCACGCCGTCTCGGGAATTTTCTATGAGATCGACGAGCGCTGGAGCGATGCAACGGCTATCCGATCCCAGCTTGAAAGAGCGGGCTTTCGTAATTTTCGACGCTATGGTCGCGGTCATCATTATGATGTCTATGCCCAGCGGTAGAAGTCGTCCTATCTCAGCACACGTGATCTACGCATAAATAAAGCGTTGCCTTACATTGGCGGCAGTTTCGGTTCATTGGGAACGGCTGTTATGGGGCAACCCTGCCGTTCCGAGGCAACTATGCGAACGGCAGCTAAGTCCCATACCCGGCCTTTTCGCGTCGGCAGCTACAAGAAGTTTGGCGGCAACCGCTTTCAATGAGCGCTCTGCCTGTTGTAGTTATCAAGACAGTGCGCGCCCTCCTCTGCCGGCGCTGCGTTCCGATGGCATCGGCCAATCAACCGTCAATATTGCAAATCTGCGCCCCATTATTTTAAGGGACTGCAGGGGGCCCACTGACCGTCTAACGGTCCAAGAACTTCGTACCGGTTCGGCGAGGGAGAGAATGCATTTCGCTCAGGCCATACCCTGGGCGATGTACTGTGCCGTTTCGATGGCCCGGATCTGGGCAAAGGTATTGCGACCGCTCGGCATGTTTTCGGGATAGGGCGGGTTCGCTGACACGACCCACTTCGCAATGACGTCGTTGTCGACCTGCTCGACTTTCAACTCTGGCAACATCATCAGCAAGGTCTCGATGCGAGCTTCGTCTTCGAGACCAGCCAATACCGATCCCGTCCTCGTAGGGCAGGATACCATGACCGCCCCACGGAGGGGGTCCAAGAACTGAAACAGCTCACCGGCAAAGCCACGCATCCCGGGCTGAGACGTATCCGTGAGCTGAAACAGGCGCGAATGCTTGCGAGACACCTTCCAAGACGATTCGGCAGGCTCAAGAGTAGCGACGGCGCACAGGTTGCCACTCATCGCACAGGCGACAATCCTTTTTGGGTTTGATGCAGGCTTAACGGACGGCGGGTCGTTCGATTTCGCGCCCTCCGTACCCGCATCGCCCGCCAATGACGGCAAAGTAGTTTCGCGATAGGGAGGATGCTCGTGCGCCAAAGGAGCGTGGAGCGCGGGCTCGGCAAACAGAGCACTGGTCGCTTCGCGCGTGAAATCGCGAGGAAGGGTGGCGTTAGAGCGAGCCTCCACCAACGGAAGGCTCACCGGTGAACTGACCGGTTCGGC
Source organism: Blastomonas sp. AAP25 (assembly GCF_001295965.1). Lineage (NCBI taxonomy): Bacteria > Pseudomonadati > Pseudomonadota > Alphaproteobacteria > Sphingomonadales > Blastomonadaceae > Blastomonas > Blastomonas sp. AAP25. The sequence continues at coordinate 8,701 of NZ_LJHP01000020.1, forward strand.
AGTATCGAACTCATCTTCGGGCGCAGACGGTGCGGGAGGAATACCGTCGGTACGGGGCCGGCCGACCGGGGCGAAATCGCAGGTGAATGCATACCCGCCAAACAAATGGTTTGAGGTCAAAGTCATCATTCGCTCCCAAGCTTGAGGATTGCTGCGCCGGCGTCGCCGTGGGCTTCGTTCACGTAATGGCTAGTGGTGTGGAGGCCGGCGTGACCCAGTAACTTCTGCACAAGTGGCAGGGGTGCATACTGCGCCAAGGCGGTAGCGAAGGAGCGGCGACCCGACATGCCGGTGCAACCGCGAAAGCCCGCGCCGAGATAGAGCGCTGCATACCAGAGGAAAAGTGCGTCCGCCGTCTGGTAGCGATATTTGCCATCCTTCACCGTCCTGAACGCAACACGTTCCGCATCAGGGTAAGCGGCGACCAATCTTTCAATCGCCGCCTTCAGCTGCGGGTGCATCGGGATCTCGCGCCGCTTGCACCACTTCGAGGTCGCACCGGTTACAACCAAGGTATCGACCACAGTGCCATCAGCATTGAGAAGTGTGCGGGTCGTGAGGCCGGCTACCTCGCTCGGCCGCAAGCCCGCCCGATAAGTAGCCAACACCTTGACCGCGTCGCTCTCAGGAACGGTACTCAGTGCGTCGATCCGCGCCAACACGTGGGCCAGTTCGCGTTCACCGTAAATCTTGCCGGCGCGCTTCTTCCCAGGTCCCTCCCCCGGACGAACATAGGCCAACAGCGGCCCCTGCTTCACAGGGGTAAGCTGACTGTGTTCGCAATAGTTACCAGCATCCGCTAATTCCACTGCTGCGGCCTGATAGGGATCCCTATTCATATCGGTCAACTTCCCCACCGACGGATCCGACGTAGAGGCTGTGAACACAGCCCTGAGCATTTCATCAAATTGCATAATCATTCCTCTATTTAGCCGCTCCCGATTCGGGGCATGCCAAATGATTATGACAAAAATAACCAACGTCAATAAAAAATACGCTTTAGCCAAGTTGGTGTTTGGCCTATTACTTATTCTATAAGTAGTTTTACCAATTTTCCATGACTTAATTTAGATTTATGATTAGGCACACCGCAAGTCTTCGAGTCATTTTATTCACATTAGTGTACACATGCTGCTCATTATTTTGATCGGCAAGCAATTCCATATGACTTCCACGACTTTGCTATGCTTCGCTATGCAGCCTGATATCGTTCCAATGCGCAGCACGTCGGTGTTCGGTCATCGAATTTTCCAGGTGGGCAGCTTGGCGACGGCGGTGTCGGGCGCTCACAGATTGTATGGCTGACCGCCATTTTGAATCGCGGTGATACATGCTGCTCTTGCCGCGCGCGATCTGTGGCGCTTCGCGCCTTATGCATTGCTGGCGTCCTGTTAACCCATTCGGCGGCGCAGGTAATTAAGAGCCAAAAACGAGAGGCCGCCACTCGATCCATATTATGGACGGAAGCCATTTTATGGCGGCAGAAAGAACATGTTATACTCAACGGCTTAGTTGGTTAACGACGAAACCTTAATCCATAAGGTGACGAAAAAAGGTGAGAAAACCTTCATTCTCTATCTTTTGCGGTTTCCTCGCTTTCGGCCCGATTGAGCCCCTGCCCTTCCGGTAGACCTGGCAAGCGGAAGAAGTGATGGAACAGTCACTTAGCTCTCCCCGATCGCACCGCTTCGAACCAACGGTGGACGGGAGAAAAAGGTAAACTGGCGGTGAGAGACCACCGATCGAGCTGCTTGCACGGCCTCGCAAGGTCAGCCGAGAATGCCTCGTAATCAGACCTGCCGACAGAAGAATTAGGCAGAGCCCTCTCCGCCCAGCAGGGCGATCAATACCGGTGAACCTCGCGCTATCTTTTGAGGTCCATCAATTCTTTTCCAACCAATTCCACCCAACGTTAGAGAGGCGCTCATGTCTTATTACACGCAGACATCTAAACTACGGTCAAAGTCACTCTGGGAGTTTTTCCATTAACCTTAACGAACATTTTCTTTACTCTTGGAAAGAAATCCTTTCCTTGGTATAATCTAGCCGAATCGCAACTTGGTTAGGAGAAACAATCACAGATGACAGACTTCACGCATGGCACGATAACTGACAGAGAGGCCACTTGCTATCGCCCAATAACGAGCGCCTTCGGTTACGGGGCGACGCTCCATTTCCCAAGCGATCAAGCGTCGGCCGTCCGAATGGATGGCGTTCAGCTGTCAAACGAGCCGATCGTGCTGAAGGCCGAGGTTATGCGAGCCGTTGCAGCGCTCCAAGAATTGGGCCCCCTTCCGACTTTGCAGCCAGGTTCGAAGGCAGAGCGCCGGCGGCGCAAGGCGGCAGCAAAGCGTGCCAATACGCTCACCAAGCTGTCGATCAAGAAGGCGGAGGCCTACATCGCCGAGCACAGTCGCTCGCACGGAAGCGACTTGCTCAAGTTCAGGCTGTCCCTGCGGGGCGGCCTTCGTGCAGGCGAGATCTCCGCATTGCGCGTCGAAGACATGCTGAGCTCAAATGGGTCGATTTCAGACACAATCGAGGTGCGAACACTCAAACAGCGCTACAGCAATCGGACACGCCACGTGGATATGCACCCTGAGATTCGCGAGGCGCTCGCCCAGCTGCTTGCTGACCACCCGACCGCCACCCAGGTTGCCTTTTCGGTTGGAAGGGATGGCAAGCCACGGCACCAGAGTGCAAGTTGCGTCACCAACTGGTTTCACAGGCTTTATAAGAACGCCGGCCTGCTCGGCTGCTCTAGCCATTCCGGACGCCGGACCTTTGCGACAGATGTAGCGCGCCAGCTGCCGGCCCATCAAGGTTCGCTGCGGGACTTGCAGATCGTCATGGGGCATGCACGCATCGGTTCGACCGAGTGCTATCTGGAACCATCCGACAAGATGGGTCAGATCATCAGGAGCTTGGGCTCTTGATCGGGCCCGTCTTTCCAAGTCCGGGGGAGCCTACCGAACCCTCCCCGTACACGGGCGATGGGGTACAGGGGGCGGTGCTAATTTCGAACAACCGGCCGCGCCAATTGCAGCCGCTCAGCTTCCGTCTCACCGCCGCTGTACCTTCGGTGAACGTCGTGAGCATTGTCACTTTGAGCTGGACCGGCCGCTATCTGCGAGTGGTGCCGAAGGATTCGACATTCATACACCTCGAGTCCGAAACCCAGAGCGGCTTACGTCAGTTCAAAAACGATGTGTTCGAGTTCTTTTCGCAGCGCGATATCCCCCTGCTTTTGGTCCGTAAAGGACCAGCAACGGGACCTAATGCCATTGCGATGGGCACAGCCCGAATGGCGACCGTACTACTGTCGCTCCCGATATACTGCCCTGAACCAACTTCTCAGCGGGTCGTGGGCTGGCTCGGCCGCAACAACCCCCTCTTGCCTTCTGCCCAAAGTGGATACCCCGCCAAATTGCGGGGCTTGCAAGGTCGAGCGATCGAAACCGCCGCCTTCGGCATGGGCATAATACTCGAAACCTGCCAAACCGGCGTAACGCGGCAACAATTGACTCAAATTTGCGCTCAGGTGCTCGATGGGGAGTGAGGCCGTTCGCGCCTGCGTGGCGATCAACCCACTCGATACGCTTCTCCAACAGTCGGTGGTCGAGCAGATCGATATTCCGCCCCGGGAGGCCAGGTTTGCCGAAGCGCCCCCCCAGTTCGCCCATGGCAAACTGGGTGCCTGGCTGAAGCGCAGTCTCGGGGGCACGGATCTTCTCTACCTGCATCAGGCATTGGCGCTCGCGTCGGTTGAGCAAGATTTGAACGTGGTCGTCTCCACAGCGACCGCGTCTGGCAAATCGCTGGTCTTTATGGCCGCCGCGATCAGAAAGATCCTTTCGGGCAACTCTCGTGTGCTCGTATTCTACGTACAAAAGGCGCTTGGCAGCGATCAACTTGGCCGGTGGCGGCGGGAGCTGATAAATGCCGGGCTCTCACCCGATCTAGTCGCAGAGATCAACGGCGATATTGCAGTGACAGACCGCGAACATGTCCTGGACAAATCTCGGATTATTTTGGCGACGCCGGACGTCATTCACGCATGGATGATGCCCGCGCGAAGTGCTCCGTCGGTGGCCCGCTTTCTGGCCAAGCTAGATCTACTGATTCTCGATGAGGCCCACGTGCTCGAAGCGGTGTTTGGTTCGCACGCGTCGTTGTTCATCCGAAGGTTGAGGCTTGCTCGGCAGCTCGCAGTCACAAGCTCTGCACGGCGGACTTCTGGCTGCTTTCAGCTCATAGCGACCACCGCGACACTTTCTGATCCGACCGGGCATTTGAAGGCCCTGACCGGCTGCGAGTTCGTTTGTGTCGACGAGAACGATAATGGAGCTCCGAGCTACGGACTAACTGTGCTCCATCTTGAGGGGCCCGAGGTCGGCGCGCCGGCTGAGCGGCATTGCGCTGATTTGGTCGAGCAAGTCACCGACGGCCTGCAGGATGATGCAGCCCTCATCGCCTTTGCCGACAGCCGGCAAGGCGTAGAGAGGATCATCCGCCGGGTGGGCAAGAAGAGCGTCCTGCCTTATCGAAGCGGGTACACGCCCACAGATCGGCGTGCGATCGAGAAGCTCCTGCGCGAGAAGCGGTTGCGCGGCGTGGTCGCCACATCGGCCTTGGAACTGGGCATTGATTTGCCGCAGTTTAGCGTTGGCTTGACCGTTGGCGTCCCGCCGAACCGGAAATCACTGCGTCAACGAATTGGTCGGATAGGCCGCGCCCGGCGCGGCGTTTTCGCGGTCATTGCACCGGCGGCCGCATTCACGAAGCTCGGCAGTTCGCTTCGTGATTACATCACTGGACCGGTTGAAGGCAGCCCGCTGTATCTGGAGAACTCTTTCATTCACTTCCAGCACGCACGATGCATGCTCGAAGAAGGCACAGCGGAAGCTGCCAAGCAAGACGACCAAGAACTCAGGTGGCCACCAGCTTTCGTGGATAGGATTGCGCTCGCGCAGCCTGGGGCCGCGATCCCGAAAATGCTTGAGGAGACGGCGCTGTTCGGTCGCACGCGCCCTCACCTCGCTTATTCGCTTCGGTCGATGCCAGGGGAACAGTTCTTCTTGCGTCATGCGGTGACAGGCGAGACCATTGGCACGATCGACCACGAGAAAGCTCTGCGCGAAGCCTATCCTGGCGCGAGCTATTACCACTACACGAAGGAGTATCGCGTCGAGAATTGGCGCTCATTCGGTCATTGTAACGAGATCGAGTTGCGCCCGCAGCGAAGCATTGAGCCAACCCAGCCGCTGTTGAAAACACAAGTCAGCGTAGCTTGCGACCTCGAAGGCATAATTGACGGACGATATCTGGAATCGGATCGTGGTAGCCTCGCCGAAGTCCACCTTCATCTAACCGAATCTGTGGAAGGATACCGGTACGGCAGTACGGTGCTTCCATATAGCGAGCTCAGCCAGCGGGATCGCCGGCTCCGCCGGAAATCCCGGCGCTTTCCGACTACCGGCGTACTCATCCGGATCAACGAACCCTGGTTCGCAGGCGACGGGGATCATCAAGTAGCCAGCCGGCGGCTTATCGCGGACTCGCTGTTGGCGATGCTCGCCTCCTCGTCCACGGTTTCCGTTCGGGACCTTCGTGCTGCCCACATTGGCGTCGCGTTGCAGAACCGTGAAAGCACACGACGGGCAAATGACGCAGTTGTAATCTGCGATAACGTGGTTGGCGGTCTCAGACTCACAGAGCCGTTGATCACCAGCCTCCCGCTCATATTCGACCGGCTGCGCGTCGGAGCAGAGCAAGTTGGAGGTGACGCGCTCCTGCCGCTCGATATGGTGCACCGACTCATGCGCTGGCATGCTGAGCTTCGGTTGGCATCGCCTACCATAGCCGGAACAGCGGTCCAGACAGGAGAAATCGAAATTTTTTCGCCGGGCAGCATTGTATCGGTACGGGTCCGCGGAAGCTTCGAAGAGCGTAAAATTCTTGCGCCGGCAATGATTGCGACAGGCGCTGGAGAACAATTGATGTACCAATATGAAAGCGATGCTGGAGTTTTGGCATTTGTTGCCCACGACCAAGTGGAACCGTGTGGGGAAGATTGGTCTCGATCCACCTGGGATCCAGTGACAGGATCAATCCAAGAGCTGACCTGATCGGCCAAGGTTTCCTTGGAAACCTGTGCGAGGGTGGGTCTGGACTAGGGCATAAATGCCCGAACCAATGCACTTTTCAGCTGTGGTGGAGGTGACATTGGCGCATCGTCGGATTGGGCAGGAACGTCTTGGTTTTACATCGGAGGCGAAGTCGGCTTCGTCGCTCGATGGACTTTCCGGAACGCTCCACTGGGCCGAGATTGCGGTCCTACTCGCGGGCATTCATGCCAATGCCAAGGGGGAAGCAACTTTGCCGCAATTGGTGATGTTCAAGGCGTTGCCGCTGTCGATCTTGCATGACCTGTCGGATGTAAAGCTGGCCTAAGCGCTTGGTGACCGCGCCTCGTTCCGCCGGTTTTGCGACTTCTCCGGCACCTAGGCCACGCCTGAGCGCAAGGCCTTTGGCGGCTTCCGCGCAGCCCTGATTGCACAAGGACTGGATCGGTTAATGTTCAAGAGCTTGACCGTGCAGTTGAAGGCCAAGGCGATCACCGTCAAGACCGTGACACTAGTCGATGCGACGATCATTGCCTCCGCCAGCGAGGAAGACGGCGAGGCACACTGGATCAAGCACGAGGGAAAGCCTGCCGGCGCATCTGCACCTCCAACAGCCAAATCAAATCACACTTAGCAACGCCTCCTCGCCCTACCATTGAATCAACTAAAAATACCTTCCGCAAGTATTTCAATAGGTCCTGAGCCTAGCCCAAGCGTTGCGAATGGACACATTGTTTCCATGCCCGGATGTCGAGCCCAGCCAGACCGGTTGGATGAGGCTTGGCCATTCCAAAGTCCATGCCTCTAAAGCGTGAGTCTGGCCGGGCTCGATTTCGTGCTTTAGCGAAACAGTCAGCAGCACAGATAGACTGCTCCCCGGCCGCCACCGTATCAAAGCGCAAGAGTGGCCTGCCGAGTTGTCCAAGGGAATTGGTGGCATTGTCACCGATCTGCAATTAGGACCGCTGCAACCGCGGTGTATGTGGCGGCACAGGCCAGTTCCGCTATCTGATGTTTGGTTGCCCGAAGCAGGGGCACCAGCATTTTCTCATCGAATGAGCAAACTCCAGCGCGACGCAGTCAACGTGGAACGTGTTTCCGATCAAAAATGCGGAGCCAGCCCGTCTGCCTATCGCTGGATAGGAACGCGATCTCCAACGCCTATATAATTGCACAAACATCAAGGCCGGACCCGCAAAGACGGTCAACCGGAAAAAATAACGGGGAGGATGATCATGAAAATTTCTAGCTTCAGACTGGCACTCGCATGCTCTGCTTCAGTGCTGCCAATCCTGGCAGCACCCGCGATGGCGCAGGACACTCAGGAAGAACAGGCTTCGTCACAAGGCTTCGAAACGATTGTGGTGACAGCCCGCAAAGTCGAGGAGGACCTTCAGTCCACGCCGCTGGCGGTAACGGCGCTTTCGGCCGAAGGGATCGAAACCCAGCAGATCGTGATGGTACAGGACATTCAGCGCGTTGCCCCCGGCCTGCTGACGCGTGGAGCGGGTACAGGACCTTCGGCCATCGTCACGTTTGCCATTCGCGGCAATGCGCAGAACAGCCCGAACTCGGTCTCGGACTCGGCGGTCGGCATCTATGTCGATGGCGTCTATCTGGGTCGTCCGATCTCGAGCAACGTCGGCGTTCTCGATGTTGCCAATATCCAGGTGCTGCGCGGAACTCAGGGCACGCTGTTCGGTCGTAACACGACCGGAGGCGCGGTCCAGTTCACCACCACGCAGCCCGACGGAGAATTCTCGGGCTACGTCAAGGGAACGGTCGGCAACTATAAAGCCCGCCAGATTGAGGCAGCGGCCACGATCCCGCTGGCAGGTGAAGAGCTTTCGTTGCGTGTCGCAGGTCGCTACGCTGAGCGCGGCGGCTTCGGGATCAACGTTCCCACGGGCCGCCCAATTGGCGACCTTGAGTCGGACGTTGCGACCCGCGCAACCTTGCGCTGGGCTCCGACTAGCCTGCCGCTGACGCTAACGCTGTCAGCAGATTACGTGAAATCGAACGACAACGGCACCTTGAACGCGTTGATTGCCGTGAAGCCGACCGGCCCTCTGGCGACATTGTTCCCAGGTCAGTTCTCGCCCAACTTTCTGCAGAACAGGCAAAATTACTATAACAATTTCGGAAACCCGCGCACGGGCAATGCCAATATCGATACGCCGCTGAACCGCAACAAGGCCTATGGTTTTGCCGGAACGCTCGATGTCGAGCTCGGCGAAATCAATCTCAAGTCGATTACCGCCTATCGCAAGGCCGATTCGGCCAACACCCTCGACCTTGATGGCACCCCCGCAGGGGCCATCGCCTTCAACTCTGCCTATCTGCAGGACCAGTTCAGCCAGGAACTGCAGCTCTCGGGTGCAATCGGCAACCTCGACTGGATCGTCGGAGCCTATTATTTCCGGGAAGAAGGCAATGAGCGCTCGGACTCGTTTGCACTTTACAGCGTACCCGCGCTCGGCGGCCTCAACCTTGCGCCATCGGGGCGTAACCTTACCGATTTCGTCTCCAAATCGACGGCACTGTTCGCACAGGTCAACTACGACATCACCGACAAGCTGAGGGCAACTGCCGGTTTCCGCTACACCTGGGACAAGCGCAGTGCGGTCGGCCGCGGGGTCAACAACATCCGTGGTGTGCCTGAACCGGTGTTTGCCGGCGGGCGGGTTATTGTCATCCAGCCCAACACCTGCCGAGTTGGCACGACTGCAGGCACAACGCCACCAGCCGCTTGCGCTTTCCCGCAAGAAGCAAGCTTCAGCTATCCTGCATGGACGTTCAGCCTCGACTACCAGGCAAACGACGACATCCTGCTTTATGCGCGCACTGGAGGAGCTTCGCTTTCCGGCGGTTTCAACACACGTCCGACGCCGGTAGGGGCAGAAGCCTTTTCACCAGAAGATGTCCGCGACATCGAAGCTGGCATGAAGGCTGAGTTCCTCGATAACCGGCTGCAGACCAATCTCGCCGTCTTCCATGTCTGGCGCAATGGTGCCCAGAATATCGTCAACGGGATCGTCAACGGCAGCATCAGCCAGTTCGCGCAGAACTCTGGCAACATCCGGGCTTACGGGCTTGAGCTTGAAACCAAGGCACGGCCCTGGCAGGGCATGGAGCTGATGGCATCGGTGTCGCGATTGAAGGCGAGCTACCAGAACGGCAGCTTCATCGATATCGGCACCAATGGCCTGTTCGATCGCAGCGACGAAGTGGTGGCACAGACCCCGAAATGGACCTTCACCGCAGGGGCCACCCAGGAAATCGAAACCGGCATCGGCAAGTTTGTCGCGCACCTTGATTATGCGTATATTTCTGCCCGCAACTTCGGCCAGGAAACGGCGGATCTGACCAACCCTGCGCTGACTGCGGCACAGCGGACGACGAGACTGGCCGATGCAGCCATTGCCAATGCGTTCGGTACGCTGCCGGGCTATGGCATCTTCAACGGTCGCCTGACGTTCGAGATCGAAGACCCGAATATCGAAATAGCGCTGTGGGGACGCAATATCTTCGGTACGCGCTACGCACAGAACCTGTTCAACAGCTATAACCAGCTGGGCTTTACCGCCACCAACGCTGGTGAACCGGGAACGTATGGGATGACTGCAACGTTCCGCTGGTAAGTCCGGTCGCTCGCAAGATCGGCGACATCACACTACAGGTCCAGACAGGCCGGGCAGCTTGCCCGGCCTGTTTTCGTTTACGCAAGCGTAAGCCTCGGCGGCCTGATGCCACCCCCGCACGCCAGCCACTTCCCTTCCCGTAGATAGGTGTTCGCAGCGGGTCATTGCTGCGGAGAAGGGGCCAGTCCCCGACTGTGAAGGTCACTGGCAAGGAGCGGCTTATGGAAGCCTATATCTACGATCACGTCCGCACTCCACGCGGCAAGGGCCGTCCCGACGGCGCGCTGCACGAAGTCACCTCGGTTGAGATGGTCACGCAATTGCTTGAGGCGGTACGTGAACGCAACAGCTTGGACACGGCGCTGCTGGACGATGTCATCATTGGCACCGCCCAGCCTGTGGGCGAGCAGGGCGGGGTTCTGGCCCGCGCCGCTGTGCTCAACGCCGATTATGCCCAGTCGGTTGGCGGACAGCAGGTACACCGTTTCTGCGCATCTGGCCTTGATGCCGTCAACTTGATCGCAGCGCAGGTGCACGCAGGCGTGATGGAAGCCGGGATCGGCGGCGGAGTTGAGAGCATGAGCCGTACGGTCATGGGCTATGACAGCGGCGCCTGGACGTCGGACCCGGCGGTTGCCTATCACAATTACTACGCCCCGCAGGGTATCGGCGCCGACATGATCGCGACGCTCGACGGTTTCAGCCGCGGCGATGTGGATGCCTATGCCGCCGAGAGCCAGCGCCGCGCCGCACAGAGCTGGGAGGAAGGCCGCTTTGCTGGCGCGATCGTTCCGGTCAAGGATGGGATCGGCGAGGTGCTGCTCGATCATGACGAACACATGCGCCCTGGCACCACGGCAGAGAGCCTCGGTCGGCTCAAGCCGGCGTTCGAGGGCATGGGCAAGGGCGGCTTCGCCAACATTGCCAAGACGCGCTATCCCGAGATCGAGGAACTGAATTACGTCCACCACGGCGGAAACAGCTCTGGCATTGTCGATGGATCGGGCGTGGTGATGGTAGGATCGAAGGCGTTCGGCGAGCGCGCCGGGCTGAAGCCACGGGCGCGCATCCGGACATACGCATCGATGGGTTCTGAACCCACGATCATGCTGACCGCGCCTGCAGACGTAACTTTGAAGGCGTTGAAGAACGCCGGGATGAGCGTGGCGGACATTGACCTGTTCGAACTCAACGAGGCGTTTGCCAGCGTCGTGCTGCGCTACATGCGGGTGCTCGATATCCCGCACGACAAGGTCAACGTTTGCGGCGGAGCGATCGCGATGGGCCACCCGCTGGGAGCCACCGGCGCGATGATCACCGGCACGGTGCTCGACGAACTTGAGCGCACCGGCAAGCAGACCGGGCTGATCACGTTGTGCGCCGCCAACGGCCTGGGCACCGCCACCATCATCGAACGCGTCTGACGCGTTACCTTTTTCAGGATACCCGATATGCGACATCTCAAGATCATCAGGGCCGATGACGGCTTAGCCACGCTTGTCATGGACAATGCCGATGAATCGATGAACCTCGTCTCCGATGCCTTCATCGCCGAAATGCTCGACGCCATTGCGCAAATCACCGCAGACGAGACGATCAAGGGCGTCATCCTGACGTCGGGCAAGCCGGCCTTCATGGCGGGCGCGGACCTCAAGCAACTGGTGCAGGGCCATGCGACGCTGACGTTGAAACAGGCCTTCGATTTCAGCCAAAAGGCCAGCGGCATGCACCGCGCGATCGAAACCTGCGGCAAGCCCTGGGTGGCAGTGATCAACGGTCTGGCGCTGGGCGGTGGCTTTGAGCTGGCGCTGGCCTGCCATTACCGCATTCTGGTCGATGATCCGCGCGCCGTGGTCGGTCTGCCTGAGGTCAATGTCGGGCTGCTGCCGGGCTCGGGCGGAACCCAGCGGATGCTTCGGCTGGCCGGCGTGCAGGCTTCGATGGACCTGCTGCTCAGCGGGCGGGCGGTTTCGGGCAGCGAGGCGTTCAAGCTCGGCATCATCGATGCGGTGGTCGCGGCCGACCGGATGGAAGGCACGGCACGCGCTTGGCTGACCACCAGCCCCGATCCGGTCAAGCCGTGGGACGTCAAAGGCTATGCGATGCCCGAGGCGCGCGGACTGATCGTGCCCGAATATTCTTCCAGCATGATGTTCGCCGCCGGATCGATCACAAAGGCGGGCTATAACATGCCGGCCCCGGTCGCGATCCTGTCGTGCATCTACGAAGGGTCGATCCTGCCGTTCGACAAGGCACTTTCGGTCGAATCGAAGTATTTCGCCAAGCTGCTCACCAATGCAGTATCGCGCAACATCATCCGCACCACTTTCCTGTCGAAGGGTGCAGCCGAACGCGGCGCGCGCAGACCCAAAGGGATCGCGAAGACCGAATTCAGCAAGATCGGCGTTCTGGGTGCGGGCATGATGGGCGCTGGGATCGCCCTGGTATCGGCGCAAGCCGGATGCGACGTTATCCTGATCGACCGCGATGTGGAAACGGCGACGAAGGGCAAGGCCTATTCGCAAACCGCGCTTGGCAAGCTGGTCGCACGCGGATCGATGACGCAGGACAAGGCTGACGGGACACTGGCACGCATTACCCCCACCGACGACTTCGCGCATCTCGCGGGATGCGACCTCATCATCGAGGCAGTGTTCGAGGACATCACCATCAAGGCGGAAACCACCCGCAAGGCGGAGGCGATGATGCCTGCAACAGCCGTCTATGCATCCAACACATCGACGCTGCCGATCACCGGCCTGGCTGAAGCATCGGCCCGGCCTGATCAGTTTATCGGACTGCACTTCTTCTCGCCGGTCGAGCGGATGGGCCTGGTGGAAATCATCAAGGGAGAAAAAACCAGCTCGGCGACGCTGGCGGTGGCGCTGGATTTCGTCGCCAGGTTGCGCAAGACGCCGATCGTCGTCAACGACAGCCGCGGTTTCTACACCAGCCGAGTGTTCCAGACGCTGATCCACGAAGGTGCCGCGATGCTGGCCGAAGGCGTCCCGCCGGCGGTGATCGAGAATGCGGCAAAGGCGGTCGGCATGCCGGTCGGGCCGCTCGCGCTGCTGGATGAACTGACCTTCGACCTGCCGTTGAAGATCGTCGACCAGGCGATCGAACAGGTCGGGGAAAGCTATGTGCTTCCGGCCGGTGTCGGGGTGCTGCGCACGATGAAGCAGCATGGCCGCTCGGGCAAGAAGGCGGCAGCGGGCTTTTATGACTATCCGGCCGAGGGCGGCAAGCACCTCTGGAAGGGGCTCGCCGAGATATTCCCGGCCAGCCCCAGCTATGACGTCGAGCAGCTGAAGCAGCGCTTCCTGTATGCCCAGGCGATCGAGACGGCGCGCTGCCTTGAGGAAAACGTGATCGAGACATCCGAAGACGGCGATCTGGGAGCCGTCTACGGCTGGGGCTTCCCAGCCTGGACCGGGGGCACGCTGTCGTACATCGACACGGTCGGAACCGCGACCTTCGTGCGCGAGTGCGACCGGCTGGCGCAGCAGCTGGGACCACGGTTTGCCCCGTCGGCCTGGTTGCGCGCGCGGGCTGCGAGCGGCCAGGGCTTTTACTGAACGAAAGGAACTGCGATGCGCCGTACCATCTTCGAACCCGAGCACGAACAGTTCCGCGATTCTGTCCGCAAATTCATGCAGACAGAAATCGGCCCACATGCAGACCGCTGGCGCAAGGCGGGCCAGGTCGACCGTGAGGCTTACCTGAAGGCGGGCGCCAATGGCTTTTTGTGCACCTGGGCGGACGAGGCCTATGGCGGTGCCGGTATCGACGATTTCCGCTTCGAGCAGATCATCATCGAAGAGAACATGCGCCACGGCGACATCGGCTTCTACATCAACCTGCACAATGATCTGGTCGCGCCCTATATCGCCACCCTGGGCAATGAGGAGCAGAAGGCGCGGTTCATGCCCGACATCGTTTCCGGCGAGACGATCCTCGCTGTCGCGATGACCGAACCAAGTACAGGCAGCGATCTTGCAGGAATGAAGACCAATGCGGTCGATATGGGCGATCACTGGCTGCTCAATGGATCGAAGACCTATATCTCAAACGGTATCCTTTCGGATGTGGTGGTGGTTGCAGCGCGCACCGATCCGCAAGCCAGGCACGGCCTCGGCTTGTTCGTGGTCGAGCGCGGGATGCCTGGCTTCGAACGCGGTCGCAGGCTCGAGAAGATGGGGTTGAAGTCGCAGGATACTGCTGAATTGTTCTTCAACGATGTCAAGGTACCCAAGGCCAATGTGCTGGGCGAGCCGACGATGGGGTTCAAATATCTCGCCCGTTTTCTGGCTCCCGAACGTCTGGTAGCGGCCATCGGCTTCATGGCCAACACGCAGGTCGCGTTCGATCTGACGCTGGATTATGTCAAAGAGCGCAAGGCCTTTGGCCGACCGATCGGCACCTTCCAGAACAGCCGCTTCGTGATGGCCGAGATGAAGGCGCAGATCGATGCGCTGCAATGCTATGTTGACCAGTCGGTGCTGTTGCTGAACGATGACGCGCTGAGTGCAGAGGATGCGTCGGCGGCCAAGCTGCTGACCAGCGAACTGGAGGCCAAGGTGATGGATGCGTGCGTACAGTTGCACGGCGGCGCGGGCTTTATGGAAGAGTACCGCATCTGCAGGATGTACCAGGATGCGCGGATCAGCCGCATCTTTGCCGGCACCTCGGAGATTATGAAGGAGATCATCGGTCGCAGCTTGGGCCTTGATGATCGCAGGCTTGCCTGATGCGCAGCCGCCACCTCGTCGATCCGCAGCTGCTGCCACTGATCGACAACTTCGTTCCTATGGTGCTCTCCGATGAGACCCTGCCCCTGATCCGCGCGGCCCTGCCAGCGATGGTCGCAGCCCAGCCGCTGCCCGATCTTCCGGTCACCGTCGCCCAAGTCCATATCGATTCCGGCGAGGATGGCCGCACGATCCGCTGCCTGCAGATCCAGCCTGAACAGCGCTCAGGGATTACACCCGCCATCCTGCATTTTCATGGTGGTGGCCATGTGCTTGGCGTACCGGAAATGGATCTGGCGCAACTGATGGGCTGGGCGAACGAGCTTGGGTGCCTGATACTGTCAGTGGACTATCGGCTAGCACCCGAGACCCCCTTTCCCGGCCCGATGGACGACGCCTATGCTGCGCTGGGGTGGTTGCACGAAGAGGCGCAAATGCTGGGGATCGATCCGGCGCGTATCGCTGTCAGCGGGACAAGTGCTGGCGGTGCCATGGCCGCCTGTCTTTGCCTGATGGCTCGCGATCGCGGCGAATTTCCCATCGCATTCCAGCATCTTGAGGCGCCTCGCCTCGATGATAGGCTGCCCCACCCTGCAAACCCGTTCACCGGCGAATTCGTCTGGACGGCTGAAAACAGCACCTATTGCCGCGCAGCCTATCTGGGCAACGGCGATCCGTCGCCCTACGCCTCGGCGGCGCGGGCCGACGATCTGAGCGGTCTGCCGCCAGCCTATATCGGGGTGGGATCACTCGATCTGTTTGTCGACGAATGCCTCGGCTACACCGCTCGCCTGACACGCGCGGGCGTTTCGGTTGAGCTGATCGTCTATCCGGGCTGCTGCCACGGCTTCAAGATGGCGCGCGACGCCCCGGTCACCTTGCGGGCGGAACGGGATAACGTCTACGCGCTGCGGCGCGCCCTGTTTGCATGACGCGCCCGCTCGATCTCGACAGGCTGCTTGCCTACAAGGTGCCCGATGCGCGGGATGACTATGATCCGCGCGATGGCATCATCTATGCGCTGGGGGTAGGCGCGGGCCTGCGTCCCGACATCGACGAGACCCGTTTTCTGTTCGAGCGCCACCTTGAGGTTTTGCCGACAATGGCGCTGGTGCTGGGCACGCCCGGCTTCTGGCCGATGGACCCGCAATCCGGACTCGACTGGCCCAATATCCTGCACGGAGAACAGCATCTGCGGCTATTTCAGCCGCTCGATCCCGCAGGGATGGTCCATGGCGAGACGCGAATTACCGACGTGGCCGACAAAGGACCTGGCAAGCCAGCGCTGATCCGCGCGACCAAGATTCTCAGGACACTGGGCGGAACCCTGATCGCCGAGGCGACCGAGACGTGGGTGGCGCGCGGTGCGGGCGGCTTCGGTGGGGAACGCGATCTGCCCGGTGAGGCTTTGCCCCCGGTGCCCGATCGGACACCAGACCTTGCTATCACTTTGCCGACCTCGGTCGTGCAAGCGGCAACCTACCGACTGTCGGGCGACCGCAATCCGTTGCACATCGATTCCCAAGCAGCCCGACAGGCAGGCTATGATCGCCCGATCCTGCACGGGCTATCGACCATGGGGGTGATTGCCCGCGCGTTGATCCATGCCTGTGCCGGTGGCGAAGCCCGAGCCTTAAGCGAAATCGCGCTGCGTTTTACCGCGCCGGTCTACCCCGGCGACACATTGGCCACGCACATCTGGCAGCAGGGTGATCGGGTGCGATTTCGTACCTCGGCGAACGAACGCGGGGTCGTGGTTGCGGACAATGGGAATGCACTGTTGGTCGGCTAACCGTCTTGCTGTGCACCATCTGCAGGCGGCATCTTGAAGCAATAGGCGCAGATCTTGTTGCCATCCGGATCAAACAGATAGGCACCATATGCATGAGGCACTGCGCCGCGCGGACCGGGTGTGCCGGCATCGCTACCGCCCGCTGCCAGCCCTGCGGCATGGAAAGCATCGACCGAAGCGCGATCCGGAGCCTTGAAGCCGAGCGTAATGCCGTTGCCCGGGCTGGCGGGTGCACCATCCAGCGGTTTCAGCACCAGAAACTCTGCAGCGCGCGCGCCATAGGCCAGCCCCTGATCGAGGAAATCGCCCAGTCTGCGGATGCCCAGCGGGGCCAGCGCCGCGTCGTAGAAGCGACCGGCCTGAATCACATCGTTGGTGCCCACACAGTTGTGCGTGAAAATCCCCATCAGCGTTCCTCCGCCTGCGCCGGTGCCCGGACCAAATAAATTGCCACAATCGCCAGCAGCGAGCCTGCCGAAATGATCAGCGAGACACCCTGCAACCCCACGCCGCCTGCAAAAAGCATCCCGGCCACTGCAGGCCCCATAACGGCCCCGGCCCGCCCGAAGCCGATGCCAAAACCTGTGCCCGTCGCCCTGACGTTCGGCGGGAAGGCCATGGCGAGCAGCGCGTAGAAGCCGACCGCAGCGGCGTTCGAGAAAAATGCTGTTCCCGCCGCAATCCATCCAAGCACCTGCAGATCTCTAGGTGCCATGCCGAAGATGTTGAGCATGACGAAAGCCCCGGCCAGCGCGCCAATTGTGGCCCAGCGCATTCCGGTCTTCAAGGCCACCAGCCCCAGTACGCCGCCGCCGACCGCTCCGCCGAGCATCGCGTTGGTCAGCACGCCTGCAGCCGCCCCCGGATCGAACCCCATGTCGACAATCAGCTTGGGCACCCATTTGACGAAGTAATAATACGCTGCGACGTGAGTGAGATAGGCAAGGGTCAGCAAAAGAGTCGTGCGGATGAGCGCTGGCCGGAAAATCTCGAGCAGTGCCGCCCGTGACGCACCGGGAACGACGTCCGGAAGCGCGGTCATGCGAGCGAGACCAAAGCGGGTCAGCACCCGGTTGATGCGCTCCAGCGCATTGGGCGGTCGGCGGGCATAGAGCCAGCCGGGCGATTCCGGGATGAGCCACAGCGCAAGCGGAATGCTGCCGGCAGTCAGCAGCGCACCCAGATAGAAGACGCTGCGCCAGTCTCCCCCGCCGAGCAGCGCGCTGACCCCAAGTCCGCCGAAGAACGCGCCCAAAGGATAGCCGATCACCATCAGCGGAAGCACCAGATTGCGGTAGCGGGCGTTGGAGAACTCAGCCACCGAGGCATTGAGCGCGGCCAACATGCCGCCAATGCCGAGCCCCGTGAACAGCCGCCATATCGAAAGTTGCAAGACATCGGTCGATTGCGGGGCGAGCAGCATGCCGCCCGCCATCACGACAAGGCAGCCGATGATCGTCGGCTTGCGACCGATCCTGTCAGCCAGCCCGCCCAGCAGCAGCGAGCCTGCCGCCATGCCTATCAGCTCCATCGACAGCACCCAGCCCAGCACATCGCGCGCCACGCCCCATTCCTTTGCGATGCCGGGGGCGGCAAAGCTGATCGACATGACATCGAAACCGTCGAGGGCGTTGAGCAGGATTGTCATGGCGATCGCGGCAATCTGCCACCCGCCCAGTCGCCCGGAATCGATGATCTTCTGCGGGGTGGGCAATTCGGCTCTTTCAGCCACTTGCGGCAAAGGATGTTCGTGATCAGTCATCGCCGAACCACCGGCCAAGAGCCCCGCCCCATCGTCGTCAATCCTGCTTCTGGTCGACCGGGGTCATGTTGCGCATGAAGGCATAGAAGTCAGGGCCAAGTTCAGGCAGGTCCATGCCAAGCCGTTCGGCAAGATACAGCGTCATGAAATTGGCATTCAACGATTTGTTGTCCGCTTCAATGTTGCCGATGCCGACCTGCCGATCAAACGCTCCAACCACCACCAGTGCCATGCGCAGCGCGACCACGACGTCGTAATACGCCATATGTTGCGCCGTGCGTCCGACCGCCGCTTCCCAGCTGGCAATGCTTTCCTCGCGCGTCGGCAGGCCCTCCAGACGGGCCACGCCAAAGCGGCGACTGAACAGGTCGTCGAAATAGAGCCACCAGGCAAGGTCGAGCTCTGACGGACCGAGCGCCGCCAGTTCCCAGTCGATCAGCGCGTTGACCCGGCCGTCACCCGAAAACATCACGTTCGAAGGCGTGCTGTCGCCCCACAGGACGTTGACGGTCGTATCTGCCGGCTGGTGATCGCGGATATAGGTCATCGCCGCGTCGACATAGGGCAGCACCCGGTCCTTACGGCATCCATGATACCAGGCCTCCAGATGGCCCAGGTACTGGTCGAGCCCGGGGGTGCCCCACTCCGAACGGGCCAGAAAGGCGAACCCGTCTTTCTGCCAGTCGATCTGGCTCATCTGGGCAAAGGCTTGGATTGCGTTCTGCCAGGTTGAGGCCCGTTGCTGTGGTGGCATATCGACCAGCCAACCGGTCGTGTTGTAGTTGGGCCGCTGGGTCGCTGACTGGCCATCGACGCGGCCCATCACCAGGAAAGGCATTCCGAGTACCTCGGGATCGAGCTCCATGCCGATCCACTCAGGCACCGGGGTCACCTTCAGCCGATCCAGCGCAGCCATCATGTTGCCCTGCAGTGCAAGGCTCGATCCCAGCACCACCTCGAAGCTGGTCGGCTGCCGGCGTACCACCAGGGTCCTTGCCTGCGCGCCCGAGGCTGTTTCGAACTCGACGTCCACAAAGAATATCTCGGCGGAAAAGCCCGAGCCGAGCGACACCTCCAGCGGACGGAGCCTGACGTTCTGCCAGCCCGCGACATGCGACTCGAGCCAGTCGCGAAGCCGCGCCTGCACCTGTGCCGTCGACAGTGCCACGGCTTATAGCCCCTTTGCAGCCAGCGCGCGCCGAAGCTCTTGCGTCAGCGGACCCATGTCGTTGGGTGACGCGCCGTGCAGCAGGATTTCATCAGCGCCCGCATCCAGATAGGCCATCAGCTGATCGGCGCACTGCGCCGCGGTCCCGACCGCCGCGCCATCATCGATCCAGTGCTGTGGCAGCAAGGCGCCGACATCGACCAGTTCCTGCCGAGTATAGGCCTGGTCGGCGGGTTTGCCGTTGAGGGCGGCGATCTTCGGGTGCGCGCGGATGAGGTCGAGCACCGATTTGTCCCACTCGTTGATCTCGACGATCAGATCGCCAAAGCCGGGCAGCTCGAAATAGGTGATGGCGCGACCGCGTACCACCGCATCCTCTTCATCCTTGGGGAGGTCGGGCGCCACGATGATGTTGTGATAGATGCGCACCGACATCGGGTCCCGTCCTGCCTTTTCGGCGGCATCGCGGACAATCTTGGTGCTGTTGCGAACGCCGGTGGTGGACACGAACGGATGCAGCAGCACGCCGTCACAATGCGTGCCGGCGAACTCGAGAGATTTTGGGCCGATCGCGGTAAAGATCACCGGTGGCTTTTTGCCCTCATGCATGTCGGTGAGTTTCAGCATCGGGAATTTGCCGAGCACACCTTCGTAGCTGACCGTCTCCCCGTCCCACAGCCGCCGCATGATCGAGATATAGTCGGCAAGCCGTTCCATGGTGATGGCAGGCGCGCCCAGCATCTGCATATAGGCGGGCACCGCGCGCGCGAACATGATGCTGAACCGGTCCGCACTCATCGCCTGCATCAGGTTTGCCACGCTGGCAGTCACGATGGGGTGCCGCATCGTGGCATAGAACGTACCGTTGATCCTGATACTGGACGTCGCCTGGCTCACGGCCCCTGCCAGCACGGCAGGCTCTTTCAATGCAAAGCGCTCGGATATCCAGATCGCCCCCAGACCGATGCGCTCGGCCTCCTGCGCCTCCTCGATGCCCCGCCGGGGATCGTCCACCCGGCCCGGGAGGATGTAGGTGCCGAATTTGTCGAACAGTGCCTGTGCACCGGGTTCCTGCGCCATCATCCAGCTCCTTGATTTTTCTGTGATCGTCCTGGGCCAGACATTGTCGCAACGTCTGAGCTGTCAACCTGTCGCAAGGCAGGACTGCACCCGTCTTTTGCCGCGATGATGTCAGGTCTGAAGGAGATTGTCATGGACGCATTGGCCCGCCTGCTCGACACCGAAGCGATCAAGCTGGTCAAGGCGCGCTATTGCCGGATGCTCGACACCAAGGACTGGGACGGACTTGCCGCCTTGTTCACCGACGACGCGGTGATGGACGTGGAGCAGGATACCGGCAACCCGCCCATGATGGGCGTTGCCGCCATTATTGACCAGATCAGGTTCGCGGTGGACCATGCCGCCACCAGCCATCAGGTGCATTCGCCCGAAATCACCCTGACCGACGCCGACGCCGCCACCGGGCTATGGGCGATGCAGGATCGCGTTGTCTGGAAACCGGGCACGTCACCGCTTGCCGGTGTCGGCTCGATCACCGGCTATGGCCAGTATCACGAGCACTACCGGCGCGAAGGGGGCGTCTGGAAGATCGCCGCGCTCAAGCTCACCCGCTTCCACGTCGACATGCACGCGGATTGACCTTCAGTCCCATTGCAGTTCGAGCGCGGGAACGAAGGTGATGTTGCCGACGAAATAGCCCAGATCGAAGCCGTCGCGGACACGGAACAGCGGCACAGCCTTGAGCATTTCCTCCAAGGCGACCTGCAATTCCAGCCGGGCAAGGTGCATGCCCAGGCATTTGTGAATGCCCCCGCCCAGCGCAATATGCGCGGCCTTGCGGTCGAAACGCACCTGCGAGGGGTGATCATGTATCTTGGGGTCCTGATTGGCCACCGGCGTGCAGACGGATACATATTCGCCCGGCATGATTTTCTGGCCGTGGATCTCGATCTCGCGCGTTGCGATGCGAAACGCGGTGACGGGGCCGAAGATGCGCAGGAACTCCTCGACCGCCAGCACGATGCGATCGGGGTTTTCGCGCAGTTCCTGCTGCTGCTCGGGATGCCGGGCCAGCCAGGCAAAGCTGTTGCCCAGCATCGTCGTGACCGTATCCAGCCCGCCCAGATATAGGTTGAAGCAGTGGCCCAGCACCTCCTGGTCGTTCCACTTGCGGCCGTCTTCTGCCTCGAAATCGAAGATACGGGTGATGTAATCATCCTGCGGGTTTGCCCGCCGGGCGGCGATCTCTTCGACCAGATAGTTCTTCACCGCACGCACGGCGTTGCTTCGCACCTCCCAATCATTGGTGTGCAGCATCTCCTTTTCCCATTTCAGGAACTCGGCCATCCGGTCCTGCGGCAGACCCAGCAGATCAAGCACGATGTAGATCGGGTAGCGCTCGGAGAACTCGTTGACGAAATCACAGCTACCACGATCCTGGAACTTGTCGATCAGATCGCGCGCGCGCTTGCGCAGGTCGTCCTTCATCGCAGCCATCTTCTGCGGCGAAAAATGCGGGTTCAGCGCCTTGCGATACGCGGTGTGCATCGGCGGATCGACCTCAGTGGGGATGACCAGCCAGTCTTCGCCGATGCCTTGTGCCCATTGGCCCATGCCGTTCTTGGTGAAGTCATCGGCATTGCGCAGCATCGCCATGGTGTCTTCATAGCCGGTGAGCAGCCAGCCCGGCTTGTCGCCGGGGAAGATGTTGGTGACATAGGTGATTGGCCCCAGGCTGCTGTGCATCTGCGGGATCAGCGTTTCCTGGGGACAATCCCTGACGACTTCGCGGGCAAAGAATGGCAGCCGCATGGCCTTGTCGGCGGGGACATGCGTCGGAAGCGTGGCTGGAGGCGGGAGAGTGGTGGTCACAGTTCGGTTCCTTTACCAGATGGTGCGCATGTGCGCGGCCAGCCTGCGTTGCCGCAAAGCCTCGGCGCGTTCTGCGCGTGAAACAAGGGTCGTGTCGCCCGGCAAGGTGGACACGACATCGGCCAGCTTCACCTTGCGCAGGGTCGGCATCGGCTTTTCATCCGCCTCGAACCAGCGGCCCTGCAAGGCACCGCTGCGATAGCCCGAGGTATCGAGCCAGTTGTGAACGCCGGGATCCCGCGCCGAGATCACCGTGCGGAACACGCCATCGCTGTCCACCACGGCCTGCGTGTCGTTCAGGCTCGACTGATTGTTGTACCAGTCGGTCGTTTCATACAGATCGTTCGTGAGGATGATCGACCAGTACCGGCAGCGCGACGGCACCTTGACCTCGGTGATAAGGGCTTCGTCGTCCGCAAGTTCGTAAGCGCCTTCGTAATAGAACTGCCCGGCCAGGCCCGACATCTGCGAGACATCAAACACCTTCAGGCGGTTGAGATACCCCTCGTCGCGCAGTTCCTGAACATGGGTTGGGAAGGCCAGCGCGCACACGGCGGTGATGCCGGGCATTTCGGCAAACCTGCGGTGCAGCTCTTCGGTCGCAGGCCGCCCCCTGCCCTCATCCACATCCAGCCGGACAATACCGAAACGCGGCTCGCGCTCGGCGCCCCAGTCGCATGCGACGATTCGGACCATCAGCTTTTCACATTGCGGGTCCAGTGCGAACCAGTCGCCAGCATGATCAGCGGGCCGCTCGGGCGACAGCAGCAACTCGAAATGCCCGTGGCTATCCAGCGTCAGGCTGTCGAAATCGATCTGGCCGAGCAACGGATGGTGCTTCCCGGTGCGCAATGTGTCTGGCCCCATCTGCGCCAGGATGATCATGCGCACGCTGCCGCGGTCGCCCTTGAGCAGATAGCTGCCACCTCTTTCGATCAGGCAGCTTTTGTAGATCGTGTCCGCATTCGGCTGGAAGATGTTCTGCGCGATGTTGAGCTCCGGCACGAACATCGGGTGCCGGCGGTCGCCCACCAGCGCGTCCGAACTGGCCCGCGCCAGTCCGGCGAGCAGCAAGCGCATCGATTCGGCCATCACCTGCGGGTCGTTCCGCAACCGCTCAGGCACCCGCGCGCGCATGGCCTGCCCCAAGGGACGGAGCCCGTCGATCAGCGCCTCCCATGCCAGGCCGTCGTCTTCCATCCATCCTGCTCCAAGCCGTGTGTCGTTGTGGTCTTTGCCAAGCTGCCCGCCAAGCAACCTTTCGCCCGGTAGGTGAAGAGTGATGGCTGTCGCGCAGACTGCAAGCCTCAACAGCGATCGGCGGTCCATGAAATCGACAGACATGATGCTCGATGTAACCTCGGCTGCGGGACTGGATGAACCGACCCGGATCGCGGCTACATTGCACCTGCCCGATGATATGCCGACCGGCCAACTGCACCTGATCTTCGCCATCCATGGCGGCGGTTACCGACGGCTTTACTGGCATCCCCCATTCGCCGATGAAAGCTACAGCTTTGCCCACTGGTTCACAGACCGGGGGAAGGCCTTGCTCGCCATCGACATGCTGGGCATGGGCGACAGCAGCACCCCCGAACCCGAGCAGCGTCTGAGCACAGAGATCATTGCTGCAGCGCATGCCGATGCATTGGCACAGGTCGTGGCAATGCTCGACCGGCCTTTGAGCATCACCGGTATCGGCCATTCGATGGGGGGCATGATGATCATCACCCAAGCCGCTGCATTTCCAGCCTTTGAGCGGGTCGCGGTCCTGGGCTGGGCCAACGAGCCGATGACGCTGGGCGATACTGACGTCGCAACACTGACCGCAGGGCTCGCTCCCGGCGGCTATCTGGCGACACCGCGAGAACCGATGCGCGCGCTTTTCTATGCGCCTGATGTGCCCGCAAGCCTGATCGCTGCCGATGAAGCGCATGGATCGACAACGCCAGCCTGCCTTGGCCGCGCGGCGCTGACACCGGGCATCGTTCATGCAGCAGCAGCGAAGATCGCGGTTCCGGTGCTAGTCGTACAGAGCGAGGTCGACACCAGCCCGTCGCCCGAGCGCGAACCGGGCTATTTCAGCGCGTCACCCGAAACAGAGCTGCAGATCTTAGCTGATGCTGCACATTGCCAGAACTTTGCCGGCACCCGGCACCTGCACTGGGCAGCGCTGGACGCATGGATCGACCGGAACCGCTAGAATTGTGTGCCGCGTAGCGCCGCTGCGGCACCGCCATCGACCCTGAGGTCGCATCCGGTGATGTAGGAGGCGGCATCCGACAGCAGGAACTGCGCCGCAGTGGCGATGTCCATCGCGGTGCCCCAGCGTCCGCACGGAGTCGCATCCACCATCGCCTGCGCCCGGTGGCCGCTCGCGGCTTCGCGGCGTCCCATCGGCGTCCAGACCACGCCAGGGGACAGCGAGACGATTCTCGCCCCACGCCTGCCCCAGCCGGGAGCGCTCTTCTCGCAAAGGCGAATGATGCCGCGCTTAGAGAGCGAATAGGCCTGGCCTTCGAGCGTCCCGCCATGCGCCGCTACCACTGCGGCAATGTGCGGATGCAGGCTGTCGTACAAGTCGGGCTGAAGCGGATCATCGAGTAAAGTCTGTACCGCTGCATCCTGCGGCCCCAGATGCCCGGCGACCGACGCGATCAGGACGCACGCCGATCCCGGTGCCAGCAACGGTTCGAGCGCTGCAAGCAGTCGCATCGGCCCGATGCTGTTGGCGCGGATGATCGCCCGCCAATCGGCCTGCACCGGCGAGAGGCCTGCTGCGTTGACGATCGACCGGATCGACCCGGTGCGGGCGCAAAGCTCAGCCAGTGCCTGCGCGGTATCGGCATCGGCCAGATCTCCGGGCAGGCAATCGGCGCGATGGCCCTCATCGGCCAGAATGGTATGCAGCGCGTGCAGCCGGTCACTGTCCGCGTCGGTCAGCACCAGACGGTGGGTATGCCCGAGCAGCCGCGCGGTGGCCGCTCCGATCCCGCCCGCTGCCCCGGTGATCACCGCGACCGGCCGTAACTCAGGTCCGGCCTGATGGGGATCGAATGCGTTCATTCTGGCTTGTCCTCAAGCGCCGAGATTTCCCCGGCAATTGACTTTGCTGCAAACCAGTAGCTGGCAATCGCGAGCAACAGGAACACCCCCAGCACCAGCAGCGCCTGCTGCAGCCCGGTTCCGGATGCCGCAGCACAGGCCGCAGGCGGTGGGCCAGACTGGATGCCGATGCAATCCGCCGCATAGCCCGGCCCGTAAAGACCGCTCGCCAGCCGATCGCTCATCCAGCCGAGGAAGACCGAGCCAAGACCGAGCCCAAACACCGTCTGGCCGAACGCGTGGATCGCCGCTGCGGTGGCGCGCATCCTGGGTTCGACCAGCCTTTGAGTCACCGTCATGATTGTCGGCAGAAACGCATAGAGACAGAAGGTCGCGGCAAACAGCAGCACCGCCATGATCCGCCAGTCATCCTGATAGATCGCCGTCAGAAACAGCGGGAGAGCCAGCGATGATGACAGCATTGGGAGCAGCCCATAGCGGCGGTGATCGTCCCTGGCATAGCGGTCTGCCAGAATGCCGCCGACCACACCGCCCAGCGCCGTTGCCGCACTGAACGTCAGCGCAAAGGTGATCGCCGCCTCCTTGAGGTCGAAACCGAACCGCCGGACCAGCAAGGGGATCAGAAACAGGTTCAGCCCGAACCCGACCAAGGCCACGATGCCGCTGCCGAACGTGAAGGTGACAAAGGCGCGCGAGCCCGATACTCGGCGCAGCACCACGGCGAACCCGGGTGCGCGTGCTTCGGCGTTCTGTCGGACAGGTTCCCGGATCGTCAGCCACAGCAGCAGCGCGAGCAGCAATCCCGGAGCACCCATCACTAGGAACGCCGCACGCCAGCCATGGTTCTGCGCGATCCAGCCACCGCCCAGTGCACCGACCGCGCCGCCCACCGAAACCCCCACCGCGATCAGCGAGAACACCGTGGCGCGCTTTTCAGGAACGAACCTGTCGGCGATCAGCGACACGACCGGCGGTGTGAAGCCGGCCTCGCCGATGCCCACCCCCATCCGCGCCAGCAGCAGATGCGTGTAGTTTCCCGCAACACCGGACAGCATTGTCATGACCGACCACACCGCGGTCGCAGTGGCAACGATCCCGACCCGGCTGATGCGTTCTGCCAGCCGCGCCAGCGGGATGCCGACGCCGCCGTAGAACAGCGCAAACGCCACCCCGCCCATGATGCCAAGCTGCAGGTCTGACAGGCCGAATTCGCGGCGGATCGGCTCCCCGACCACCGAGATGATCATGCGGTCGATGAAGTTGAACATGTAGATCGTGCCGAACAGGAGGATGAACCACCAGTCACGCCCGGAAAAGCGGTTCATGCGTCTGCCTTTGTTGTTCAAGCCTTATCTATGCGCGATAGCACGGCTGGACTGTCCGGCCAGCACAATCGCTGAAGGTCTTGCACCCCTGATCGCGCTTGCATGGTCCGGGCGCAGACACCACAGCATCACAACCCGGTCATACAGACAGGGTTGGTCCACCAACCTGCCCTCGGGCAGGTTGAGCGACCGCATTTGTGTGGCTGGCCATCGTTCCAACATTACCAAGAAAAGCGCACTCCGGAGGGTTTCATGGCAGGCAGGCTTCAAGATCGCATCGCAATCGTCACCGGCGCAGCGGGCGGAATCGGGGCTGCCACCGCAGCGCGTCTCGCTGCAGATGGCGCGACAGTGGTGATGGCCGATATCGATAAGAGCCGCGTTTCGCAGGAGGCCGCAAAAGTGCCCGGTGCTGTGCCGATGGCGATCGACCTCACCAGCGAGGCCGATGTGCAGGCTATGGTCAAAAGCATCGCCGCGCAATTCGGCCGTATCGACATCCTGCACAACAACGCTGCCATCCAGAGCGAGGCGCAACGCCAGCAGGATCTCGATGTCGTCAATCTCGACACTGCCGCCTGGGACATGGCGATGTCCGTCAATGTGCGCGGAGCGATGCTGATGTGCAAATACGCGATCCCGCACATGATCGCTTCTGGCGGCGGGTCGATCATCCACAGCGCATCGGGCTTCGGGGTTGCGGGCGAAGCGACGCTGACCGCTTATGGCGCGTCCAAAGCGGCGCTGATCCAGCTCAACCGCATGGTCGCAACCCAGTACGGACGCCAGAACATCCGCTCGAACTGCGTGGTGATCGGCTTCGTGCTCACCGAAATGGCAATCGAATCGACTCCCGATATCGTCAAGGACATCCTGGCATCGCACCATCTGACGCCAGAGCTCGGCCGCCCGGAAGATGTGGCCAATGTCGTCGCCTTCCTTGCCTCCGACGAAAGCCGATTCATCACCGGCGCAGCGATCCCGGTGGACGGCGGCTTTACCGCGCATCAGGCAAGTTATGCGGATTTCCAGAAGCTGTTCGCGCAGATGGGAAGCGGCAAGCTTTAGAGGGACATTTCGGCAAGCCGGTCCATGCCGCGCACTGGGTCGGTCATGCCATCCCATTTCACGTGCGCCTGGTGCATCAGCGCCAGCGAACCAAGCATGGCGGGCGAAAGCTCCATCAGTTCGGTATAGGCGCCGTTTGCAGCGCGCGTGTCGAACAGGCAGAAGCGCTCACCCGAAGGCATCGTGCCGCTAAAGGCGATTTGATGCCCGGCCGCCGATAGCCTGGCGTGGCCCACATCGAAATCGCAGCGCGGCATGACATGATGGAGGCCCTCGCCCCGCTCGGCCAGAAAATCGCGGAAAGGCGAAGCACCGTCATTGGTCTGCTCAAGCAGTTCGATCAGCAGGCCGCCCGAGAACCCGAAGCCAACACGCATCGAGACGGCGGTCGGCGCGCTATAATAGAGCTGACCGGGCAACACCGGCGCATCGAAGACGAAGAACGGCCCCACGCCCAGATCGCGCGTCCAGTGGCGCAATGCCGCGTCCAGATCACGGGTGACATGACACAGCTCGATGATCGCGCCTTCAGCCTGCATCAGCCCATCCTTGAGGATCTGTTCGCTCTGCAAACCCCTTTGCCCGCGCGGCGACTTGTGCCCGGCGACCGGAAAGGTCGATCCTTGGAACATGGGGAGGAATGGCGTCCAGCGCGACCAGCGTCACCTTGCGGATCATGCCGTCCAGCGGCGCATCCGACGGCACACCCTGCCAACGCGCCATCATCCAGCCTTCATGCAGTCCGCAGCAGTCGATCCAGTTGGCAATTCCCGGGTCGGCCAGCGCAATTGCATAAGTGACGGTGCCATCAGCGTTGGCGCATGTCTGGCTTTTGTTCAGGCTAGCCAGTCGCAGCATCGGGTCGGGCGCGATCGTCCAGGGGTCGGTAATCTGGAAACCGGTGTAATAGCTGCCCACCGGGTCAAGCGTCACCAGCATCGCTTCATTATCGCCAATGCGGAAGCGGCCCCCTGCCAGATACCCCCAGTTGCCATCGCGGCCATTGGGGCCGACCAGCCGGTTGGGCTCGGGATAGCCCAGAAAATCGTCCTTGAAGCAGCTCCAGAAGGCGACCCAGGCGGGCATGTGCTCGATGATCGCCGCGGCTATGGCATCCTCGCTGCGCGGCTGCCATCCGGCCGGAGGATCCAGCCGCCGCACGGCAACCTCTGCCGGGCGCTGGTTCCAGTCGACCTGGCTGTCGCGGGTATAGATCTGGATGCGACCCGGCTGGCTTTGCAAATGCAGCGGCCCGCCCGGCTGCGGCCCGACCGTCAGCGTCACCGCATTGTGTGGATCGCAGTGCGGCAGCAGCTGCTGCAGGGTCAGCGCACCGATATTGTGTCCAAGGCCGGCGTGATGCTCGGGCTCCATCTCGATCACGATGCTGAACTGCGGCGGATCAGCCGAAAAGCGGATGTCGATCTGGTACTGTCCACTGCCGTCGATCGGAATTTCGCGGTTGAAATTGTCCGGATTGTCCACCGCGACCGCCGCGCCGTGATAGACATGTCCAAACCAGTGGCGCGGCGGATTGGAGACGTTCCACACGACGCGCGGGTCGGCGGTATCGCCATTGGCCTCACGCATCGCCAGCGCCAGCACCCATTGATCGAGCGCGTTGTCCAGCCGAAGCGCACCATCGCCGGTCCGGCTGACCGGATCGGCCAACATGTGCCGCCTTGCAGCCTCACGCGCGGCGAGGACATCGGCGCGTTCAATCAGGCGCAGTGCCAGCATCTCGGCGGCCTGCTGGTCGCGGGTATACAGCGGGTTGGTCATGCGATCGTCCCGACGCGGCCACCTTCGACGAAGACCGTGCTTCCGGTGGTATAGCTCGACGCGTCGGAGGCCAGCAGGATCGCTGCCCCCACCGCCTCGTCGGCAGCGCCGAAGCGCTTGATCGCGTTGCGTTCCGCCAGGCCCAGTCCCTTGTGGATGTCGGCCTCCTGGCCATCGGGGCTCATCGAGCCGACACACAGGCAGTTGACGCGCGTATGGGGCGCCTGTGTCTTGGCCAGCTCGCGCACCAGAAACAGCAGCGCCGCCTTGCTCACGCCATAGGCCACCGCAGGCGGAATCGGGGTGAACCCGCCGCAGCTCTGCACCGAGATAATCGAGCCACGACCGTGCGCCTGCATGTCTGCTTCGGTCAATTGGATCAGCCACCAGGTCGCCATGACATTGACATCCATCGCGGTTTTCCAGACCGCGTCGGTGTTTGCCCAAAGCCCGCCATCATGGGCGTAGACCACGCCGGCGGCGGCATTGTTGAACACGATGTGGATCGAACCGAACTCGGCACGGGCGCGGGTGACGAGCCGGTCGAGGTCCGCCCTGCTGCCTGCGTCAGCGACAACCGCTAGCGCCCGTCCGCCACTCAGCGCGTTGATCTCGCCAGCGATGCGGTCAAGCCGATCCTGCGATCGTGCCGAAATGACAACATTGGCACCGAGTTCGGCGTATGCCTTGGCGACGTGCTCACCAACGCCGGGGCCGACTCCGGTCAGCACCGCAGTGCGCCCATCGAGGCGGAAGCGATCGAGAACGCTCATTGCGGCCTGCCCAGCAGACTGCCAAAGCGGTCGTAGTAATCTTTCATCCGCACGCGGACTTCGGCAACATCGATGCCGTATTGTTCGGGCGAATGCTGATGCCTGCCGATGCGCTTGGCTGCAGGATTGTCGGCAAGAAACCGTTCGATCCGCAGCTGGTGGGCCTCGCTGAAATCCAGCCCGAAGCGCGTGTGGATCCGCCGGATCGCGCCCATCGGATCGGCAACGACATCCTTGTGCGCCAGATCGATAATGCGGCTTTCGATGGCCGGATCGGCGCGTGCGGCGAGCGCGCGGTTCATCCCCGCAATCCATGTGTCCACGACATCGCGGCCGATGGCCGCCTTGTCCTTGTCTCCGCCGAACGCCGCCAGAAAACCGGCGATAAAGCTGGAGAGCGACGAGAATGTCAGTGCCGGGTCGCGGTGTGTCCATACCAGCATGGCGCCAGGATAGGCTTCGAGCAGGGCAGGAAGATCGAACAGGTGCTGCGGCGATTTGAGCGTCCAGCGGCCTTTGGGTCCCTTCCACTGGAAATTCTGCAGCAACCGTCGGTGCGAGACATACTGCCCCTCCACCCGGCCTTCGCGCAGCCAGCGCGCATAATCGGGCACACCAAGTTCGGCCGGAAAATTGGTGCTGCCGAAGTGGAATTGCATGCCGTGGTTGCATTCGCCTGGCTGGGTGCAATCGAAACGCTGGATGTCGAGAAGTTGCGGCGCGTGCTGCAGCCAGTTTTCGTACATCGCAGTGACTTCAGCGATGCGCGGGTCGGTATCGAAACTCGCCGTCTCGGTCGGCGGCCAGGGAATGTACCATTCCCATTCGCGCGGCGCCCGCGCCGCAGGGTCGAGGCACAGCAGATCATAGCTGATGGTCGTTCCGGTGCGTGGCAGGCCAACAACGATGAGCGGCGGATCGATCGGTTGCGCGGCAATTTCGGGGTGGAGGCGGTCATCCTCGACGAACCGCAGCCGGGTGCTGAGCTGCCCGACGATGTTGTGCGTCGCCAGATGGCGCAGTTGGTCATTGGGCTTCATCGCCTCGACCGCCACGACGAGCCGCTCGAAGCCGTCGCGCCAGCCGGTATCCGGACCGAGATCGGTCAGTCCAGTAGCCTGACGCGCTGCGGCTTCCAGCCCGGCGACGGTCAGCGGCGCACTCACCCCATCGCCTTTGCCATCATGTCCATCAGATCGGCGTAGTGCGGCTGGTGGATCAGCCCGCCACCCGAAATCGAAATGTTCTCGCCAGTGATGTACCGGCTTTCGTCCGAGGCCAGAAAGGCGACCAGCGCAGCAATATCATCGGGAGTCCCGAACTCGGGCGTCAGGACATGGCGCTTGATGATTTCCTTGAGCCCGGGCGCCGTCTTCTCGAGCGCCGCGGTCAGCACGACACCGGGCGCGACCGAGTTGCACCGGATGTTCTGGTGGCCGTGCTGGGTCGCTACGTACTTGGTCATGGTGATGATCGCGCCTTTGGACGCGCCATAGGCGATACGTGCCAGATCACCTGCCGAGCCGCTGTTTGACGCCGTGTTGATGATCGAACCGCCGCCGCCGCGGATCATGTGCGGGATCGCGTATTTGCAGCCGAGCAGATAGCCGCGCAGGTTGATGTCGATGATCTCGTCCCAGATATCGACCGGAATGTTGACCGCATCAGTATCGAGCGGATGCTTGGCCGGATCGGTCATCGCAGCGTTGTTGTGGAGGATGTCGAGCCGGCCAAAGTGGCTGACGGTGCGCTCGACCATCGCCTCGATCGAGGCGGGATCAAGGGCATCGAACTGGATCGCAATCGCGGCATCGCCCAGCGGATCGGCAGCAGCCTGCGCGGAATCGAAGATGACGTCGGCAATGGCCACCTGTGCGCCTTCGCTCACCATGCGCCGAGCAACCGCCGACCCGATACCGCCGCCACCGCCGGTCACGATGGCAACCTTGCCCTCCAAACGCTTCATGCCCCTGATCCTTCAGTAAACATCTTGTTGAATTCTACGAACCCCTGCAGCCGCGCCTTGCGGGCCGCCTCGACCTGCGGCTGGCTTTCCTTGCCCGGACCGTCGGGAACAATCTGCAGCGGCTCGCCTGCGAGCAGCCCTGCGAGCGCATTGTGCACGACATCGGCAGGATCGAACGCTGCCGACAGGTCAAAGCCTTGAGGCACGGTGCGCAGCAGCATCGGTGTTTTCATCAGCGGGGCCGCGATGCCGATGACGTCGATTCCGCGCTCGTTATACTCTGCCCACAGGGATTCGGCGAAGTTGATCTCGAACGCCTTGGTCGCCGAATACAACGCCAGGTTGGGCTGGCCGCCCAGCCCCGCGCCCGATGCCATCACGATGATCCCGCCGCTGCCGCGGGCCAGAAAGCCCCGACCAAAGCCATGGGCAGCATCGATCAACGTGGAGATGTTCATTCGCACCAGCCGATGGGCGCCTTCAGTCTCATCCTCGAAGAAACGGGCAAAATTGTCGGCACCAGCGTTGGAGACATAAAGGCCGACATCCAGACCGGCTGCAGCCTCCACGATCTTGAGCCCTGCATCCAGCTCCGCCAGGTCCAACGCCAGCGGGTGGACAGCGACACCGTATTCGGCAGTCAGCTCGGCCCCCAGCGCCTTTAGCGCATGAAGGCGTCGCGAGACGAGCAAGAGGTTGAACCCCATCGCGGCGAGCGCCCGCGCATAGCAGGCACCCGTTCCTTCGGATGCCCCCGCAATCACTGCCCAGGGTCCGTATCGCCGGGCGAATGCATCGGCATCAAGCGGCAGCCGGGCGAGCGACTGCACCGTCAATCTGCCTTCTTCATGGCCGCCACTCGCGCCCGCGCCGCCTCGATCCCGCGGAACAGTGCGGTGCAATTGCCCGCACCAGCATAAAACAGCATGAAAAGCGGGATCTGTTCGAGCTGCTCGTCGGTGAACTCTCCGTTGACCAGCGCCCCGGTCATCTGGATTTCGACCAGGTCTTGGCGCCCCAGCATCGCCGTTGCCCCCAGCACCATCAGCCGCTTCTCCCGGATGGTGAACGCTTCATTGCCCCACAGGTTGGCAAACTGGTTGCCGACGATTTCCTGGTTGAACGGCGAATCCTTGAACGGCTTGACCATTTCCGACGCACCCGGCCCATAGACCGCGTCGAACACGTCCAACCCTTTTTCCCAGTTCTTTTCTGTCATGGCTTCGTCCTTTGTTGGCCCGGGTAAATCACAGCGGCTGGCCGAGTGGATGTTCCAGCCCGGATGTGGACCGCGCATTGGCGCAGATCATCTCGACCATCGGCAGCCGCGCCCCAAATTTGGCAGCCTCCTCGATCGCAACTTCAAGATCCTTGACCATCAGCGACATGAAGTAGTTGCGGATGCCGGTTTCCTGCGCATCGCCCTCCGGATCGGGCCGCAGAACCATCGACAGTGCGCCTTCCAGCCCGCCGCCGGCATTCGGGTCACCGGCCAGCGCCATGCGCAGCTGGGTCAGATCGACGCCGTAGTTGCGGGCAATGACCGCGCCCTCGTATCCGGCGCGCATGCATCCGAAATAGGTGGTGTTGCGCGCGATCTTGGCTGCCATGCCGGTGCCCGGCCCGCCCATGTGGATGACCGATCCGGCAAAGCCATCGAAGATCGGCTTGGCAGCAGCCAGGTCTGCATCGCTTCCGCCGGCAAGGCAGATAAGGCCGTTCTGGCCCGATTTCGGCCCGTTGGTAACACCGCAATCGAGCAGGGTCACGCCGGCATCGGCACACAGTTGCTGTGACGTCGCCAGGTCGGTCATCGATATCGTGGACAGCAGGATCACCATCTGCCCCCGCTTGCCGGCCGCAAGAACACCATCCGGCCCGGACAGCACCGCGACCGTCTGTGCACCGTTGAGCACCGCGATCAGCACGCAGTCCGACGCTGCCGCCAGATCGCGTGGGGTAGGCGACATTGCAGGTGCGCCAGGCACAGCATCTGCTGCTTCTGCCCGCACATCGTAGATTGCCGCCAGCTGCCCGGCGCGCTGCAGGCATTGCGCCACGCCGCCGCCGATGCCGCCCAGCCCGATTACACCACCCGTTTTCATCTGCGTGTCACCCTTCATGCCACAAGGGCTGCGCGCAGCGCAGATTGCGCTTTGCCGTCCAGCCCGGCTTGTTCAAAATACGCGCCCATGCCATTCCATTTGCGATCGACTTCCGCCCACGCCGCCTCGAGATAATCCGGTCGGACACCGACAAGAGCATCGATCTGTCCGCGGCTTGGCAAAAAACCATAGCTGCCCATAAACCCTGGTTCGATCGTACCATCGCGCCACATGGTCTCGCCAAAGACGCGCGAGAGCAGATAGTCCTGCATGATGACCTCGCGCGGCACCTCCGCCAGTTCGAGCAGGAAGGCAATGGCAACCCCAGTGCGGTCCTTGCCTGCAGTGCAGTTGACCATCATCGGCGCACCGTCGCCGAGCAGCGGCTCGGCAATGCGCGTCCAGTGGCGGGCGAGCGCTGCGGGAATCGAGCGGTAGGTTTCCTTCATCGTCTCGATCGCGATCTCCGGCTCGGGCCCCTGGCGCAACCGCTCGCGGCCCTCATCGCCGAACACGCGCAGATCGGCATCGACCTCGAGACCCAGCCAGGTGCACTGTGCGCCATGCCAGTCATGCGGCGCTTCGGCACGCTCCCCTGCCGAACGAAGATCGACGATCGTGCGAATACCGAGCCCTGCAAGATAGCTGCAATCTGCCGAGGTGAAGTTGCGTGGCCCCTCGCTGCGGTAGACAAGGCCAGAGCGCACATGGCCGCCCGCCGCGGGGAGGTCCCCCAGGTCGCGAAAATTGAGGCTGATGGCCGGGCGCGTCATTCAGGCGGCCGGGTAGACTGGTATAGCACCGGCCATCTGCGTGTAGAAACCAGGATCAAACCAGACGTGCTCGACGTAGTGCCCCAGCGTTGCTCGCTCGTCGGTATAGGCAAAGCGCATCACCTCGCCCATGCCGCCGCGGTACACCACAGGATGCCGCTCCGGGTCGATCGACTCCATATGCGCATCGAAGTCCGCGAGCAAACCTTCGACACGGATGCAGACATGGTGAAACTTCATGGCAAAGCTGCCGTCGGCCGGTAGGCTTTCGGCATACATGGCATTGCCGTCCAATGGCTCGATCAGCTCGATCTCGGTGCCACCGACATTCGCCAGCGCAATCCGCAGGCGATAGGGGTGCGAGCACTCCATGCCCGGCGCATCGTTGGCGAAGACAAAGAACGCGGGCACGTCGAACGCATCGCGCCACAGCGCCATCGCCTGGTCAAGATCGCTGGTGACATAGGCAATCTGGCTATGCCGGGCATCGGGGCGCGCGAACACCGTCCAATCCTCCTAGTTGCTGATGATCTTGCCGCCATCGATGACCAGCGTATCGCCGGTATGATAGCGTGAAAGATCGCTGGCGAGATAGACGGCGGCACCCCACAGATCGTCGGGATTGCCGGCCCGGCCGAGCGGGGCCTTGGCCGCCACAATCTCGGCGATCATGTTGCCGATCGCCGGATCGGCCATTGTCATTTCTGTGATGATGAACCCCGGCGCAATGACGTTGCAGCGGATGCCGTGCGGGCCAAGTTCTGCGGCGATCCCCTTCGCCAAGGCAGCAAGCGCGCCCTTGGCCGCGCCGTAATGCGTCATCGTCGGCACGCCCTGGAAGATAGAGCCGCTGCCGCAGACGATCATTGATCCGCCACCCCCGCGTTCGACCATGTGCCGGGCCACCTCGCGCAGGGTAAACACCACCCCATGCTGGTTGACGTTGATCAACTGGTGATAGGTATCGGCATCCATATCAATGAACGGCTTCTGGCTGGCGATGCCTGCATTTGCGACCACCGTGTCGATCCTGCCCATGACTCGGATCGCCGATTCGACACCCGCCACGATAGCAGCCTCGTCGGTGACATCGATGCAATCTGCATGCACCCGCACGCCCAGTGCGCGCAGCTTTTCCATGGCACGCGCGTTGGCATCGGCGCGGCGACCCCAAAGCACGATGTCGCTGCCGGCGCGGGCAAGGCCTTCGGCAAATCCGAAGCCCAGGCCCGAATTGGCACCCGTCACCAGCGCCACCTTGCCGGTCAGATCGAACAGATTTTCGGCCATGCCGCGCTTGCATCCTCACACATGTCTTATGGCACCGGGCTACGCCTGTCGCAGCATCAGGCGGCATATCTTTTGGTAGGCCAACACCAGAATTTATCCCTGTCTAGGCTGGGCAGGCTGAGGGAAGGAACAAGGCATGGGCGAAAGTGCACGGCTAGGAGAGGTGTTCGACATCGTCGACATGCACGCACCCGTGCTCAGCGAGGTGCAGCAGGCGGCGCTGACGCAGGCGGCGCAGATGCAGTTCGACTTCACGTCGGAAGCGATATTGGACGCTGCCCGGACCGGGACCGGCCTTTCCGATTTCGGCGCCATGGATTTCGTCGAGCGTCTCGACCTGTGGTGCCAATGCGTCAAGGACGATGCCTTTCTGTCGCCGGTGTCGCATGCGGCGCTGTGGATGATGTTCGTGCGCTATGCGTCGGACCGGTTGCGGGTCGAGGATATCTGCAAGCGCCATCCCGAAATTCTGGACATCCAAATCGACCGCCCGATCATCGTCGCCGGGCCGCCGCGCTCGGGAACGACCCATCTGCTCGGCCTGCTGTCGGCGGACACCCGCCTGCGCTCGCTGCCATGGTGGGAGGCGATCGCGCCTGTACCTACCGAAGCGGATGCGCCCAACCCTGCAGATACCAACCCCCGCCGCTCCCGCGCCGATGCCGGATGGCAGCAGCAGGACGCGATGATGCCGCTGTTCAAATACATGCACGAATTCTCGCCCGATCACATCAGCGAGGATATCGAACTGCAGGCGCTCGATTTTTCATCCTATCTGATCGAATGGATGGTGCTCGCGCCGAGATGGCGCGATTTTTATCTGAGCCACGACCAGACCGGCACCTACGCCTATCTGAAAAAAGGCCTGCAGGTCCTTACGTTCCTGAAAGGCCCGAACCGCTGGGTCATCAAGTGCCCGCAGCACATGGAACAGCTGCCGGTGCTGCAAAAGACCTTTCCCGAAGCGACCTATGTCATCACCCACCGGGATCCGGTGGGCTCGATCCGCTCGACGCTGTCGATGTGGCTTTATGCTGCACGGATCCTGCGCACAAAAACCGATCCGCAAGAGCCCAAGGCATATTGGATTGATCGCTACAAAACCCTGCTGTCGCGGTGCGTGCGCGACCATGATTGCCTGCCCCCTGCGCAGACTATCGATGTCTATTTCCACGAATGGATCAAGAATCCCGATGCTATCCTGCACGAGATCTATCGTAAGGCCGGGATTACGCTCGACGATGCGACGCTGGCGACGCTGCATGCATACCATGCCGACCACGACCCGGCCGTGAAAGGCCGCGTGGTCTTCAACCTCGAGCGGGATTTTGCGATCACCGCCGACGAGATACGACAGGACTTCCAGTTCTACTTCGACAGGTTCCCGGTACAACGCGAAGTCCGCTAACTTTGCCCAAGGAGCAAGATTTCATGCCCAAAATCAATCTGGTCACGCGCGACGGCACGGCATCGATCATCGAGGCAGGCACCGACCTGACGCTGATGGAAGCGATCCGCGACAATGGCTGCGACGAATTGCTGGCGTTGTGCGGCGGCTGCTGTTCCTGTGCCACGTGCCATGTCCATATCGATGACGCCTTCCTCGCCCGGATCCCGGCGATGAGCGAGGACGAAAACGATCTGCTCGACAGTTCCGAGCATCGCAACGCCAACAGTCGGCTCTCGTGCCAGATCGCGCTGACTGAAGCGCTCGACGGCATCACCGTGACGCTGGCCAAGGAAGACTGATCATGTCCGATGCGCTGGCCGAGGTTCAGGCGTTCTTCACCGAATGGCGACCGACGCTGGCAGATATGTTGGCAGCGATGGATCGCCGCTTCACGAACGAGACAGTCTGGGAGAATGTTGGTCTCTCAAAAACCGTCGGATTTGCCGAGGCCAAGGCGTTCATGGACGGATTTGCACAAATGTATCCGATCGAAAGCGCCGAGGTGATCGTCCACCACATCGCTGCGCACGGTAATATCGTGCTGACCGAACGTACCGACAATTTCTTTGATGCCATGGGGCGGCAGATCGTCTCGGTCAAGCTGATGGGGGTATTCGAAATGGACGGGCCCAAAATCGTCGCCTGGCGTGACTATTTCGACACCGCCAAGGGCTTCTGAACGTGAACGCACCCCTTCCTGTCTGGGCCGAATTGCCCGTCCTGCCGGCACGCGAATTGGTGCCTTTGGTGCAGGCCTGGGAGGACGCTGGCGTGGAAGGGCTGTGGGCACCCCAGATCTTCGGTGCTCCCTTTGCCACGCTTGCCGCTGCTGCAGCGGTGACCCGGCGCATCAAGCTGGGAACCGGGATCGCGCTCGCCTTTACCCGCAGTCCGCTTGAGACCGCCTGCAGCGCCATCGATCTGGACCATATCAGCGACGGGCGAGTCGTTCTCGGGCTCGGCTCCAGCGCAGAAAGCCAGATCGAGGGCAGCTTCGGCATGGTCTATGGCAAGCCGCTCGCGCATATGCGCGAGGTCGTATCCCAGGTGCGTGCGGTCATTGCGCAGGGGCACACAGGGCAGCTCCAGCGGCTGGAGGGAGACTATCACACGCTCGATCTGTCGCATTTCCGGCTTATCGCGCCGCCGCGCCGCTCAGCCATTCCGGTGTATCTGCCCGCGATCTTCGAAAAGGCCTGCGAACAGGCCGGCGCAATTGCCGATGGCTTGCTGGGGCATCCTTTATGGACCACCCAATGGATTGCAGAGAAGGTTATCCCCCATCTCGAGGCCGGTCTGGCCAATGCGGGGCGCCCGCGATCAGCGGTCACGGTCAACCTGATGATCTTCACCGTGATCAACGAGAACCGCGCCGAGGCCATTGCCGATGCGCGGGCCAATCTGGCATTCTACACCCAGTCCCCGCAGTATCTTCGATATTTCGAGGGCATCGGTTTCGGCAAGGAAGCCAGGGCCATCCAGGCAGCTTTTGCCGTGCAGGACTTTGACGCAATGACAAGAGCCTGTCCCGACGAGATGGTCAGCGTCATCAATATTCTGGGCAGCGCTGACGAGGTCCGCGAGTTGGTCGCGGAACGGGCAGTTTCGGTCGATGCCATTACCCCTGTGGTTCCCCAGTTCGGCATGCCGCTCGAAAAGGCAGCCGTCTATCGCCAGCGCATCGCGGATCTGTTCTATGGTTGACGACAGGGCCCCTGATCAACCGGCGTTGTGGTGGGCGGTCGCGCGGTCGGAAGAATTGTCGCAGACCAAGCCTATCAATGTCGATCTCGGCAATCAGCCGGTGGTGTTGTGGCGCGATGCGCAAGGCACAGCACGGGCGCTGGAAGATCGCTGCCCGCACCGCAGGGCTCCGTTGTCGCTGGGGTGCATTCTGGGAAGCGGCATGATCCAGTGCGGCTATCATGGCTGGACATTCGATGGTGCCACGGGCCATCTCAAGGACATTCCCAACCTCAAGAGCCAGCAGAAATTCCCGCCATTGTACAGGGCGGTGGCCTTTGCAGTGGCTGAAGCCGGTGGCTTTGTCTGGATCAGCTCTAACCCTGAGGCCACCGCTCCGCAGCTTGTCAGCAGTATCGATCTGCCGCTCGGCGGCACCAGCCAGCTTTCACTACCGCATACCGAGTTCCTCAACGCGCTTTACGATGACCCATCGCTGGTCATCGCCATCCGCGGCATCCGCTTCACCCCGTATCTTGCCACCGAACTGATGGAACAGAACGGCCTGTTGGTGATGGAACGCAACTGCCAGTGGGCCGGACCACGCTGGCCGGCACCGTTCATGCCAGAATTTCCGGTATCGCTGCGGATCGCGACCCAACCCGACACTGGTGAGAGCGAGCTTGTGCTGCGCGATGCCGCCTACAACGAACTGCTGCGCGTGATTGTCGCCCCGGTCCCTGCCGGACGAGGGGTGACGCAGGTTCGCTGGCGCGCAAGGCTTTCACCATCGCGCGCGGGCATGATGGCCCGCCTGTTGGGAGCAGGGGCCCCATTCTCCATCCGCCCGGCGGTCGATGGTGCCGCCTTGCGCGTGTTGCGGCCCTCGGTTTCGGTGCACGCCGAAGCCTTGCGACAGGACATCCTTGAGCGGCGCTCCGCCGCATTATTGCAGACTGATCCGGGAGATTGACCATGCTCGATACAGACCAGAATGCCGCCAGTGCCCATGATGGCTTGGCAGAAGCCATGCAGCCAGCCGCTTTCCAGAAGGCGGTCAACAGCTGGGTCCCGCATGACATTGTACTGAAAGACGCCTGGTTCCCGCTGGCCCACAGCTTTGCCGTCACCGCAAGGCCTGTCCGGCGCTCTGTCTATTCGCAGCCGTTTTTCCTGTGGCGCGAAGACGGGAAAGCGGTTGCGGCCGAATGTCACCCCCATGATGCCGACCGGGCCGATAGCAGTGCGTTCAGCGATGCGCGCGGCCGCTATCCCGTGCTTGAACATTACGGCTATGTCTGGGGATGGTATGGCAACCCTGCCAATGCCGACCCGGCGCATCTGCCCAGCATTCCCTATCTGCCTGATAACGGCAACCTACCGCGGCACATGCTGGGCACCGTGCGCTTCGATTGCTGCGCGCCGCTCAGCCTGGAAAACCTGATCGACCTCACCCACTCAGATTTCCTGCATGCCGATGTGGTGGGAGACGAGAAGATGGACAAGGAAGTGGTCGAAGTGTTCTATGACACCGAGACGATCACCATGGTGCGGACGTGCACCAACAAATCTGTCGCCCCGATCATGAAATGGTTCGGCGGGGTGAAGGACGATGTGCAGCAGGTTCGCCAGGTCATCCGCATCTATCTGCGCAGCCATGCCGCAATTGCTTATGGACGCTTCAGCCCGGGCGACAATGTGCAGCTGTTCCATCCGTGCGTGCCCGAAACCCGCGACCGCACCCGGCTGGATTATGCGATGAACACGTCGAACGTCAAAAAGACGAACCCGTTCCGCTACATGATGCCCAAGGCCAGCTACAAGGTATCGCGGCAGGACAGCTCGATGACCAGCCCGCAAAGCCCGCGCTACATGCACCCCGAAAGCCGCAGGGACCTGCACTCGCCGCTTGACGAGGCCGGGCAGAAATACCGCGTGCTGATGCTGGCGCTCGCAGAAAGGCAGGCGCGCGGCGACTTTGCCTATCGTGACAATGTCAGCGCCGATTGCAGCACCATCATCGGGTACGACGGCAAGTGAGCGGCCTGACCAACGCCGTCGGCGGCGAACGCAAATGGTGGGGCGTCATGCCCGTGCTGCCCGCTCCGGTGATGGGCGGCATGGCAAAACAGATGGAATCAGCAGGGTTCGAAGGTTGCTTTTCGCTGCAGATCTACGGACCGCCGTTCGTGCCGATGGCCGCCGTCGCAGCGATGACCGAGACGCTCAAGGTCTCGACCGGAATCGCGGTTGCCGGTACGCGCAGCCCGGTGGAAACCGCCTATGCCGCGATCGAACTCGACACCATCAGCCAGGGCCGCTTTGTCCTCGGGCTTGGCACGTCACTGCACAGCGCCCTGTCCGGCATCTATGGCGAACCCAAGCGCAAGCTGCTCACCCATCTGCGCGAGGTCGTCAAGGTGGTGCGCTATGTCAACGCCAACGCGCACAAGGGCATGGAGCCGGTCCATGGCGAATATTTCAACGCCGAATGGACCGAAATGATGCTGACCGCGCCCCCGGTGCGCGAGCATATTCCGATCTGGATTGCCGCGCTGAAGGACAAGCTGACCAGCATGGCACTGGAGATCGGCGATGGGCTGATGGTGCATGCGCTGTGGACGGTGGATTACACCGTGGGCAAGAAGCCTTTCATCGAGGGCGAGTTGGCGCGCTTTGGCCGCAAGCGCTCGGATGTCGAGGTCAACGCCTGGCCATGGGTGGCGATCAACGACGAC
Organism: Blastomonas sp. AAP25; assembly: GCF_001295965.1. Classification (NCBI taxonomy): domain Bacteria; kingdom Pseudomonadati; phylum Pseudomonadota; class Alphaproteobacteria; order Sphingomonadales; family Blastomonadaceae; genus Blastomonas; species Blastomonas sp. AAP25. The sequence continues at coordinate 50,851 of NZ_LJHP01000020.1, forward strand.
AAGCAGCAGGCGATCGATGACAGCCGTGCCACCGTGGCGGGCTATGCCGGCTACAAGGAATACGAGCCGTTCTTCGATGCGATCGGCTTTGGCGATCTTGCGCGTGCATGCCAGCTGGCGGCGGGCGAGCATGGCGATGTTGCAGGCGTGATCGACAACGTCTCCGACGAGATGGTGCAGGCCTTCGTGAAATGCGGCCCGGTCGATGAGGTCCTCGACCAGATCGAACCCTTTTGGGACGTGGTCGATTCGCTGTGCCCGATGACGCCGTATCGCAACCTGACAATGGACCAGCTCACCGCCTACAATATGGGGATATATGCGATGGTGGCCGAAGCGCGGCGGCGCCAAGCGACCGGGTAACACGTCAACCGGCAAGACAGCTCAGGCCGCGCCAGCCACCGATTTGCCTGCAATATAGCCGGTGACCATCGCAGGGCCGATGTTGCAGCCATGCGCAGGCGATTTGCCCTGCCAGATCGAATTGGCATCCAGCCCTGCGGCCCAAAGACCGGCAATGGGCATGCCATCGTGGCCGATCACGCGGCACTGGACGTCGATCTTGACTCCCACGGTGGTAGACCCGTCGCCGGGGAAGATTTCGATGGCATAAAAAGGCCCTTCGCCCACCGGGCCGAAGCAGGCATTGGGCTTGTGCTTGGGATCACCGATCTCGATGTCGATCTGGGTCTCGCCCTTGCCGAACTGCGTGTCCCTGCCGGTGGCCGCATCGGCATTGACCTTCGCGACTGTCGCGGCCAGCCCCGCTGCGTCAATCCCGATCTTGCCTGCGAGTTCGGCCAGCGTTGCGCCGGTTTTCATGTATCCACAGGCGACCATCTGCTTGATCTTGCCGCCGCCGGGCAGCACCAGCCCCATCCCGTATTTCTTCACGAACGCCGCATTGGCGATGATGTGTGCCGGCACCGTGCCGGTCGCGTGCATCGCCTCGACAAAATGGACACTGGCCTCGTTGCCGAAGCGCTGCCCGGCGGCATTGACGGCAATGCAGCCGGGTTTGGACATGTCGATCAGATGCGCATAGCGCTCGACATAGCCATCGTCGCGGGTGCGCTTAGATACCACCGCCCAGACGGCGTTGACGTGGTTTTCCGCGCCCATCGCCGCGCCCGATGCGGTTGCCGCATTGATCCCGTCGCCCGTGTTTTCATAAGGCAGGATCGAGACGTGCTGTTCGGCAAACGGGATATACGCCTTGCGCATCGCGGCATTGGCGGAGAACCCGCCCGAGGCCAGAACCACGCCTTGCCGGGCAGTGATTTCGGTCGGCACCCCCTTGATCTTGGCGCGAACGCCTGTCACCCGGCCATCCGATGTCAGGAGGTCTTCCACCGGGCTCGCCTCGAACAGGTCTATTCCTGCATCCAGGCACGAATGCAAAAGCCGACCCGCAAGCGCATTGCCCATCGTGAGCCTCGAGCCGCGGCCAAGCTTGCGCTTGTCGAGCGCAAAGCGCACCGCGATCTTGGCCATGTACCACAGTGCCCCTGGAGACGGCAGCCTTGCGATATATTCGAGATCGAACAGGTCGATCATCATCCCGCCAGGGGCATTGAACTCCTCGCGCGGCTTTTGCAGCCTTTCAAAATTCTCGCCAAGTTGGGTTCCCACATATTCCGCCGGCGCCAGCAACCGGCCAAAGTCGACCGCGCCGGGAACATCGGGATACCAGTCGCTAGAAGGTGGAGAAATTTGAAAATCGACATGGCTGATGCTGGCCAACCACGCGACCATCTCAGGGCCATTGGCGAGATAGGCGTCGATGAGGTCGCGTTCCGCACGATTGCCGACCACACCCAGCACATATTCGCGGGCCTTTTCGATGCTGTCGTCAACGCCCTCGGCGATGGCCTGCGGGCTACCGGGAATCCAGATGCCGCCTCCGGAGATCGCGGTTGTGCCACCGAAATGCGGTGCCTTTTCCAGGACCGCGACCGAATGGCCCGCCTTGGCGGCAACGAGGGCTGCGGTCAGTCCGGCCGCGCCCGATCCCATGACGACGACATCATATTGCATCCCACTACCTCTCACGCGCACATGATCGCGCGCATCGCGCGATCATCGATGCCAAGCTGGCCCGCGCAATCGAGCGCATCCCAATATTCACGCCACCACGCAATCTTGCCGTCGCCATCGAGATCGAACACCCCCACGACGTGCGTGGTCGTCGCCTGACCGTTGGCGAGTTGCCTGACGGTATCGACCCGTTCGGTAAACACCGTATCGCCGCTGACCGCGACGTGAAGTATATCGCAGGCACAGTCGGCATAGAGCTTATACTGCCGCTCCATTTCCCCGCAGATGGCATCCGCGCCAATCCGCACCGGTGCGATCGGCACGATCGGCTGGTAACGGGCATCGGGTGCCAGCATCGATCGCAACGCCGCGCCATCCAGGTTGCTAGTATGAAACAGCGCCAGAAACGCGCGCACTGTCTGTTCATGCTGCATGGATCAACCTTTCTGCGCGCCGAAAAAGGCCGCAACCTTGCTGGTGTCGAAATATTCGCGCCCGTGGACAATCTGCCCGTCGCGCAGGACGAAGAGGTCATGATATTCGTTGGCGTAGATGCGATCGCCGAAATGCATTTCGGATCGCACCTCGGCGGCCACGGTGTCGCCTTCTGCCACCATGCCGATGATGGTAACGCGGCGCACGGAAGCGGTCAGCAGCATACCCTTGACCGCTTCGGTATAGGCCGCGCGGGTCATGTCACCGCCGCCTACGACCCACCATGTGCAATCAGAAGCCTGCAAAGCTTCGATAGTTGCAAGATCTCCGGCCTCGACCGCACCCAGAAACTGGTGAACGATCGCCTTGTTGGTATCTGCCTGTCCCATCGCCTGCCTCTCCCTTCTGGGCAGTGTCCTGCAGCAGGGCCGCTTTCGCGCCTTTCCTCTGGCAGGTTGCCTGCAGCAGACCTGTGCAATGTTCGACGGATACTAGTCGGTGGGAGCAGGATGGAATGACGTGACGACGGCCAGCGCGCCGCCTGGCATTTATCGCTGGTATGTGCTCGCGGTCCTGACGCTGGCGCAGACCTGCCATGGCATCGACCGGGCGATCATCGGGCTGGTCCTCAAGCCGCTGGGCGCAGAGTTTTCGATGTCAGGCGCGCAATTAGGGTTGCTCGCCGGGGTAGCCTATGGCGTGCCGTTCGCGATTGCTGCCATCCCGTTCGGCTATGCGGTCGACCGCATGAACCGCACCGCGCTGATGACCTTTGCGCTGGCGGCGTGGAGCGGCGCAACGGCGCTGTGCGGCGCTGCGACCGGCTTTTGGACCTTGGCCGCCGGGCGTGCGGCGGTCGGCGTGGCCGAGGCGGGTGGCTCACCAACCGGCATGTCGCTGCTCGCGGACTATTTCGGCACCGACCGGCGCGCGACCGCGATCGGCATCTGGTACCTCAGCGCGGGCGTAGGCTTTGCGCTCGCCTTTTTTGCCGGCGGCTGGATCGTTGCCGAACATGGCTGGCGCTGGGCCTTTATTGCAGCCGGAGTACCTGGCCTTCTATTGGCCCCGCTGCTCTACTTCACCGTTCGAGAGCCGGTACGCGGACGACAGGATGCTCCGCAGGAGCATGGCGATCACGCGCTGCGCGCGCGGCTGGGCATGCTTTTCGCCCGCCCGGGCATGACCTATGCCATTGCCGCGATCACCTGCATCGCCACCGGCATTTACGGGATGAGCACCTGGCTTGCGACGTTCCTGGTGGACAGCCATGGCTTTGGCTTACCGCAGGCGGGCCTGGTGGTTGCGATCGCCTATGGCATTCTGGGGTCGGTTGGCGGACTGACCGTAGGCTGGGGAAGTGACCGGATCAATGCGCGCCGCGGCGGCTTCGATCCCGCGCACACCGCCTTGCTGGCATCGGCGATCCCCGTGCTCACCGCCATCGCCGGTCTGCTCGCAGTCAGTGCGGGCAGCGCAACAGTCGCGGTGGCCTGTCTGATGGCGGCGGGAATGTTCAGCGCTTCTTACAACGGCCCAGTCTACGCTGTGATCGTGACGATTGCCGGGCCGCATCTGCGCGGCCTTGCGGTGTCTGCCGTGCAGATGAGCGCCAACCTGATCGGCGTCGGCCTCGGCGCCTGGCTGATCGGCATGGTCAGTGACCAGGTTGGCGGGAAGGACGGCGTCGCCTGGGGCATTGGCACTGCCATGCTGTTCTGTATCGCCGGAGGGGTCCTGCTGCTGCTCGCCAGCCGCGCCATCCGCCGCCACGACGCCACCCACCATCACGCTTGAACCAAGGACGAAATGATGAACGATCCCCAAGCAGCGCCGCAATATCACAACCCTGTCGTAGATCCGAACTGCGTGCCTCGCCCGTATCCTGCGCGCACCGACCATATCCCGACGACGATGAACCAGATCGATGCAGCCTGGCTCAGCCGAATGATGGGCTACAAATACGCCGGCGTGGTCGCGCGCAGCATGGAAACGGTCGAACTGCTCAACAGCCATACCACAAAATGGCGGATCAGGGTGGACTGGAACGATGCGGGAATCGCCGCTGGCCTGCCTGCCAATCTGTGCATGAAGGCCAACTGGTCGGGATCGTTCCACAATGTCGACATCCATGCCCTTGAGGCACGGTTCTATCACTTCATGGTGCATGAAATGAAGGTGCCGACCGCGCGCTGCTACTATGCGGACTGGGATGACGACGGCAAGGCGCACGGGTTCATCGTGCTGGAAGACCTGCATGACCGCGGCGGCAGGTTTGGCCACAGCACGCACGCCAATGGCGTCGAGATGATAATGGAGAATCTCGAGGGTCTCGCCAAGCTGCACGGCAGCCTTTGGGGCAGCGACAAGATCAGTCCGGCCAACGCCCCCTGGCTCCAGACCCAGATGGACACGCCGGTCGACAGCGATCAGGTGCGCATCATGTGGCAATGGATCGCGCTCAATCTGGAAGATCCCGCTTTTCGCGACATCGCGCCGCAGCATTATCTGGACGATCCTAAAAAGGTCGAACGCGCTTTCGACCGGCTGGGCGAAATCGAGCGCGCCAACCGCTCGCCGCACTGCATCGTGCTGGGCGACTGCCATCAGGGCAACACCTACATCCTGCCCGGCGGCGAGCGGCTGTGGCTCGACTGGCAGTTGGTCCGCCGCGGGCGTCCCTGGCGGGATCTCACCTATTTCATCATCGGCGCGCTCTCGATCGAGGAGCGCCGCAAGCACCACAAGGACATGGTCAAACAGTATCGCGAGTATCTGATCGCCACCGGCGCGCAAGGCGTGCCCGACTTCGAGGAGGCTTGGGAGCAGACCCGGTTGTTCGTGATGTACGGCCTGCAGGCGTGGGTCGCCAATCTTGACGCCTGGGGGCAGAACGGAGTGCCGATGAACGAGCGCTTCTTCACCGCTGCCGAGGATTACGGAACGTGGAAGCTGCTGGGAGAATGAGCATGGGACTGGTTGAAGGAAAAATCGCGATCGTCACGGGCGGCGGCGCCAATATCGGCGAGGCCTGTGCCAGGATGCTGGCAGCGCATGGGGCGCAGGTCGTCATTGCCGATGTCAACGCCGATGGCGCGAGACAGGTGGCGAACGACATTTGCTCGGGCGGGGGCAAGGCGGTGGCGCAGTCTGTGGATATTGCAGACGAAGACAGCATTGCGACACTGATTCAAACGGTGACCAGCCAATTCGGCCGGATCGACATTCTGCACAACAATGCCGCCAACACGGCAGCGGCGCAGATGATGCGCGACGGGGCGATCACGGCGATGGAAAGCGCGGTCTGGGATGCTGCCTTCGACGTCAATGTGCGCGGCACCATGCTGATGACAAAGCACGCGGTGCCGGCGATGATCGCTGCTGGCGGTGGGTCGATCATCAACACCGGCTCAGGGGTCTCGTTGCTCGGCGACGTACTCAACCCGGCCTACAGCGCTTCCAAGGCGGCCGTGAATGCGCTTACCCGCAATACGGCGGCGCAGTTCGGGCGGCTGGGCATCCGCTGCAATGCCGTGCTGCCCGGGCTGGTGCTCAGCCCTGTCGCCCGCGCGCAGATGAGCGAGGCCCAGCTTGGAATGATCCAGCGGCATGTACTGCTGCCGCGCGAGAGCGTCGCCGATGACATTGCAGGCGCGGTCCTGTGGTTGGCGTCAGACCTTGCCGGCTTTGTCACCGGCCAGATCATCTCTGTCGATGGCGGCATCTGCCACCATCAGCCGCATTATGCCGACATGATCGACATGATGGGCTCGGCGTAGATCAGGCAGGATCATGCCGCAGGTTCACACCAGCGGCATGATCTCCTCGGCTACCCATTGCTGGCGGTCGAGCCAAGCCTGGCTGTCCTGGATGCCGGGGGGCAACGGCACGATGGTCTCGGTAATGCCCAGCTGGGCCAGCCAGCCGATCTGATCGAGGATCTTCTGCTTGTCGGCCGTTCCAGGTGCCCGGGGATCGTCGAGAATCTCGTGATGCGCGCCCACGTTGAGCATTTCTAGCGCAAAGAATACGTCGATCGGGCGCCCGTCATATTCGGGCTGCGACTTGATGAAATCGATACACGCGGGAAAAGTCTCCGGCGGGGTGCGAAACGGCGACCAGCCATTGCCGAACTTGGCCACCCGCTTTTGTACCGCCGGAGCATCGCCGCCGAACCAGATCGGCACGGCCGGCTTCTGGACGGGCTTGGGCGCAAAGCCGCAGTTGCTGAAATTGACGAATTCGCCTTCGAATTCCGGCTCATCCATGGTCCACAGCGCGATCATCGCTGCGACATACTCATCCGCCATCTTGCCGCGCCTGTGGAAATCCACGCCAAGCATGTCGAACTCCTCTTTCAGCCAACCGACGCCGAACAAAGCCTCGGCGCGGCCGCCGGTCAGCCAGTCGAGTGTCGACCAGCCCTTTGCCTGCACGATGGGGTTCTGGAGCGGCAGGATCGTGACGGAGGAAGACAGCCGCAGGTTGCGCGTCTGCCCGCCGATATACCCCAGCGCCACGACGGTGTGGAAATACCAGTCGCCCGACAGCGCGATATGCTCTTTGGGGATGATGAAATGCTCGCCGAGCATGCATTTGTTGAACCCCAGCGCGTCTGCCGCCGCCATCAGCCGCCCGACGTCAGCTCCGGTCAACGCACCCTCCCAGGGCTGGACCATGGCGGCAACCTTCATGCTGTTTGGCACACCGATGTTCAGCTTCATTGCCAGCTTTCCCCTGTTCGAGATGACGACCGGCTTGTGCGGGCTGCGCCGCCGGATCGAACCTTCCCAAGGGCAGGACGATCAGACGGCAAATCCGCGCGCACGGATGTATCGGGCATCATCGGGGGTATCAAGATCGGCCATCAGGCCTTCTCGCTCGATCACGTTGATGTCGGGATATTGGGCGCAATGCCGGGCACGGCTGCGGGCGCCGAAGCGCATGTCGAACGGCCGGCCATCGGCAATGGCAAGCGCATTGCTGCCCTGCCCTGCCCGGTCGGTGGCCAGCGCAACGCCTCCGGCAGCCAACGCAAGCAAGGCATCGATATCCTCTACGTCCAGCAACGGCAGATCGGCATGCAGAATCAGAACCGGCGTATCACCCTGTGCGGCCCGCCAGGCGCCCAGCTCGGGATTGAGGCCGCGCCCCTGATCGCGCATCCATCCGTGCGCCCAGCCTTCGGGCCGTGTCAGTGAAAGAATAGTGATCTGTTCGGACTCGAAACGGTCCTGCAGCACGGCCAGCACATGCCCCGCCATCCGTCGCGCCAGCCCAGTGCGTGCCGTTTCGTCAAGCACGCCACCCAGACGCGATTTGCAGTCGAGACCCTGCTTGATCGGCACACATATGCGCCATGCTGTCATCCGGAGCATCCTTCGGCCAGCGCCAGCGCGGCGCGGGCCACGCGGATGCGGTCATCGGCGGTATGCATCAGCGTATCGGTGCGCGCATGCGCGACACCGGCGGGGGCATCGTCATCGCCGTGGATGAGCAGCGCGTCGAGCCAACTGCCATAATGCCCAGCGATCGTGTGGTTGGTGATAGCAAGCCCGAGTTCGGCCATCAGCTTGGCGGTCGGCCCCTTGACCGCCGTACCACCGACCAGCGGCGAAACCGCCACGACCGGCGCCGGGGTTGCTACCAGCGCCGCGCGGATCGCCGGGATGGCCAGCAGGGGATCGACGCTGAGCCAAGGGTTGGACGGTGCAACCAGCACCGCATCGCTGGTCATGATCGCCTCGACCACCCCCGGTGCGGCAGCAGCAGCTTGCGCGCCATCGAACTGGACCGAGAGCAGCCTGGGTTCGCATCGCCGCTCGACAAAATATCGCTGAAACGACAGCAGACCTTCATCGGTATCGACGAAGGTGGCAACGGCATCGTCGGTCATTGGCAGGATGGTCAGCGCCAGATTCCATGCTGCTGCGAAGCTGGCGATGATGGACGTCAGCGTTTCCCCTGATGCCAGCGCGTGTCCGCGCAGCACATGCAGCGCCAGATCACCATCGCCAAGGTTGAACCAGTTCTCGCCGCCCAGCGAAGTCAGCGCTGCCATGAAGTTCCACGTCTCGCCCTCGCGGCCCCAGCCCAGAGTCTGGTTTGACCGCCCCGAAAGCGTGTAGAGCAGCGTATCGATATCGGGCGATACCGGCAGGCCGTAATGTCGGAAATCGTCGCCAGTGTTGACGATCGCCGTCAAGCTGTGCGGCGGGAGTATGCGATACAGGCCATTGACCAGCTTCGCGCCCCCCACTCCCCCCGTCAGCACAGTGTAGCGCGCGCTCATTGGAACAGGTCCTCGGCTTGCGGACGCAGGATCGTATTGCTCCCGCGCGCATCGTGTGGAACCTTCAGTCCGCGCACGATGCAGGCCGGGATGCCTTCTGCGCCCTCGCCCATCGCCAGACCCGCAGACGCCGCCACTGCGTCGGCAAAGGCGATATGGGTCACCTCCATGGTCCGCCCATCGCGATCGGGTGTGCCGCGCATGTCGAGCATCGCAGCCATTCCGGCGACCCCGATCGCGACGTTGACGGTGCCCAGTCGCCAGGGTCGCCCGAAGCTGTCTGAAATGATGACGCCGGGAGCAAATCCGAAAACATCCTGGCAGGCATCCGATATCCGCTGAGCGCTAGCATCCGGATCGACTGGCAGAAGCAGGACCTTGCTGCTGTTGCAGCTGCCGATGTTGGAGGCATCGATCCCGGCATTGGCCATAACATGCCCCAGCCGGTGCCGAGTGATCAGCACATTGGGTGCCTTGCGGACGATGGCCGACGATTCGCTCAGCACCACCTCGACCAGCGCGGCAGGCTTGTTGACCTCAAGCCCCAGCGTGATCGCCTCTGATGAAGGGCTGATGCCAGCCAGATCGACGAAACGGTCTTCCGCCTTGGAGACGATTTTCTGCGTCACGACCAGCACGTCATCCGGCAGCAGATGCACTGGACCTGCATGCAGCAGCGCCGCCAGCCGCCGGGACAGATCATCGCCCGCCGCGATTTCAGGCAGGCCTTCCAGCGGTAGGATCTGGATCATCGCTGGCTCATGCGAACGGCTGAAGCTCGCCGGTGATGCGGATGCCGGCGCCATCGACGCGATAGTTCTTGTTGATGAAGATCAGCAGCGAGGTCATCGCCTCGGCCGCCGCCGCATTGACCAATGCTCCGGCGTGGATACCGCGCAGGCCGATGGCATCTGCCAACGCAACCACTTCGGCCCGGGCGGCCTTGTCGTCACCGAACACCAGAATGTCGCAAGCTACGTCAATGTCCTGCGCCAGCTTATGCGCGGCGACATTGTGAAATCCCGACACCAGGCGCACGCCGTCGCCCAGCACCGCCGCTGCGCAGGCAGCTGCCGATCCTTCGGCGGGCAACTGAACGCGCATGACCTTTGGCGGCATCAGGGGCACGGTGGTATCGACCACGATCTTGCCGGCAACATTCGGCGCGATTTCGGCAAGCGTCTGCGCCTGCGCGGCAAAGGGCACCGTCACCATTACGATCCCGGCAGCGGCAGCGGCATCGGCATTGCTCATCCCGCGCAGGCCATGGCCAAGCTCTGCGGCCTTGTCAGCCGCAGATTGCGCGGTGCGCGAGCCTATCACGACGTCCTTGCCGGCGCGGGCCAGTCGCCATGCGAGTGCGCTGCCGAGATTTCCTGTTCCGCCGATAATGGCGATGGTCGTGTTCATGCTGCTGTCCTGTCGTTAGTCTGCATAGGCCATCTGCCCAATGGGCTGGCCATAAATCGTTTCGCGTTGGCGAAGGGGGCGTCCGAGCCGGGCTGCCAGTGCCTGCATCTGCGGGACATCGAAGATCTGGCCGTTTTGTCCTCCGGCGGCGCGCGTGATCGATTCGTCCATCAGCGTCCCGCCCAGATCATTGGCACCCGATTGCAGCATCGCGGCCGCGCCATCGGGACCCAGCTTCACCCAGCTCGTCTGGATATTGGGAATCGCCCCATCGAGCGCGATCCGTGCCACCGCATGCATCAGCACCGCCTCGCGCCAGGTCGGGCCGGATCGGGTTTCGCCGCGCCGCCAGTTGGGCGCTTCCATGTGCACGAACGGCAGCGGGACAAACTCGGTAAACCCGCTGGTTTCGCGCTGCAAGGTCCTCACCTGCAACAGGTGCTCGGCCCAGTGCTCATAGGTTTCGACATGCCCGAACATGATCGTCGCGGTGGACTTGAGGCCCACCGCGTGCGCTGCGCGCATTACGCCAAGCCACTGGGCGGTATCCACCTTGTCGGCACAAATGATCGCGCGGACGTCGTCAGAGAGTATTTCCGCTGCGGTTCCTGGCAACGTCGCCAGCCCTGCTGCCTTGAGATCCGCGAGATACGCCTTGTAGCTCATCCCGAGAGTCGTGGCACCATGGTGGACCTCGAGTGGTGAAAACGCATGAACATGCATTTGCGGCACGGCCGCCTTCACCGCCTCGACGATGCCACGATAGGTGTTACCGTCATAGCTGGGATGGATTCCGCCCTGCAGGCACACCTCGGTGGCACCGCGATCCCACGCCTCGCGGGTGCGCCGTGCGATCTCTGCATGGTCTATGTTGTAGGCTGGTCCGCGCTCGCGCCGGGTGCTGCCCTTCGAAAAGGCGCAGAAGCCGCAGCGATAAAGGCAGATATTGGTGTAGTTGATGTTGCGGTTGACGACATGGGTGATTGTATCACCGACCCGGTCCCTGCGCAGTTCATCGGCAAAGCTACGCACATGGTCGAAATCGCGGCCTTCGGCGGTGAACAGCCGGGCGATCTGCACCTTGTCCAGCTCCTCGCCCTGTTCCACCCGGCCCAGCGCCACGACGATCTTGGGGTCGCGCCCGGTGACCAAAGATGGCATCGCATCGGGGACTTCGTCGCCGGTTCCCGCGTGCCATTGCGTCTCGCGCACCAGCCCGCGCGTATCCACCGCACGGCGGATCGCGGTCTGCAGCGCTGGGTCCACCCACCGCGTCAGATCGCGCACATGGCCAGGTCCGATCGCCAGCCGCTGGCGCAGGTGGCGGCCTGCCGCTTCGGTCTGCGTCTCTAGCTGCTCGAGATGTGGCCATGGGGCTTCGGGATTGACATGGTCCGGCGTGACGGGAGAGACCCCGCCCCAGTCGTTGACGCCCGCACCGATCAGATCGGACAGTTCGCCCGCACGCAGATTGGGCGGCGCCTGGATTGTCATCTGCGGCCCCAGCAACAGCCGCGCGGCAGCAATCGTCCAACGGTGATCATCCAGCGATGGCTCGGCAGCCCCGACCATCCGCGTCCCTGGCTTGGCGCGGAAGTTCTGGATGATGACCTCCTGAATATGACCATAGCGCGCATGCAGGTCGCGGATCGCAAGCAGTGCCTCGATGCGCTCTTGCCGGGTTTCACCGATGCCGATCAGCAGGCCGGTGGTAAACGGGACGCTCGCCTCTCCGGCAAGCCGGATCGACTGCAACCGCGCCGCCGGACGTTTGTCGGGCGAACCGAAATGCGCCATGCCCTTGCCGCACAGTCTGTCGGATGCGCTTTCCAGCATCAGCCCCATCGACGCCGAAAGTGGTCGCAGGACCGCATAGTCCTGCGCCGCCATCAGCCCTGGGTTGAGATGCGGCAGCAGGCCGGTCTCCTTCAGCACCAGTGCCGCTGCATCGGCAAGATACTCAAGCGTGGTGGCGTAACCGCGATCCGCCAGCCAGCGTCGCGCCACAGCGAAGCGGGCTTCGGGCCGGTCGCCAAGCGTGAACAGCGCCTCGCGGCACCCGGCAGCCTCACCCGCGCGAGCTATGTCCAGCACCTGTGAAAGGTCCAGAAAAGGGGCTGCCAGCTGCGAAGGGCGCTGCGCAAACGTGCAGTAGTGACAGACATCCCGGCACAATTTGGTGAGCGGAATGAAGACCTTGCGCGAATAGGTACACACGGTGCCCTGCCCCGCCAGCGTCATCGCCTCGGCCCGGTTGAACAGCTCGCCCGGCGGCATCGCCTGCAGCCAGGCCATCCATTCGCGGGCTTCGTCGGGGTTCCATGGGGAGGTCATCTGCGTTCAAACTGCCTTTCCGGCGGCCAGCGGGTCGTGATTGGTAACCGTAAACTGCTCGCGAGTGCGCACGAGGGTCAAATCGCCGTGCGGTCGGCGCCCTTGAGATGCAATATTGCGCGCGCTTCGTCGGGGGTGGCCACTGAAAGACCCATATTCTCGATGATCTCGCGCGCCATCCTGACCTGCTGCGCGTTGGTCTCGGCCAGCTTGGCACGCCCGGCCCAGAGCGAATCTTCAAGCCCGACGCGGACATTGCCGCCCATCGATGCCGCCATTGCCACGATGCTCATCTGCCGTGCACCGGCCCCCAGCACCGACCACTCGTACTGGTCGCCAAACAGCCGGTCGGCGGTCCGCTTCATGTGCATCACATCGTCGGGGTGCGATCCGATTCCGCCCAAGATGCCGAAGCAGGTCTGGATGAACAACGGTGCCTTGACCAGCCCACGGTCCAGAAAATGGGCCAGATTGTAGAGATGACTGGTATCGTAGCATTCGAATTCGAACCGGGTGCCATTCGGCGAAAGCAGGTTCAGAAGATCCTCGATATCCTTGAAGGTGTTCTTGAAAACCAGATCGCGCGAACCTTCAAGCGTGGCGGGCTCCCAATCGTGCTTCCAGTCCTTGTACCGATCCAGCATGGGAAACAGCCCAAAGCCCATCGTTCCCATGTTGAGCGAAGCGACCTCCGGCTGGAAGCGGGTAGCGGGGCGTAGCCGCTCCTGCAGCGTCATCGCAGGGTGGCCCCCGGTCGTCAGATTGATGACCGCATCACACCGCTGCTTGATGACCTTGAGAAAGGGTTCGAACAGATCGGGGTCCTGGTCGGGACGGCCATCAACCGGATTGCGCGCGTGAAGATGAATGATTGCAGCCCCGGCCTCGGCTGCACCGATCGATGCTTCGGCGATTTCCTCTGCAGTTATCGGCAAGAATGGCGACATTGAGGGGGTATGGATCGCCCCTGTCACGGCACAACTGATGATCACCTTGCCTTTTGCCACATGCTTCTCCCGCTATCGCTTTGGCTTTGAGGCATTTCTAGCGGGCAAACCCGCTGCACCAATCTTCCCTTCGATAGGTTGGCGCAGCAGTTCGCCGATTGGTGTCAGGGCAGAATTCCCAGTTGGCGTGCCCGGATTGCCGCCTGCGGACGACGCCTTACGCCCAATTTGTCGTAGATTTGCTGCATATACCATTTGACCGTGCCTTCGGTCAGGCCGAGCCTGTCGCCGATTTCGCGGTTGCGCAGACCGCCGCTGACCATCGTCAGGATTTCCACCTCGCGCAGCGACAGGCCGCTGCCCATGCCGAAGTCATCGTCCTCAGCGTCGTCCTCGCTGATATGCGGCGTGCCGCGCAAAGCCGACACCAGCCGCCCCGCAAACCGATCGACTGGAGTGTCGAGCACCGGCCCATTGGCGTAGGATTCGATCAGCAGCGATGCAATGGCCTCGCCTTCGTCAACAAACGGACGAAGCCACCCGCCAGGCTCTGCAAGTTCCACTGCTGACCGAACCGAACGCCGCGCTTCCGAGCGATTGCCCGAAAGAACCGCTATCTCCGCGAGAAGCAGTTCGAATGTCACGGCGGACCGAACCGCCCCGCGCTTGCGGACGAATTCGAGCCAGCGTTTGGCAATCTTGCGCGATCGGACCAGCCGAAACCGTTGCATTTCGAGCCGCAGCCAGGCGATGGCCATCCATTCGTTGAGCCGCGTCGGATTGAGGGTCGGCACGGGTTCGCCCTCTCCGCTCAGATCGCTGGAGTGAAACAATTGCTCGGCCTGTTCCAGCTGCCCGGCCTTGACCAGCATCCGCACCTGTTCGGATAGAACCAGCGCGCGCAAGCGGTCGAGCCCGCATTCGATAGCAACCAGCTGCGCCTCTTCGAGCCCCGAAAGCGCGCTGGCGAGATCACCGTGTGCAGCGGCCAGGCGCGCGCGGACCAGAAACCCCGACGCCAGTTGATCAACGAAGCCCCATTGCCGGATCGATGGCAGATGATCCTCGACCAGACGCGCTGCCGATTCCAGCTCGCCACATTCGTAATGCAATTCAGCAAGCGGCAATGCCGGGAGCGCAGCGAGCCCAGAGATATGGCCGTCCATCCCGGTAGCCAGACTGTGGGCCTCGGTCAGGAACTGGCGCGCCATCTGCGTCTTGCCCTGTGCCACCAATGTCGGTGCGACAGATGATTTCAGTGCGATGGAGGCAAAATCCGATCCTGGTCGTCCCAGCGCCTTGCGCAGTTCCGCTTCAAGCCGCAGCATATCGTGGAAATGATAGAGCTCCCGGCGCGCGGACAGCAGCTGTGCCAGCAACGTGCAGCTCAGATAGGGGTGATCATCCCCCAGATCATCGAGCAATGCCTCGGACTCCCGCTCGACATAGTGCATGTTGTCGCGGGCGGCCTCGAGCATAATTTTGCGGTGCCTGACCCGGCAGCCCATCTGCCTGGCAGCATAATCGTCCATCTCGCCGCGCTCGACCTTGGTCGCAATCGCCGCTTCGGCGGCCTCAATCAGGCGCTCCGACGATTTGAACGCCAGCCGCCGGCTGCGACGCCACGACATGGCAAGCAGCAGGGAGGGGCAATTCTGCACCACTTCCCAAGGCAAATCGCTGGCCAGTTCATCGACCCTGTACAGCAAGCCGCCATAGGTCATCGGCTCGGCCAGCTGGTCCAGCTGCGCGCCCAGAAACGCTGGGTCCTTGCTCTGCATCGCATGGTCGACCGCCCGCTCGTAATTGTCGATGGAGACGTAATAGCGGCTGGCCCGGCGATGCAGTTCGGCCGCGCGTTCCGGGGCACGCATCATCAACCGGCCCTGCACCATCTCCCTGAACATGGTATAGTAGCGATAGCGGCTTTGCTCTCGGTCGAGATCGGCCAGAAATAGCCCGCGCTCGAACACCTCTTCGAGCATGGTCCGTGCATTGTCCTTGTTAACCACCGCGGCACACGCTGAAGGGCTGAGTTCTTCCAGGATTGACGTATCAACGATAAAGTCGCGCAATCCCTGGGGCAGGCCTTCGATCACCTCCTCGTGGAAGTAGCTCGCAAACTCGTTGCGAAGCCCGGTTGTACTGCGCTGTGCACTGTAATCCTCTTCCTGGTCTCGCCGCCATGCGTTGACGGCGAGCACCAGGCCAGCCGCCCACCCTTGGCTGTCCGCGATCATCCGTTGCATTTCACCTGCCGGAATGGCCGTCTCGCACTCCTGCTGGATCAGCCGCATAGCCTCATCATGGTCCAGGCTGAGGTGGCGAACGGTGACTTCGGCAAGGTGACCGAGCGAGCGCATTCTGGCGAGATTGATCCCGCTTTCACCGCGCGAGGCAATTACTGTCGTAAGGGAATCTCGCGCGCTCGAAATCAATTGGCCAATAAAGTCGCGCACATCACCGGTGAGCAACTGCGCGTCGTCGATAAAAAGTACCGGCCGGGGGCCCGACTGAACCGACAGCATCGCCAGCCAGCTCCGCGGGGTCAGTCCGGCGTTGAATTTTTCCGCGTCCAGCCCGGCACCAATACAGGCCATCTGCAGCGCCTCGAGAAAAGTGTCGAGCGAATCCACACCGGCTCGCGCCGCAATCCAGAGAACCGGTCGCCCGTCTTCTTTCAGAATGTCCGCCCAGCGCAGCATGGCTGTGGTCTTTCCGAACCCTGCCGGGCTGCTGACCGTCACGACCCGCGCATTCGCGACACTTTGAGACAGCGTTTCGATCGTCCCGCGCTCGACATAGCGGTGGGCCGCGCGCGGCGGCATGATCGTGGTCAATACCACACCCATTACAGACATCCTCTTTGCCTAGGGGACCGGGAAGTTTGCAAACTGCTCTCGTGTCCAACACCTTGTTTATCGGCCACTAAAAGCACGAGTGCAAGCATCAATTCCTACCCGTAGATAGGTGGCTAGCGCCAATCCCCTATCCAATCCATCGTGGCAACGCAGGCGCAATATCGACCTGAGCGGATGTGAGGGTGCCCGAGAATGGATTTTGAACTGCCCGAAGAGCACCGCGCATTTCGCGACATGGTTCGCCGTTGGGTCGATACAGAATGCCCGAAGGCCTGGGCGCGTCAGCTTGAAGCCGACGAACACAATTATCCCCATGCCTTGTGGGACAAGTTCAGCGATGCCGGCTTTCACGGGGTCGGAATTTCCGAGGACTTTGGGGGCCAGGGCGGCGATGTGCTGATGCAGATGCTGCTGGCGCGCGAACTTGCGCGTTCGCTCGGTGGTCTCGCATGGATATGGGGCATCACCTCGTTTGCCGGATCAAAGTCGATCGGGCTTTACGGTACGCCCGAGCAACAGGCGAAGTATCTTCCCGAAATTGCGGCTGGCAGGCTGAAAGCTGCGATCTCGTTCACCGAACCAGGCGGCGGCACTGATCTGCTCGGCGGCATGACGACCAAGGCAGAAAAAGCCGATGGCGGCTGGGTGATCAACGGTGAAAAGATCTGGAGCAGTTCTGCGCATGTCGCAGACTACCTGCTGTGTATCGCGCGGACCGACAGCAACGTCGAGAAAAAGCATCAGGGCCTGACCCTCTTCTGGGTGCCGGCCAAAAGCGAGGGGATCAAGATCACCCCGCTGGCAAAACTCGGCATGCGTTCGATGGGCAGCTGCACGGTTGTTTTCGACAACGTGTTCGTCGCCGATGCCGATGTTCTGGCGGAACCGAACCGGGCCTGGCACACGCTGTTGCCGACGCTCAACAACGAGCGCATCATGGTCGGCGCATTTTGCCTGGGGGTGATCGACGGCATTCTGGAAGATGCGCTTGCCTATGTCATGCAGCGCAAGGCCTTCGGCAAATACATCGGCCAGTTCCAGATTCTGCAGCACTACATCGCTGACATCGCCACGATGCAGCAGACCACCGAGTTGCTGCTCCACCATTGCGCCGCGAAACAGGTGCGCGGCGAGAACGTCGGCAACGAGGCGAACATGCTCAAGCTGTTTGCCTCTGAAAACGCCAACAAAGCCGCCGACATGGGTATCCAGATCCTGGGCGGCATGGGCTATTCGGCCGAGACCGACATGCAGCGGTACTGGCGCGACAGCCGGTTGTGGCGGATCGGCCCGGTCACCAACGAAATGGTCAGAAACGGAATCGCCGAGGCACTCGGCCTTCCGCGATCGTTCTGAATCTCCAGGAAAGAAAAACAGATGAAAGCCCTTTTGCAGGAAACCACCGAAGGCACACAGGCTGTGCGGGTCGCCGATGTCGAAACACCGCTGCCCGGAACCGGCGAGGTCCGAGTCGCTATCAAGGCGGCTTCGATCAACCATCGCGAGATGTGGATCGCGCGCGGTTTGTACCCGGGTATGAGCCTGCCATGCACGATGGGCTGTGATGGTGCCGGTGTGGTCGACATGCTTGGAGAAGGGGTGTCGAACGTAGCCATCGGCGACGAAGTCGTCATCTATCCGGGCATGGATTGGGGCACAAACCGTCATGCGCCGAGCCCAGCCTTCGGACTGCTCGGCATGCCCCATGCCGGCACCATCGCCGAATATGTCTGCGTGCCTGCCGCGCACGTAGCCCCCAAACCTGCGTTCATGACCTGGGAGCAGGCCGCAGCGACCGTGCTGACCGGCCTGACCGCGTGGCGCGCGCTGATGTTCAAGGGCCAGTTGACTGCCGGAGAAACCTTGCTGATCAGCGGCATCGGCGGCGGGGTTGCCACCTTCGGGCTCGCATTTGCCGTAGCGCTGGGGGCCAAGGCCTATGTCACCGGCGAGAGCGAAGCGGTGCTGGCAAGGGCGATGGAAATGGGGGCGGCGGGCGGCCTGCTCTACACCGATCCGGAATGGCGCAAGCAGATCGGCAAACTCACCGGCGGCATCGACGTGGTGCTCGATGGTGCGCCGGCACCCAGCTATGCCAATTATGTCCGCGCCATCAATCCCGGCGCGCGGATCGTGATCTACGGATCGACAGCGGGCGACAAGTTCGAGGTTACCGCAACCGGCATCTTCTTAAAAAGCGCCAGCATCGTGGGCAGCCAGGTCGGCGATCTGCAGGATTTTGGCGAGATGCTGGCCTTTGTCGGCGAACACCGGATCACCCCGGTTATCGAACAAACTTTCCCGCTGGCGCAAGCGCGCGAGGCGTTGCTCTACCTTGAAGAGCAGCACAGCTTCGGCAAGGTCGTGGTGACGGTATGAGCGGATTGTTCGAACTCACCGGCCACTGGGCGCTGGTCACCGGCGGCGCGCAGGGACTGGGGCGGATGATTGCCGAGGGCCTGTTGCGGGCCGGTGCCAGTGTGATCATTACATCGCGAAAGCCCGATATCTGCGCCGCAGCCGCAGCCGAGATGGCGGCGCTTGGGCATTGCATTGCCCTGCCGGCCGATCTGACCTCGCCCGAGGCTGCGGTTGATCTTGCGGCAAAGGTCCGTTCGCTGACGGGTGGAAAACTCCATATTCTGGTCAACAATGCCGGCAAGACCTGGGGTGCGCCGATCGATTCCTTCCCCGACAAGGCGTGGCCCGGAGTGCTGGCGGTCAACGTCCAGGCGCCGTTTACGCTGGTCCGCGAGCTTCTGCCCGAGTTGACCGCATCGGCCAGCGCCGACGATCCAGCCCGCGTCATCAACATAGGCTCGGTGGCCGGGAAGGCAGCGCAGGGGCTGAGCGCCTACAGCTATGCGGCAAGCAAGGCGGCCATCCACATGCTCACGCGCGACCTTGCAGGCGACCTCGCCGATCGGCACATCACGGCCAATGCGGTGCTGCCAGGCTATTTCCCTACCAGCATGACCGCGCACATGCGGGACGACGATGCTGTCGACCCCGGACTGCTCGCCAAGATACCGATGCGGCGCATGGGCCGCGCCGACGAGATCGCAGGCATCATCGTGTTCCTGTCCTCGCGCGCGGGCGGTTATGTCACCGGAGTCGAAATCCCTGTCGACGGGGGTATCATCGGTTGCGGCTGAAGCCCGAAAAACCAAAGCCACCTATCGTCTGAAAGGATGAACGCTTCTGGCAAATCGCCAGACGTGAACAGACAACAGCCTGCCAACTGATATCCGACGGAAAGACACAGCTTGACTGCGACCAGCGAAAACCCTGCCTTGATGCGCATCTCCGTCAGTCCGCTGGCGGACATGCTGCTCAACGCGTGGGACAAGGCTCCGGAGAAGGAGGCATTGGTCTTTCCGACCGGTCGCAAGACCTATGATGCCGTCGTGCAATCGGTCCTGCATCGCGCGCGCGGGCTCATCGGCCTGGGCATCGCACCGGGCGACCATGTCGGCATCCTGCTGCCTTCAGGGGCAGAATTCATCGAAACACTTTTCGCGGTGGCCATGGTCGGCGGCGTGTCTGTTCTGATGAACGCCCGTTACCGTGCGCCTGAAGTTGCCTATGTCGCTGAAAATGCCGATCTCGTTGCGATCCTCACCAACAGCCAATCCGACGCTCATGTCGATTTCGTCGCGCGCCTGACCGAGGCCTTCCCAGCGCTGGACGAGATCCGGGATCCACTGACACTGTCGATGGCAGCCGCCCCGCGGCTCCGGCATCTGGTGTTGTTCGGCGACAGGCAGGCCAGTGGTTTCATCGATCAGACCCAGTTCGATGCGGTTGCAGCCACGATAGACGAACGCGCCGTCCACAGCGCCAGGCTCAGCGTCCGACTGCGTGATACCTGCATGGTTCTTTACACCTCGGGAACTTCGGCAAACCCAAAGGGCTGCCTGCTGAGCCACGAGGCGATTTGCCGCGAGGCAAGCAACCTGGCCCGCAATCGCTGGGCTTTCCGCGAGGATGAGCGGGTCTGGTCGCCAATGCCGCTGTTCCATATCGCCGCGATGCTGGGCATGCTGGGCGCGATCGACGTCGGAGGGACCTTTATCGGCCAGCCGCATTTCGATGCAGGCGAAAGCCTGCGCCAGATCCAGGCCGAGAAGGCCAGCATGCTGTTCCTGCCGTTCGTGACCTTCCATCAGGCGATGATTGCGCACCCGGACTGGGATGCTGCCGACATGACCTCGGTCCGGCTGATGAACAGCTGTTTCAGCCAGATGCCCGGGTGGGTCGGCGATGCCTATCGCCAGAAGGCACCCAATGCGCTGCAGGTCGGCACATTCGGCATGACCGAGGCCAGCGGCATCGTCTCGACCGGCGGCTACGACATGGAACCCGAACTGGGCTTCCAGGCGCTGGGCTACCCCATGGCTGGGGTCAGAGTGAAGATCGTCGATCTGGCCACCGGTGAAGAGCTTCCGACAGGCGAACGCGGCGAGGTCTGGATCAAGGGCTACAGCTTGCTGGACGGCTATTACCGCGATCCGGTCAAGACCGCCGAGGCACTCGGACCCGACGGCTGGTATCGCAGCGGCGACATCGGCTCGATCGATGCGCATGGCCATCTGCGCTTTCACGGTCGGTTCAAGGACATGCTCAAGGTCGGTGGCGAGAATGTCGCCGCAGCCGAGGTGGAGACTGTGCTCGCCGCGCACGAGGGTGTCCAGCTGGCGCAGGTGGTCGGGCTGCCCGACGCCAGGCTTGCAGAAATTCCGGCAGCCTTCATAGAACTCTCAGGGAAATGCGATGTCAGCGCCGACGATCTGATCGCCTTTGCACGCACGCGCATCGCTTCATTCAAGGTGCCCCGGCACATCCGATTTGTTGACGAATGGCCGATGTCGGCCTCCAAGATACAGAAGTTCAAGCTCCGCCAGCAATTGATGGCGGAACTTGATCTTTCTGACTGAAGGAATGCCCATGCGCGTCATCATCACCGGAGCAGCCAGTGGCATCGGTCGCGCCGTGGCCGAGCGGCTCGCCGCCGGAACCGTGATCCCCGGCGGGCACAAGATGCTGCTGACGGACCGTGATGCTGTGGGTCTCGCCGCAGTGACCGATGCCATCGGCCCGGATGCTGCAGGCTGCGTCGCAGATCTGGCGGATACCGGTTGCGGCGACGCCATTGTTGCTGCGGCGATGGCCCATATGGACGGGATCGACGCGGTAGTCAGCAATGCAGGCATCATCGCTGGCGGCGCACTGACCACGCTCAGCGCCGAAGATTTCGACCGCGTCTATGCGATCAACACCCGCGCAACCTGGGCCCTGGCCAAGGCTGCACATCCGCATCTGGCCGCAAGCCGGGGCGCGCTGGTTGCTACTGCATCGATGTCTGCAAGCCAGCCGACACCGGGCCTGGGCTTCTACTCCTCCAGCAAGGCGGCTTTGGTGATGCTTGTTCGCCAACTGGCGCTTGAGTGGGGCAAGGATGGCGTCCGCTGCAACACGGTATCGCCCGGCCCCACCTACACACCAATGACCCAGACAGGGTATGACGACCCGCAGCGCCGGGCCCAGCGTGAATCGATGATCCCACTCGGCAAGCTGGGCACCGCAGACGACGTCGCCAACGCGATCCTCTTTCTCGCCAGCCCGCTAGCGGGACACATCACCGGCATCGACGTCGTGGTCGATGGCGGAATGAGCAACAACCTGATGCCCGCAACCGGCGGGGGCACCGGCCAGACGGCCAGCCGCTGATTTAACTTCGGAGAAGAACATGCGCCTAGCTAGAGTCACCAAGGACGGAAAAATCGGCCTCGCCGCCAAGACGGGCGATACTGTCACCATCGCTTATGGAGATGATCTGGCCGATCTTGACGCGCATATTTCAGCAGGCACCCTTGCCGAGGCAGGCAAGCAGGCTGCTGCCGGAGAGCCAGTCGACGAGGCAAGCCTCGCCTTTCTGCCACCGGTTATGCGGCCAGCTAAGATCGTCTGCCTCGGCCTCAACTACCTCGACCACGCAGAGGAATCAGGGCTTGGCATTCCGGAGCATCCGGTGCTGTTTGCCCGCTTCGCCTCCAGCCTGACCGGACACAAAGCGCCGATCATTTTACCGAAGGTTTCTGAACAGCTCGACTGGGAGGCCGAGCTTGCGGTCGTGCTGTCCACCGGCGGCAAGGACATTGCCGAGGCTGATGCGCTTGACCATGTCGCGGGCTATTCGGTGTTTAACGATGCGTCGATCCGCGACTATCAGCTGCGTACGCCGCAATGGACCGCCGGCAAGAATTTCGACGATACCGGTGCGTTCGGGCCCTATCTGGTGACGCCCGATGAGTTGCCGGCCGGGGCGGCAGGCCTGAAGATCGAATGCCGCCTGAACGGGGAGGTGATGCAGTCTTCGCACACCGGCAACCTGATCTTTTCGGTCGCGAGGACCATCCACCTTTTGTCCAGCTTCATGACGCTGCAGGCGGGCGATGTGTTGGTCATGGGCACCCCCGGCGGCGTCGGCGTGGCGCGCAGCCCGCAGGTCTGGATGAAGCCGGGCGATGTCTGCGAGGTCGAGATCGAAGGTGTCGGCCTGCTCGTCAATCCGATCGTCGCACAATAGCCGCACCGGCAGACCACCAAGGAGAGAACCATGCCGCAAAAGCGTGCCAACGCGCTGGCAATCCACTCGATCGACCATTTCGGGCTTCAGGTGCCTGACTTTGAGGAGGCGCATGCCTTCTATGATGCGTTCGGGCTGGACGTGCGCAGTTCGGACGATGGCTTGGGGCTGCATACATATGGCAATCCCCAATGCTGGGGCAGGATCACAAAGGGTCCGGTCAAGCAATTGCGCTATCTGAGCTTCGGCATTTATCCCGAGGACGAAGCCGCGATCGCGGCGCATCTGGAAAGTCACGGCGCAACCCGAATCGATCCCGTGATCGGAGCGCCCAAAGATGGACTGTGGATCGAGGGGTTCGATGGCCTGCCGATCAACATCCGGGTCGCGGACAAATGTTCGCCTGCGGACAAGACCAGGTTCGAGACGATTTCGTCTGCGGCTGGAACATCGGGCGCGGTATTCAATTCGTCAGCGCCGAAGACTTTGCCTCGCCATCTGTCGCACTTTGCCATCTACACCACCGACGTGATCGCAGCGACGCATTGGTATGAAACGATGCTGGGATTGCGCCTGTCCGACGGCAGCGGGCCGGTGGTCGCGTTTCTGCACGGCGCGCATGGCAGCGACCATCACCTGCTGGCGCTTGTCGGGTCGACCCATCGCGGCATGCATCACAGCAGCTGGGATGTGGCCTCTTTCCAGGAGGTCGGCCTCGGTTCCGCCCAGATGTTCCGCGCCGGGTTCAAGCAGGGATGGGGTGTCGGACGGCACGTGCTGGGCGGAAATTATTTCTATTATGCGCGCGACCCCTGGGGCAGCTATGCCGAGTTTTCGGCAGATATCGACTATATCCCCGCCGATTGCGAGTGGCCCGCCGCGCAGCACGATCCAAGTGACAGCTTCTACCTGTGGGGGCCGGATGTGCCGCCCGAACTCGTCGCCAATCTTGAACCGGGAGCACCTGCGTAATGGCAACCTTTCTCTTGATGCACGGCGGCGGAATGGGTGGCTGGACCTGGAAGCACATGCGTGCGGTGCTTGAGGCCGAGGGACACACCGTATTCACCCCGACTTTCACCGGCTTTGGCGAGCGTGTCCATCTGATCGACCGCGATGTCGGCAACGCAACGCATGTCACCGACATCGTCAATGTACTGCATTATGAAGACTTGCATGACGTGATCCTCGTGGCGCACAGCTATGCCGGTACGGTGGCACCGGGAGTGCTGGCACAGGCTGGCGAGCGCATCCGCCGCGTGATCTTCCTCGATGCGATCATCGCCCATGCGGGCGAGCGGATCCTGTCGCTGCTCGGCTTTGCCAGCGAGGCGGACATGGCCGGGCTGGATGCCCTGCTCGACAGCGGACAGGGTCCGGTGGGGTCGGGCGTCCACGAACAGCAGCGCGCAATGGCCAAGGAACATCCGCACATGATGGACCGGAATCGCGAGCAATGGCTGCTCGACCGCCTGTCAGATCAACCGATGCGGGCAACCTGCTGCGCGATTGCGGTGGGCGCAGAGAGCATCACGCACCCGGCTGATTATATCGCCGCACAGCACACGATAATGACCGCGATGCACGAACGCGCCCGAACGCTCGGCTGGCCGGTGCATGATCATCCGGGCGACCATGCCTTCAACGTTGGCGATCCTGAGGGGGTCGCCAAGATCATGCTGGAGATTATCGCTTGATGGACGCTGCGGGTCTTTTTTCGGTTGCCGGCCGAGTCGCACTGGTCACAGGCGGTAGCGCCGGCATCGGCCGGATGATCGCCACCGGTCTCGCAGCTGCGGGCGCTAGGGTCTATATCTGCGCGCGCGACAGCGACAAGGTTGCGCACGCTGTTGCCGACATTGGCGGGGACTGCATCGGCCTGACCGCCGATGTTGCAACCCTGGAGGGCATCGCCGAGCTGGTGGCGCAGATTGCGGCACGCGAGCCTGCGCTGCACATTCTGGTCAATAACGCAGGCACACTGACCGACGCACCCCTCGATGCCTTCAGCGAAGACCAATGGGATGATGTCATCGACCTCAATCTCAAGACACCCTTCTTCCTGATGCAGCAGCTTCTGCCGCAGCTGCGCGCCGGGGCCAGTGCCGATCGCCCGTCCAACGTCATCAACATCGGCTCGGTCGGGGCGCTCAAGATCGGCCCGCGCGAGGTTTACAGCTATCAGGCATCGAAAGGGGCGATTCACTGGCTCACCCGTTCGCTCGCCAAGAAGCTCGGCCCCCAGCATATCACCGTCAATGCCATCGCCCCCGGGTTCTTTGAAAGCGACATGACCGTGATCACCGACGATGCGATGCGCGCGATGGTCGTATCGATGGTGCCGCGCGGCCGCACGGGAACCCCAGAGGACATGGCGGGCGCCGCCATATATCTCGCCAGCCGGGCGGGAGCCTATGTGACGGGCAGCGTATTGCCGGTCGAAGGCGGGCTGGCGATATGACGGCGCCGCATTTCGTTGCGCTGGGCGGAACAACGCGCGCAGGCAGCTCGACCGAACGAGCACTGGTGGCCGCGCTCGGCCTTGCCGAGGCCCGCGGTGCCCGCACCACCCTGCTGGGCGCCGAGGCACTGGGCCTGCCGCATTATGCGCCCGAAAACGCCAATCGCACCGAGGCAGCCGTCCATCTGGTCTCCACGCTGCGAAGCGCAGATGCCATCATCATCGGCTCGCCGGGCTATCACGGCGCGCTGTCCGGGCTGGTGAAGAACGCGCTTGATTATGTCGAGGACACCAGCGGCGATCCGCGATGCTATTTTTCCGGCGTGCCTGTCGGCTGCATCGCGACCGCAGCGGGCTGGCAGGCGGCGGTTGCGACGCTCGGACAATTGCGGGCGATCGTGCACGCGCTGCGCGGCTGGCCAACCCCGCTTGGCGTGGCGATCAACAGCATACCGGCCAGCCCGGGCGAGGATGTGATCGGCGCGCCTGCAACCCGGCAGCAGCTCGGGCTGCTGGTTGACCAGCAGTTCGAATTCCTTCGGCGATAGGCGCACGAGTTTGCGCGCTTCCTTCCGGTCGATAGGTGCAGACCGGCGCTGCGGCTGTGAACCAGACTGCAGGAGAAAATGTCGACATGGATTTCAATCTTTCGGAGGAACAGGTCGCGTTCCGTGACGTGGTGCGTCGCTGGGTGGATGCTGAACTGCCCAAGGACCTCATGCGCACGCTGGAGGCCGATGAAGAAAACTACCCTTATGTCATCTGGGACAAGCTGAAAGAGCAGGGCTTTTTCGGCATCGGGATTCCAGAGGAATATGGCGGACTGGGCGGCGATGTCGTCACCCAGATGATTTTTGCGCGCGAAATGGCGCGCACCGCAGGCGGCCTGCTTTGGGTGTGGGGCCTCACATCCTTCGGTGGTGCAAAGACCCTTACCGTCGCAGGTACCGAGGAACAGCGCCGCAAGTGGCTACCGGAAATGGCAGCGGGCAACATGCGCGTTTCGCTGTCGATGACGGAACCCGATGGCGGCACCGACGTGCTTGGCGCGATGAAGACCTATGCCGACAAGGTCGACGGCGGCTGGGTCATCAACGGCGCCAAGATGTGGACCACGGGTGCGCGCGCGGCAGACCGTCTGCTGGTTTTGTGCCGGTCGGATCGCAATGCCGCCAAGAAGCACCACGGGCTGACGGCGTTCTTCGTCGATGCAAAGTCAGACGGCATTACCGCGTCGCTGTTGCCAAAGCTTGGCATGCGGGCGATGGGCAGCTGTTCGGTCACCTATGACAATGTCTTCGTGCCCGATAGCGATGTGCTGGGCGAACCGCACATGGCGTGGGGCGCGATGCTGCCCAGCCTGAACAACGAGCGCATCATGGTCGGTGCCCAGTGCCTCGGCGCGATCGACGGCGTGCTGGAAGATGCGCTTGCCTATATGAAGACGCGCAAGGCATTTGGCAAATTTATTGGCGAATTCCAGATCCTGCAGCATTATGTCGCTGACATCGCGACATCGCAGAAGCTGACCGAATTGCTGCTATACAACGTGGCGTGGATGCAGGCCCAGGGCATGCCGTGTGGCAACGAGGCCAACATGCTGAAGATGGTGGCCACTGAAAGGGCGGTCGAGGCGGCAGATCTTGGCATCCAGATCCTGGGCGGCATGGGCTATTCCGCAGAAACCGACATGCAGCGCTACTGGCGCGATCACCGCATCCTGCGGATGACTCCCATATCGAACGAAATGGTCCGCAACAGCATTGCGGAAAACCTTGGCCTTCCCCGGTCGTTTTGAAGTCGAGGCGTTTGACATGCAAGAGACCGAACTGCCCCCTGCCCCGGACGTCGCCGGCACATCGCTGGACGGCACGAAAATCTTTACGATCACCGCTGAAGAAAACGCGGCATTGTGCCGATCGACCGGTGTGGAACCGGCAGACGACGGCAGCGCGCATCCGATCTATTACTACATCGCGACCCAGGTCGCGATGGGCAAGACTGTCGCCGGGGTGTGCGAAACCTGCGAGTTCGATGTCGAGGAAGGCCCGATGATGGGATCGTCCGGCGTGCGTTTCCAGGCACCATTGATGGTCGGCGACAGCTACCGTGTAACCGGCGAAATATTGTCGCTGGTGCGCAAGCTGAGCCGCAAGCTTGGCGTCATGGATGTCCTCACCTACCGTCTGCGCCTGCACCGGCAGGCTGACGACACCTGTGTTGTGGAGACCGACAATGTCTGGGTCCTGCCGCGCAAGGAGCTTGCCGCATGACCCATGCTGTTGGTGATGCCCTTGCGCCGTTCGTAATTCCCGGCGTCAGCCCGGAGGCGATGCGGCAATGGTCGGTGTTTCTTGCCGACCCCAATCCGATCCATCTCGACGTCGAAGTGGTCAAGGCCAAGGGGCTGGGCGATCGCGTCATCAACCAGGGGCCGATCAACGTCGCCTACATGATGAACATGCTGATGACCGCCTTCCCCGGATGCACCATCGAAACCATGGACTCGCGGTTCCTCGACAATGTCTATGGTGGCGACAAGGCAATCGCATCGGGGAGCATCACCTCCATCGATGGCAACCGTATTTCGTGCACATTCACGCTCGACGTCGAAGGACGCGGCACCGTGAACGCCGGCACTGCAACTATTCTGATCCCGAGTTAAGGAGAGTCGATATGCCAAGTGGTCCTTTTGCACATGTATGCATGGTCGTGCGCGATCTTGAAAAAGCCATCGAGGACTGGACGAAGATCCTGCGCGTCCTTGATCCGCAGAGCCTTGAAAAGCGCATCGTCAAATATGACGAATTCTCCTCGGGCGATGATGCCGGGATGAAGTGGGCGACCTTCGTTAACGAACATTCGACCGAGATCCAGTTCATCCAGCCGGCGCCGGGCACCCCGATGGGACGCAGGCTCGACAAGGTTGGCGAACATGTCCACCACCTGTGCTTCACCACCGATGACGTCCCCGGCGCGATGGCAAAGCTCAAGGCCGACGGCATCCACCTGCCCGGCGATGGCGAATGCTTCAACGACCCAGACATGACCTGGCAGAAATGGAGCTGGGTCGGCGCCCAGAGCACCCACGGGTGCCTGATCGAGGTCGCTTCACCCTATGAAAGCCGCAACGACGGCAAATGGCATCATGCGCCGAACAAGTTTGCTTATGCAGGCCCCGGTGAACACCCCTCGCACGCAGAGACCGTCGCCATCGCGGCGGAATGATGTGTCGCCGCAGACCATCCGCCTGAAGGCAGACAGGGTGGAGCTTGCCGGAAGCGCCTTTGGCGATCCGGCAGCTTCCCCTGTGCTGTTCTTCCATGGCGGAGGTCAAAGCCGCAGCGCATGGCTCGGCTCGGCCATTGCAGTGGCAAAGGCAGGATATTACGGCATCAGCGTCGATCTGCGCGGCCACGGCGACAGCGAATGGGCGGCGGACGGCGACTATCTGCTCGATGCCTATGCCCGCGATGTCGAGCGCTTGCTGGCGCACTTCGCACGGCCCGTGACGCTTGTCGGTGCTTCGCGCGGCGGTCAGGCGGCACTGGTCGGCGGATCGCGTCATCCTGGGCGGGTACGCCTGATCATGCTCGCAGATGTCGCGCCGTTGATGGAGGATTCCGGCATCAACGGTATCCGCAACTTCTTCGCAGAAGGGGCAATCGGTTTTGCGACGCTCGATGAGGCTGCGGATTCGCTCTCTCGCAATCTTGACCAGCCAAGGCTGGTCGATTCCGCCAGACTCGCTCGCGCCATGCGGCAGGATCCCTCAGGTCACTGGCACTGGCGATGGGACCCGGCAACCGGCAGAGCCGAGTTCCTGCACCCGCCGAGCGAAGGCGAGGCTCTGCTGGCCGCCGCCGCACGGGTAACATCGCCCGTGATGCTGGTGCGAGCGGAGCATAGCCATCTGGTCACCGATGCCGGAGTGGACCGTTTCCGCGCATTGGCCCCGCAGCTCGAAGTCATCATCGCCAAGGGTGCCGGGCACATGTTCACCGCCGACCGTAACGATGCCTTTGCGGCGGAACTGCTGGCCTGCCTTGCGCGCATCCCCGAAGGAGTCCCTGCATGACCCGCCATGCTGCATTTGTGGTCGGCGCAACCGGCGGGCTGGGTGCGGCGGCGGTGACGGCGCTGGCGCGTGACTGGCCCGGTGTTGCCATCGGCTACCGGTCCAGCAAGGCAAAGGCCGAAGCGGTTGCGACCGGGATATCGGGCACATGCGAGGGATTGCCGGTCCATTGCGACCTATCGGACAAAGCCTCGATCGAATCGGCGGTGTTGCAGGCCCAGGCCCATTTCGGTGGCATAGGCACCATGGTGTTCGCCTCTGGCGTGGCTATCGACCAGCCGTTCGTCAGCAAAATCGACGAGAGCCAGTGGCGCGAGGTGATCGAAACCGAACTCATCGGGCTGACCCGCGTGGTAGCAGCCACACTGCCGATCTTCCGGGCCCAGAAGCACGGCAATTTCGTGATCGTCGTTTCGGTCGCGAATTATTGCTTTCCACCGGGCGATGCACTCTCCTCAGTTCCCAAGGCCGCCATGGAGGCGGTGGGCCGGGCGATCGCGAAGGAAGAGGGCAAGTTCGGCATCCGAGCCAACATGGTTGCGCCCGGCATCATCGATGCAGGGCTAGGCAGCCATTTCCTGGAAACGCTGTATTCGCCCGATATCTGGGAAAACCAGAAGAAATCGGTGGCGCTGCGCCGGTTCGGCAGTGGCGAAGATATAGGCGATGCCATCGCCTTCCTCGCCTCGAGCCGTGCGCGGTACATCACTGGTCAGACGCTGATCGTCGATGGCGGTTTCAGCCTCTGAACGAGCGTCGAGCGTCGAGCGCCGGGCGTTGTCGGCTAAAACAAAAAAGGGGGCCGGAGCCCCCTCTTCCTGACCAACCAGGCGTGGTCCTTATTTATAGGGATCGACCGGCTGCGGTGCCTTCATCACTTCCAGATCGATCAGCATCGAAAGCACATCAGAGATCGAGTAGATGTGGATGATCTTGTCGCCTTCGAACTTGATCCAGCTGAACCACAGCACATCGAGCTGGTTTCCGGTAGGCTGCACGCCCATATAGGGGCCACCGGTGTGCTTACCGTGGTGATGGCACAGCACGCAGATTTCATCATCGCCTTTGCCCCATGCCTTGAGCGTACGGTAGACGCTCGGCGGAAAGGTCGTGAACAGCGCGCGTGGCGAAGTGTTCCATTCCTCGAACGTACCCAGATCCGGACGGTTCGGATTGTCGTAGGTCATCTTCTCGGTGTCCATGAACTCGTCGAAGCCGCCCCAGTCGCCCACGTTGAGCTTATCGTGCAGGTCCATCCACTGATTGACCATGAAGGTCTGGCGGTCGGTCAGGCCATCGCAGATCTCGGCACGCTTTTCGGGCGAAAGCTTGAAATCATCGATGGTGAAGGGGGGAATGCGGCCAGCCATATTGGGTCTCCAGTAATTCTGCCGTGATGATGCGGCCGTGGGGAAGGTGCCGTCTGGTCCAGAAGGGCCAGCCAGCCAGTCAATACGCAAGCTTTTCCAGCCCAGCGTCACACTGCAACCTACCTTCGGGCAGGCCTGTAGCCTTGCCGGGTTGCTAGGGGAAAAAGCGAAAACAATCAAAATGCGGAGCTGGATTGCCATGACCCTTTCTGTGCAGGAGATGTCTGACCGGTTCGAAATCCAGGATCTGCTGGTTGGCTATTGCTATGCGGTCGATGACCGGGATTTTGACGCGCTCGACCAGTTTTTCACCGAAGATGCCATCATCGATTATAGCGAGATGGTGGGGATCAAGGGATCGCTTGCTCAGATAAAGGCGTTCCTGACGGAGAGCCTTGCACCGATCACCGCCGTGCAGCACGCGGTCATGACAACGCAATACCGGTTTGACGGCGACCGATGCGAAACCCGCACCGTGTGCAACAATCCGATGGTGGTGCCCGGCGATGACGGGCAACCGCAGACGATGTTCTTTGGCCTTTGGTACATCCACCAGCTGCGGCGGACAGAGCAGGGTTGGCGGATCGCCAGCCTTTATGAAAAGAAGTGCTTCAACCACAATCTGCCCGACTATATCCGGCAGCTGGTGGCATGACCGCGCCGGATATGGGTGAGCCGGTCAACCCGTGGATGATGGAGACCGGAAGCTTCTGGATCTGGGGCGCGCTTGCGGTCCTGGCGATCGTGTTCACCTTGAAGGACCGTCGTATCCCGTTGTTCGGCCTGGTGCTGGTGGCGGCAACAAGTGCCTTCTGGCAGGAGTTCTTCGGTGATTGGGGCGCCTATCTCGCCTGGAACCCTGCGTTTGCGCGGCTGCCGTTCTGGGGTGAGATGGCGTTCACCACCCCGGTCAAGCCGCTGTTCATTCCCTTCAGCTGGGGCTGGTGGTTTGCCCTGTCGATCCCCCTGCTGGTCGCGCTGACCCGGTGGCTCAACCGCAGGCTTCCCCGGTTGTCCACCACCCTGATCGCTCTGGTCATCGCAATGCCGCTGTTCCTGGCCTATCAGATCAATGTCGAAGGCAGTTCGGTCGCCAATGGCTGGTGGACCTATGATGTCGTCATCGGCCCGGCGCTGGAAAGCCCCAAAGGGCGCCTGCCGCTGGTATTCCCGATCCTGCTCGGGCTGTGGGCAGGACTATTCGTTGCGCTGCTTGCCCGGCGTAATCCGCAAGGCTTCATGCCGCACGAGATGTGGGCAGGTGCCGAGGAACGCACGGCCGGCTGGCGGCGCGAATGGACCCGGCTCTGGTCGATGGTCGCTGTGTTCCAGGTGAGCTTTCTTGTCGTCAACATAGCGCCGGCGGTGATCGGTCGGGCGCTGTTCGGCGGGCCCAGCGTGCTCGTGCCATGACAATCCTCAACCGCCTGCTTGCAGCGTTGCTGCTCCTGATGGGCGGGGCGCTTGTCTGGCTCGGAACGCAGCTTATCCTTGCGGGCGGGTCCCTCTATTATCTACCCGCTGGCCTTGCCCTGCTGGCGACGGCATGGCTGTTGTGGACCCAATCGGCGCGCGCCCTGCTGCTGTTTGGCGGGCTTTGGACTGTCACACTGGCCTGGGCGTTTTGGGAATCGGGCCTGAACGGCTGGGCCTTGGCGGCTCGGCTGGGATTGCTGACCGGGATCGGGCTGTGGCTGCTGACGCCGTGGGTGCGTCGCTCGTTGGGGGTCAAGCCTGTGACCGCGCTCAGTGGCGGCCTGCTCGCGCTTGCCATAATCAGTCTTGCGGGCGGAACCGGCTGGATCTTCTGGAACGACCGCATCACCGGCGGGACCGATCTTGCCGCATCCGGCGCTGGGCCTAACGACGCACGCGATGGCGAATGGCTGCATTATGGCAATGCGCAAGGCGGCAACCGGCATTCACCGCTTGCACAGATCACGCCCGCCAATGTCGGAGCGCTCCGCAGGGCCTGGACCTTTTCGGCTGGCAAGGAGCCCAATGGCGACCCTGCCCCGTTTGAGGCCACGCCGCTGAAGATCGGCGACCGGCTGTACGTCTGCACAGGCTATAACGACATCATCGCGCTGGATGCGGAGACCGGCAGGCAAGTGTGGCGCTTTGCCGCGCACGCCGACACCGATGGCATCTTCGGCCAGACCTGCCGGGGGATCAGCTATTACCGTCAGCCCGATTCCCTGCCCGGCGCTGCCTGTGCCGAGCGTGTCTACACCGCCACGATCGATTCGCGGCTGCTGGCGGTGGACGCTGCCACCGGCAAGCCCTGCCAGGGTTTCGGCAACAGGGGTGCGGTCAATCTGCTCAAGGGTATGAGCAAGGCTCCGACAGGTTACTACCACCTCACCTCCCCGCCAGCCGTCGTGGCAGGCAGGCTGGTGCTGGGCGGCTGGGTCACCGATGGCCAGACGACCGGCTCGCCCTCGGGCGTGATCCGCGCCTATGACGCTGTCACCGGGCAGTTCGCCTGGGCGTGGGATATGGGCAGCCCCGACAAGGCGACCGAGCCGGAACCGGGCGAGACCTACACCCCCGGAACCCCCAACAGCTGGAGCGTGATGAGCGCCGACGAGGCGCTGGGTCTGGTTTA
Organism: Blastomonas sp. AAP25; assembly: GCF_001295965.1. Classification (NCBI taxonomy): domain Bacteria; kingdom Pseudomonadati; phylum Pseudomonadota; class Alphaproteobacteria; order Sphingomonadales; family Blastomonadaceae; genus Blastomonas; species Blastomonas sp. AAP25. The sequence goes on from NZ_LJHP01000020.1 coordinate 84,273, forward strand.
CGTCCCGACCGGCAATGCGACCCCCGATTATCATGGTGCACACCGCACCCCGGCCATGGAGAAGTATTCCAGCTCGGTCGTGGCGCTCGATGTGGCGACGGGCAGGCCGCGCTGGTCATTCCAGACCACGCACCACGACCTTTGGGACTATGATGTCGGATCGCAGCCGGTGCTGGTCGATCTTGCCGATGGCCGTCCGGCGCTGCTGCAGCCCACCAAGCGCGGCGAAATCTTCATGCTCGATCGGCGCACCGGCAAGCCCATCGCGGAAGTTACCGAGCAGAAGGTGCCGGTCAGCCAGGTTGCGGGTGAGCGATCCTCTCCCACCCAGCCGTTCTCGACCGGCCTTCCAAGCTTCGAAGGACCCCGGCCGAGCGAGCCGACGATGTGGGGGCTGACCCCGATTGACCAGGCCTGGTGCCGACTCCGCTTCAGGCAGGCTCGGTTTGAAGGGACGCTGACGCCGATCGGCGATGATCGTCCGACGATCACCTGGCCGGGCGCGCTGGGTGGCAACAACTGGGGCAGCGTTGCGGTCGATCCGAAAAGCCGCATCATGATCGTCAACTCCTCGCACGTGATCAACTACAACAAGCTTCTGCATCGCGCCGTCGCCGATGCGATGGGGCTGAAGCCCGTCGCCAAGCCCAGCTTCGAGAATGTCGCAGGTCCGGTTGCGCAGCAGGGCACTCCGTTTGCCGCCGCGATCGCTCCGTTCCTGTCGCCGCTGGTCGCCCCTTGCACCCAGCCGCCCTACGGCCTGATCAGCGCAGTGGACCTGAATAGCCGCACGCTGCTGTGGCAGAAGCCGTTCGGCACGGCGCGCGACAGTGGTCCGCTGCTGATGTCCACCGGGCTGCCCATTCCCATGGGCGTGCCCAACATCGGCGGTGCGGTGGTCACCGGATCGGGGCTGGCCTTCATCGGCGCGACGCAGGAACACAGGATCCGGGCGTACGACATCCGCACCGGCCGGGAGCTGTGGAAAGGCCGTCTGCCCGCAGGAGGCAATGCCACACCAATCAGCTACTGGTCGGCAAAATCAGGCCGCCAGTTCGTCGTGATTGCCGCTGGCGGCCATGGCGGAATCCTCTCGGGCTATAGCGACCAGCTCGTCGCCTTTGCCTTGCCCCGCAAAACCAGCCGATAAGGAGAACCCGCCATGTCCTGCAATGTCGTTGTGACCGGGGCGACCCGGGGACTGGGGCGCGGCATCGCCCGCGCGTTTGCATCCTGCGGCGCGATGGTCGGTGTGACAGGCCGAGACGCATCAGCGCTGGCCGATGTGTGCACCGAGATCGAGGCGCACGGCGGCAAACCCTTAGCCCTTGAGTGCGACCACCGGGACGACGGTGCGGTGGCAGCAGCCTTCGCCAGAGTGCGCGACGAGATGGGCCACCTCGATATTCTCGTCAACAATGCGGCGGCAGTGTACGGGCAAGATCTGATCGCGCCCGGACCGTTCTGGGAAAAACCTCTGCGGCTGGCCGAGATGATCGAGGTCGGCCTGCGGTCCAACTATGTCGCCGCATGGTACGCAGCACCGCTGATGGCGGCAGCGGGCAAGGGGCTGATCGCAAGCATATCGTTCTATGGCGCGGTCTCGTATTTTCATGGCCCAGCCTATGGCGCAGCCAAGGCCGGAACCGACAAGATGACCGCCGATATGGCGGCTGACCTTGCACCCTATGGCGTGGCGGCGGTGTCGATCTGGCCAGGCTTCATCCTGACCGACGCGGTTCGGGCGATGCCGCCTGAGATGATACCCGACGACCTGCGCGCCATGCTGCCGACCTGGGAAACCCCCGAATTCACCGGGCTGGTGATCGATGCGCTTTACCGCGATCCCGAATTGATGCCGCTGTCCGGCCAGGCGCTGATCGGGGCAGAGCTAGGCATCCGGTACGGCATTGCAGACAATGATGGCAAGCAGCCGATATCCTATCGCGCTAGCATGGGCGCGCCGCGCATGCCCAATTCTGCAGCAACGGGAGAGCAGCCATGATCCAGGCTGTGCTTGTTGTGATGACCAAGGCGCATCCGGGGCGCGAGGCCGACATGGACGACTGGTACACCAACATCCACGTCCGCGATGCCTTGCGCTTTCGTGGTTCGATTGCCGCCGAGCGGTTTGCGCTCAGCACCGCCCAGCCGGTCGCCCTGCTCGACGGTTTCGACTGGCAGTGCCTTGCGCTTTACGACGTGTTCGACGCCGAGCGCTTTTCGCGCGAACATTGGGAGAATGCCCTCACCAACCGGATGATGGTCAGCGATGCCATCGATGACAGCGTGCTCGAGGATTATCATTACTATCCGCTGGCGTTCCGTAACCCCGATCCGGAGACGCCGCACGGCGGCGGCATCGTGCTGGAACAGTTCAACGCCACACCGGGGTCCGATGATCGCCTGCGCGCATGGTATGCCGACCATTATCTTCCGCAAGCTGTGCGGCGGACTGGCGTCCATTCCGCAGCGCTGCTGATGTTTCGCAGTTATGGCCAGATGATCCCGACCAGCCCGGCATACCACTATGTCGGCATCTACAGGGTCAACGATACTGCGGCCTGGCGGGGATGGCAGGATGCACCGATGCTCGCCCAATCGCCGGAAATCGATCCGGCGACATTGCGGATTACCCATTGGGACAGGCTGACCGCGCGATTGACGAAGGACGACGTCGCCCACCCGACATCGCAGGCACTTGCCGCCGAGGAGCGCGCCCGCGTCCATATGGGTGACCGGGTGCTGACCGGAGGCACCGAAAAGCTCGGCGCGGCGTAAAGGGTGCGGCCAATCAGCCCGCGGTGATGCCGTTGTCGGCGGTGTAGATGGCGCCGTGGACCGACCGGGCGCGGTCTGAAGCGAGGAACAGTAGAGGCTCGACAATGTCTTCGGGCTGCGACGGGGGGCGGATGCCGATGTAGCGCGCGACCAGGCTCTGGTCGGCATCCGGCGGAAACTCCAGCCTCTGCACCATCTCAGTCAGCATCCCGCCGGGAGCCAGCGCGTTGATCCGCACAGGCTGGTGCATGAATTCCATCGCCAGCGATTTCGTCAGGCTGAGCAGCGCCGCCTTGCTCGCCGCATAGGGCGCGAGATAGGCCTGGCCTGAAAACGCCGCCGTCGAGACGATGTTGACGACGTTGCCGCTGCTTGCCAGCAAATGCGGCATCGCCGCCTGGATCATGAAGAACGGTGCAGTCACGTTGATGGCAAATATCCGCGACCAGGCGTCAGTCGTGACATTGCCGAGCGCATGAAAGTTCAGGATGCCCGCTATGTTGCACAGTATGTCCAGCCTGCCATAGGCCGCAATCGCGGCATCAACCGCGCTGCTGCAGTTCTCGGCCTGCGCCAGATCGCAGGCAAGCTGACAGGAATCCTCGCCCGCCGCCGCAATGCGCCGCTGCGTTTCGGCAAGCCCTTCGGCGTTGATATCTACCATGAAGACCTGCGCGCCTTCGGCTGCGAAGCGCAGGCTCGCCGCGCGGCCCAGGCCTGATGCTGCGCCGGTGACCAGCACCACCTTGCCACTGAATTCTGGTCCGCTCATGACTGTCCTTTCGGTGGATTGGTGCCAAAGGCGCGCCCGGCTTGCGGCCGTGCAAAGATCAGGCGAATCACCAGCGCCGCCGCATCTGGACGCTGCGGCGGCGCGCGCGCAGCTGGCGTTGTCGCTCGTCCGGGGCAACGACGGGAGTATCTGCAGGCAGGTGGTCGCGCAGGGCCGCTGCTTCGATCACACGCAGCGAAGGCGCTGGCCCGCTGCTGGCGCGGGTCCAGCGCAGCATGATCGCGCCCTGCAGGTTGCCACCGGTATCGAGCCAGTTCGGCACGCCCGGATCGTCCATGGCGATGACCGCGCGAAACCGGCCATCGGTATCAATTCGCGCCTGCCCGCCGTTGAGGCTCGACTGGCGGTTCATCCAGTCGATGCTGTTCCACAGCATGTCGGAGAGCTGGACATTCCAGTAGAGAACGGTTTCGGGCAGGTCGGTTTCCAGCAGCAGGACCTGACCCTGTGTGAGATCGAACAGCCCCTGGTAATAATGCTGACCGGTCACCCCGCCCCGCCCCGCCCAGTCGTCGTGCTCCAGCAAGTTCCACAGGCCCTTGTCGCGTTGCGACTTGATGAACCCCAGCGCCATGCCGGCCAAGCGGCGGGGATAAGCGGCGAGCGCTGCCAGCCGTTCGGCAATCTCAGGCGCAGACCATTGCCGGGGTTGATGCGGCTTGTCGGTGCGTTCGATCGCGATCCGCGCCTCGCGCCCCACGCCCCAGTCATAACATGCCTGACGAAGCGAGAGCGACCGCGCGGCAGGGTCCAGCCGGTGCCAATCGCCGGACCAGTCGGCGGGTCGCTCCGCGCTCAGCAGCAGCGAAAAGCGCCCATTCTCATCGAGCGTCAGGCTGTCGAAATCCAGCGTGCCGAGCGAGGGGCCAAGCGGTTCCATCACGCCCAGCCCGCCCGCCACGATGTCGAGATGGACGAACAGGCCGCTGCCCCGCTCCCCCGACAGGACATAGCAGCCAGCGCCGTCGATCGAGGCGGCCCCGTAGATGAAATCGGGATTGGTGCCGACGCAGTTGAGATGCGTGTTCACCGCTGGCACGAAATCGGGCAGGTCGGAATCGGCAAAGGCGGTGAACCAGCCTGATGCGAGCGTTAGCAGGAACAGCCGCTCCGCCTCTGCCGCTTGTTGCGGATCATCGGGATCGGCCAGCAGCCCCAGGAGGTCGGATGTCGCACCAAGGCTGGCGACGGTTTCGTCCCAGCAGCTCACAAATAATCGCGATAGGCAGCGATATAGTCGGCATAGACGCTTTCGACCTGTTCGCGGGTGAGACCATAATCTGCCAGCTCATAGCGGTGCTGGCCGTGCTTGTCCGCAGGGTTGGCGGCCCACCAGGTGTTGACGGCGTTCTCGGTCTCGGGCGTGAAATCCATCTGCGCATGCGCATAGATGCCCCGCACCGCGGCGACCGGATCGGCGACGATATCCTTGAAACGAAGATCGTGGACCTTGATCTGCGGGTTGGCCTTTCGCCACGCCATCGACCGGACCTGCCCGTCATGCCAGAGATGCAGCAGTTCCCGGCCCAGCGCCGGGCGGTCGATGTCCGTGAAGCTCACGCAGCGGATGACCTCGATAAGCCGAGAGATCGACGCCATCACGGTGGCCGGATCGCGGTGCGGCTGTACCAGCACAGCATCAGGATAGACCGACATCAGCTCGGGCAGATGATAGGCGTGTTCCTGCACCTTCAACACCCAACGCTTGCGCGGATTCTTCCACGCCAGGTGCTGCAACCACATCCTGTGTACCCGGTAGCCAAAACTGGTGTCCGCCTCGCGATACCAGGCATAATAGCCGGGCAGGCTGAACAGCATGCTGGGATTGATCCCCTGGAACGCAGTTTCCAGCATCATGCCACATTCCTGCGGTACGCGCGCGCCGATCGGGTGCGCTTTCAGCACATCTGCCCAGGCGCCCGTGAAGTTCGCAGCAACATAGGCATCGAAGCCATCAGCGCGCGGATCGGTATCGAACGTATCCGCTTCGGGCGGCGGCGATGGTGCGGCGACCTCCCATTGCAGCGGCGTTCGCACCTGCGGATCGGCACCGATCAGCGCATGCAGGATCGACGTGCCACACCGCGGCAGACCCAGAATGAACACCGGCCGGTCGATGACGACATCGGCGATCTCGGGGTGCTCGGCGCGATCGCGGGCGATGGCTGCCAGGCGTGCAAGATTGTCCTCGAACTGCGCCAGCGCCCGCTCCCGGCCAGCGGGCGATAGACCCCTCTCGTCTTCCAGCGCGGTAAGCGCTGCAGCCAGGCCTGGGCGGGTGCCGGCAGCCATCTCGCCATCCAGGCCTGCTGTGGCCAGCATGGCGTCGGCATCAGGTCGCTGCAACATCATCGATTTCCCCTTTGTCCGCACGATGCAATGCGCGCATGGTTCGCGGCCCTATCTGTGGAAAGGTCCCGGCGAGGAAGCGGGAGGCAATCTGCACCGATGGAAACGTATGACTACATCATCGTCGGAGCGGGCTCGGCAGGTTGCGTGCTGGCCAACCGGCTGTCTGCTGATCCCCGCGCCCGCGTGCTGCTAATCGAAAGCGGGCCCGACGACAGAAGTCCATTCATCCGCATGCCGCGGGGGATCGGAAAGCTGCTCGCTCCGGGCAATCCCCATGTCTATGCCTATCCGGTGACCCCGGCAGGCAACCAGCCGCAGGAAGTGTGGCTGAAGGGCCGGACAGTCGGCGGGTCGAGCTCGGTCAACGGCATGGTCTACATGCGCGGGAGCCCGCAGGATTATGACGATTGGGCCAGCGCCGGGTGTGAAGGCTGGGGCTGGGACCGGATTGGCAAGCAGTTCATTGCTCTCGAAGACCACGTGCTTGGGGCCGGTGATGGACGCGGCGCAGGCGGACCTTTGCGGATCTCGCAGCATCCTTCGGGCAACCCGCTGTGCGATGCCATGCTGACGGCAGCGGGCGAGATGGGGGTTCCGCAGGTTGCCGATGTCAACGCGCTTGATGTCGTCGCAGATCAGGGCATGGGATATCAGACGCTCACAACCTACAAGGGGAAACGGTTTTCAGCCGCTCGCGCCTTTCTTGATCCGGTCCGCAGCCGACCCAATCTGGACATCCTGACCGGCGTTCGGGTCGAACGCATCCTTTTCGACGGCACGCGGGCCAGCGGTATTACTCTCAGCGGCCAGACGATCGGATGCCGCCGCGACATCATCCTCAGCGCTGGCGCTGTCGAAAGCCCCAAGCTACTCGAGCTCTCCGGCATTGGCGCTGGCGCCAGGCTGCAGGCGCTGGGCATCGAAACGCGGGTCGACAGCCCGCTGGTCGGCGAGAATTTGCGTGAGCATCGCTATGTTGCGCTCGACTGGAAGGTGACGCGGGGCAGTTCCAACCAGAAGCTGCAGGGGCTCGGACTGCTGGCCTCGGTTTTGCGCTACTTCCTGCTGGGTTCCGGTCCAATGACCGACGCGGCCCACGAGATCGGGGGCTTTATCAAGACCCGACCCGAGCTTGACCGACCCGACGCGCAGATTGGGTCGATGCTGGTGACCATGTCGATCGGCCCGGATGGCGCGCCATTGCTCGATCCATTCCCCGGCATGCGGCTGCTAGGCTATTTCACCCGCCCGGAGAGTCGGAGCTGGACGCATATCACCTCGCCCGATCCCGACGCCGCGCCCGAAATACATGCCAACCATTTCGCCGAGGACATCGACCGGCAGACAGCGCTCGACCTTTTCAAATGGCTGCGGCGCCTGGGTCAGCAGGCGGCGCTGGCGGGCTGGATTATCGAGGAAACCGGCAAAGGTGCCGCTGCCCGGACCGATGAGGACATCATGGCCAACCTGCTGCAGCTGGGCGGCACAAGCTTTCACATCGCAGGGACCGCCGCGATGGGTGCCGACGCCGGCAGTGTGCTGGACCCACAACTGCGCGTGCGCGGGGTCACGGGCTTGCGCGTCTGCGATACCTCGGTGATGCCGACACTCGTTTCGGGCAACACCAATGCACCCGCCATGGCCATCGCCATGAATGCGGCAGACATGATCCTCGCAGATAGGGCTTCAGCATGACCGTACCGTTTACCGATATCGCAACGCTCTACATCGACGGCCAGCATGTCGCGCCGCAGGGTGGTCACGAGGCGGTCATCAATCCGGCAACCGAGGCAGTGATCGGCCATGCGCCGGTTGCCGACAGTGCCCAGGTCGATGCGGCGATCGCTGCGGCGCGTGCGGCATTCGATCACGGCCCATGGCCGCAGATGACGATGGACGAACGCGGCGATGTGCTCGACCGGATGGTCGCGGCGCTGCGGGCTCGCCAGGCTGACATTGCGGCGCTGATCGTCGCTGAGGTCGGCTGCGCGCAGGGCATCACCCATTTGATGCAGGTCGCCAATCCGATCAACCATCTGGCATCGACGATCCGCTATGGCCGCCGCGATGAAGCTGATCGGTTGCCGATCGACATCACACCCAACATGATGATGCCCGGCGGCCCGCAAAGCATCGGTGGCACCACGGTGGTGCGTGAGCCGTTCGGTGTGGTCAGCGCGATTACCGGGTACAACTTCCCGTTCCTGCTGAACCTGGCAAAGATCGGTCCGGCGTTGATGGCGGGCTGCACCATGGTCCTCAAACCCTCGCCGTTCACGCCCTATTCGGCACTGCTGTTCGGACAGATCTGCGACGAGATCGGCCTGCCCGCAGGCGTGTTGAACATCGTCACCGGTGGCACCAGTGAAGGCCAGCTGCTGTGTACCGACCCCAGGGTCGACATGGTGACCTTCACCGGATCCGAGGGGGTTGGTGCCAGCATCATGGCGCAGGCGGCACCGACATTGAAGAAGGTGCACCTCGAACTTGGCGGCAAGTCCGCGATGATCGTGCGCCATGATGCCGATGTGCAGCGAGCCGCTGCGATGGCCGTCGGCTTCTTGTCGGTCAATGCCGGTCAGGGTTGCGCAATTCCCACGCGGCTGCTGGTCCACAACAGCATTCGCCCGGCCTTTGTCGCCGCCGCAACCGCATTTGCGGCACACATCCGGATCGGCAATGCGTCCGACCCGGCCGTCACGATGGGGCCGCTGATCCGCGAAAGCCAGCGCGCCAAGGTCGAGCATTACATTGCACTCGGCAAGGCGGCGGGGGCTACATTGGTCTGTGGTGGTGGACGACCCGCCGGGCTTGATCAGGGATTTTTCACCGATTTCACTCTGTTCGACAATGTCACAAACGACATGGCGATCGCGCAGGACGAGATTTTCGGTCCGGTCGGCTGCATCATCGGCTTCGACAGCGACGACGAGGCGGTGCAAATTGCCAACGATTCGCGCTATGGTCTCAACGGCGCGATCGAAACTGCCGATGCAGCGACAGGTTATGCCATGGCGATGCGCATCCGCACCGGCAGCGTGGCGCTCAATGGCGGCACCGGCACGATGAGCTTTGCACCAATCGGCGGCTACAAGCGTTCAGGGATAGGCCGCGAATATGGGCCGCACTGGCTGCGCGAGTATCAGCACGAAAAGTCGGTCTTCTATCCCATCGGCTGAGCGGTGACAGGGGCGGCGGTGGCGGGTCAGAGCCCCTGCGCCGTCTCCAGCACGCCTTGGGCAAAACAGTCCATCGATGCCTCGCGCTGGGCGGGAGCACCGACACCCCAGGCTAGATCGACAACCCCCACCCCGCAATCGCGGATCGCCTCGAACCTGCCCTTGAGCGTATCTGGTCCACCCACGAAATAAGGTTCGAGTATCAGCGGCACTACCGGCGGACCGCCCAGCGTTTGCTGCTGTATCTGCGCCTGCTCGGTTGCCTTTGCGCCGAAGAACGCGCCCATCTCGTCGAACGCCTGCGCATCGCTGGGCGCCGCATACGCGATGCCGCGATACAGGATATGCTCCGGCCCCGGCTGCCAGCCGGCCTTGTCGGCTTCGGCATGATAAAGCGCAACCCAGTTCCGCACGGCGTCTGGCGGCGCGAACGAAAACGCAATGCCCATCCGCCGGGTGGCGGCAAAGCGCACCGACTCATCACTGTTGCCCGATCCGAAGACCGGTGGGTGCGGCGTCTGCACCGTTCGGGGCCAGACCGAGACCGTGCTGAACTGGAACTGATCACCATCCCAGGCGAATGGCGAATCCTCTGTCCATGCCTTGATGATGAGGTCGATGCCTTCCTGCGTCATCGCGCGAGTGGAATTGGCATCGGTATCGTAGGTCTGGTGCTCGTTCGGCGTACCCCGCAAGAACAGCACGACCAGCCGCCCGCCGCTCAGCATGTCGACCATCGCCAGTTCCTCGGCCAAACGAACCGGGTTGCTCAGCGGAACCAGCGGGCCCAGCAGGGCAAGCCTGGCACGGCTGGTCACCTGCGCCAGTGCCGCCGCCATCACACAAGGGTTGGGGGTCATGATGTAAGGCGCATAATGGTGCTCCGACACGCTGACCCAGTCAAAACCCAGAGCGTCGGCCTTGCGCGCCATGGCGAGGCTGTGATTGAACGAGGCCAAGGCGACGTCGCGCTGGCAATAGGCAGCTTGCGCTGGCCAGATCTCAAGTCCTGGGGCGGGCCCATCATAGCCGACCATGCACAGACTCGATACCAGCATCGGCAATATCCCCTCATTGCGCCCTGCCGACATGATTGCCGAGCGGGCGGGCAATACGCCTATCCAAAGAAGGGCGTTGCGGTTGGCGCAGCAGCTAGCCTTGGCTCCACAAAAGAGGGGAGTGCCGGATGAACCAGACCATGACGGCGGGATCGAGCCTGAGCGCTCAGGATGAGCGAGACATTCACGCCATTCTGGTGGCCTATGGGACATCGATCGATCAACGCGATTGGAAGCGATTGCGCGCTTGCTTTTCGGAAGATTGCGAAGCGGATTACGGCAGTTTCGGCAAATGGCACGGCGCTGCGGCGGTCGCCCAGTTCATGAAGCAGGTTCACGCAGACCTCGGCGCAACGCTGCACCGGATCAGCAACATCGAAATCCGCAAGGTCGATGGTCAGGTGAGCACACGCGCCTATGTCGATGCGTTGCTGATGCCGGTCCAGAACGGCGGGCCCATCCACCGCGGGATCGGATATTATGATGACCAGCTGATCCGCACCAGCGGGGGCTGGCGCATTGCGCGGCGGCAGTTCACCCCCGTGCTGATTGATTGAGGAACGCGCGCATGACCAGCCTTTCAGGAAAGACCGCCGTGGTAACCGGCGCATCGGCGGGCATCGGCGAGGCGACCGCGCGGGCGCTGGCCGGTGCCGGCGCGCGCGTGATGCTGATTGCCCGGCGGCTCGATCGGCTGGAGGCACTGGCCGAAGACATAGGCGCAGGAGCCTGTTGCCTCGCGATCGATCTGGCTTCGGTCGATGCGGCCCAAACGATGCTGGACGCGGCCACCTCACAGCTTGGGCAGGTGGATATACTGGTCAACAATGCCGGTATCCTGCGCACCAGCCATGTCGATAGCTTCGACCTGGCCCAGCTGGAGCCGATGATCGCGATCAACTACAGCGCTGTCGTGCGCAGCAGCATCCTGTTTGCAAGGGCAATGAAGCAACGCGGCAGCGGGCAGATCGTCAACATCTCCAGCATCGGCGCCAGTTTGTCGGCATCAGGCGCCGGGGTCTATGGCAGCCTCAAGCTGGCGCTGGATCGCTTTACCGACGTGCTGCGCATAGAGCTTGCAGGCAGCGGCGTCAGGGTCGGACAGGTAGCCCCGGGCACCACATCGACCGAGATTTTCGAGGATATGAAGGCCAGGGGCCAGCCGGGATGGGATGAATACATTCCCGCCATGGTGCCGCAGGACATTGCCCGCGCCATCCTCTTCATGTGCGAGCAGACCGGGAACGCCAACGCGGCCAGAATGCACATCTATGCCACATCGGAGGGGTTTTAGGCCCAAACGCCAGTCAGTCCAGCCGCGCATAGGCCGACAGATCGAACGGCGCGAACGGCTTTCCCTCCCTTGCCTTGTTCACCCATTCGGCATCCATCAGCAGCGCCCGGCCGAGTGCCACCAGATCGAACTCCCCGGCTGTGAAACGGCGGACGACTTCATCCAGGTTGTCGATGGCTAACGTCGGCTGCGCAAAGCTTGCGGCAAGCTCCCTGTCGAACCCGATTCCGCCCACCGTGATCACCGCCTTGCCCGAAAGCCTGCGGACCCAGCCAGCCAGACCCATCTCCGATCCGGCGAATGCGGGCGTTGAAAACACACGGGTGCTGACATCGAAGATATCCACCCCGGCTTCTGACAGCGAATCCGTGATAACTGCGAGCTGTTCGGGTGTTTCGGCCAGCCTCGCCTCATAGTCCTGCAGCTTCCATTGCGAGAGCCGGAACACGATGGGGAAGCCGGGACCGACTGCGGTGCGCACCGCCTGGACGACCTCGGTCGCAAACCGCGTGCGGCGCAGAATGTCACCGCCCCAGGCATCGTTACACGTATTGGTGGCTGCCCACAGGAAACTGTCGATGAGATAGCCGTGGGCGCCATGCAGTGCGACGCCATCGAAACCCACAGCCTTGGCGTTGGCGGCACTGCGCGCAAACGCCGCAATCACGGCGACGATATCCTCGTCGGTCACGTTATAGGGGTCCAGCGAGGGCGCTTGCGGGTGTGGCGGCGTACCTTCCTGCCGGATACCGCCCATGTGCCAGAGCTGTGGCATGATCTTGCCGCCGACTGCGTGCACACCGTCCACGACTCTTCGCCAGCCGCTCAACGCGCCATGGCCGTGCAACACGGGGATATCGTGCTCACCCATCGAACCATGACCGATCGCTGCTGGGTGATCGACACCCACGCCTTCGGTGATGATCAGACCAACGCCAGCCGCTGCACGGCGTGCATAATAAGCCGCAACATTTTCACCCGGCACCCCGCCTGGCGAAAATTGCCGGGTCATCGGCGACATCACGAAGCGGTTAGCGAGGACTAGCGGACCACAAGCGAAGGGCGAAAACAGCGGAGCCAAATCGTTGCGCATCGTATCATCCGTCCCTCGACATTCTGGGGAGAGATACCGCAGCCAGCGCCGCACAAACCTTCCGCAAGGCAGGAGCGATGGCGTGTCTTCAGGCGGCAACCAGAGCCAGCGCGCTTTGCGGACAGGCATCGGCGGCTTCGCGCGCTGTTTCCTCCAGCTCGGGCGGGACCAGATCGCTCTCGACAAACACGATGCCGTTTTCGTCCAGCTTGAACACCTCGGGGCATATGTCTGCGCAGACACCATAGCCGCAACAGGCTGGCTTGTTGATGACAACCTTCAGCGTAACCTCTCCTGACATATCCACCTCCTCGATCTGTTTTGTTGGAACACAACTTACAGCTTGAACACATTTCATTCAATATGTATAACCCGACTCAACGAAAAAACTGAACCAGAGAGGATGCATCATGCTGCAGAAAACGAGCCTGGTCCTTCAGGACGGCACGACGCTGGATGATCTGATCAAGCGCGATACCAACGAGGTGTCGCTGCGGGTGATGACCGACAAAGAGCTCTACGAACATGAGATGGAGCGGGTTTTCGCAAAGACCTGGCTGTTGCTGGGCCATGAGAGCGAAATTCCGAAGGCCGGCGATTTTGTCGTGCGCGACATGGCGGAAGACAATGTCATCGTGGCGCGTGACCGCGAGGGCAATGTCAACGTATCGCTCAACGTCTGCCCGCACCGCGGGATGCGGGTCTGCTTGGGTGAGGCGGGCAACAAGCATGTCCACCAGTGCATCTACCATGGCTGGGCGTTCAAGCCCAATGGCGACTTCATCGGCGCGCCGATCGAGAAGGAGAAGATGCACGGCAACAACGTCGACAAGGCAACGCTGAACCTGAAAAAGGCGCGTGTCCACCTTTACGGCGGCCTCATCTTCGCCACCTGGAATGTCGATGGCCCCTCTTTCGACGACTTTCTGGGCGACATGAAATACTATCTGGACCAGTTGTTCTGCCGCACGGACAGCGGCCTTGAACTGCTGGGGCCCCCGCAGCGCTTCGTTATTCCATGCAACTGGAAGATCCCCGGCGAACAGTCCGGATCGGACGGCTTTCACACGCTGACCCTGCACCGTTCGCTGATGGAAGGTGGCGTGATGGGCGGCACCGCCGAGACGATCTATGATCAGGCACCCGGGATGTATGGTGTCGATGTGTCGTGCGAACAGGGCCACTCGCTGCGCTGCCTCGAGGCGGAAAAGACGTTCAAGATGTTTGCCGATGTCCCGTTCGAGGGCAAATCGGTTGAAGAGCGGCTCAACCTGCTGACGCCCCCCGGTGTGACCAAGGAGATGATCCCGCAGCTGTTCAAGAACCTGTCTGCCGATCAGGTCGAGCAGCTGGCAACCATTCCGCCGCAGGTTGGCGGCATGTTCCCCAACATCTTGCTGGCCTTTATCTTCGCCCCCCGCACCGATGGCGGAGCATCGGGCGCACTGGCTCTGCACACCTATGTGCCCAAGGGTCCCGACAAGGTTGAGTTCGTCAACTTCATCTTCGCCGAGAAGGATGCGCCCGAGCAGATGAAGCGCGACATGCTGCAGAATGCCGTCCAGCAGACCGGCACATCGGGCACGATCGAGCAGGACGATGCCGATGTGTGGCCTGTCATCATGCGCAATGCGCGTGGTGGCGTGAGCAAGCACATGACGCTGAAATACCAGGCCCTGCACGGCCATGAACGCCCCGAGGGCTGGAAGGGCGAAGGCCTGCTCTATCCCGGCTTCACCAAGGACGACACCCAGTGGAACTGGTGGCTGGCCTACCACAAGCTGATGAGCGAAGCCTGAGCATCACGGGGAAACACGATCATGACCACAACCAGATCCACTGCCGCTCCCGATCAGACCACCATCCTGCGTGGGCTGGTGTCCAGGGCCCGGGTTCCGCTCGGCTCGGCGATCTACAATCGGTTGCTCGAGACTTTGTACGATGAAGCTGCCGCGCTCGACGAACGGCGTTTCGACGACTGGGTCGCGATGCTGGAGCACGACCTTGTCTACACCGCACCGATCCGCCTGACCCGTACCGGCCCCAACCGTGACCGCGATGTCATGCGCACCATGTACCATTTCCATGAGGACTACGGATCGATCCTGATGCGGACCGGCCGCCTGCAGAAAAGCGCCTGGGCAGAAGATCCGCCATCGCGTTGCCGCCGGTTCGTCACCAACGTGCGCGTTGGTGAATGCGAGACCGCAGGCGAATACGAGGTTGTCAGCTATCTGTTCCTCGAACGCAGCCGTGGCGACAATCCGGAGAACGAACGGATGACTGCGGAACGTCGGGATGTGTGGCGTGAGGTCGATGGTGCCTACAAGCTCGCCCGGCGCGAGATCATCGTCGACCAGTCGGTGCTGGGCATGTCGAACTTTGCGGTGTTCCTCTAACGATCATGTCCGCAGCAAGCGCCCCTCATGTTGTCGTCGTCGGAAGCGGACTGGCCGGGTTCGGGGTACTGCGCGAACTGCGCAAGCTCTCGCCTGAAGCCAGGCTGACGATGGTGACGCTGGAGGACGGGCATTTTTATTCCAAGCCGGCCCTGTCGACAGCGCTGGCCAAGGGCAAGACAGCGGAAACGCTGGTGACATCCCCTGCCGAAAAGATGATCGCGCAACTAAAGCTTGATGGGCGCATCGGACGCGAAGCGGAAGCGATCGACCGGGCCGGCAAGGCGTTGTGCACCACCGGCGGCCCCATTCCCTATGACGCGCTGATCCTGGCGACAGGAGCCGTGCCGATCCGCCCGCAGATTGCAGGCGATGCTGCCCATCGCGCGATCTGCGTCAACCAGCTCGGCCATTACGAGCGGTTCCGCAAGGAATTGCCTGACGGCGGGACCGTTCTGGTCATGGGCGCGGGCCTGGTCGGAACAGAGTTCGCCAATGACCTCGCTACCAGCGGCTTCACCCCGGTTGTCGTCGATATGTTGGCAATGCCGCTTGGCAGGCTGGTGCCTCCAGCCGTCGGGCAGCAGGTGCGCGACCGGCTGGTGGCGGCGGGCGTGACCTGGCATCTTGGCCGCAAGGTGGTGGCGATCGATTACCGCCAGCCCGGCCCCGGTTATAGCGTGACGTTGGATGATGGAACGCAGATCGCAGTCGATCTGGTGCTGTCGGCGGTCGGGCTTGCCCCTGACATCGCGCTGGCCCGCGAGGCCGGACTGGACACCGGCGCTGGCATCAAGGTCGATGATTGCGGCCGCACCAGCGATCCACACATCTTTGCATTGGGCGATTGCGCTCAATACCAGCATGGCCTGTCGGCGTATGTCATGCCCATCATGGCCGCTGCGCGGGCGATTGCCGCGACTGCGCTTGGCACGCCCACCAGCATCCGGTTCCCGCCACTTTCGGTGCAGGTCAAGACAACGTTGTTGCCGATCAATCTGCTGCCGCCTCCCTTATCCGTCGAAGGGGTCTGGACGCTTCTGGAAGACGATGCGGAAGGCAGTTGCCATGTCTACGTCGACGCGGCGGGAAGAGAGCATGGCTACGTGCTGACAGGGAACAAATGCGGTCAACGCACGCAAATGGATCAAAGGGTGGGAGAGTTCGCATGAGCGGTTTGCTCGAAGGCAAGGTTGCCATCGTTACCGGCGGCGCCAAGGGTCTGGGCCACGGCATCTCGCGAGCCCTTGCGAAGGAGGGTGCATCGCTGTTGATCAGCGGGCGAGATGGTGCTGCAACCGCCAAGGTTGCGACGGAGATCGAGCGGGACTTTGGCACAAAGGCCATCGGCATCGCTGCGGATTCCGGCGTCAAGGAAGACGTGGTTGGAATGGTGCAGCAGGCGGTCGATACCTTCGGCGGTCTCGACATTCTGGTCAACAATGCCTCGCTGCTCTCGGCAGGCGTATTGCTGGAACATAAGACCGACGAGATGCTGCGCCGTACACTGGAGATCGGCATATGGGGCAACTGGTGGGCGATGCAGGCGGCATTCCCGCACATGAAGGCGCGTGGAGGAGGCTCCGTCATCAATTTCAGTTCGATCGACGCGCAGACCGGCGCCTGGCTGCACAGCGATTACAACATAAACAAGCTGGGCATTGTGGGGCTGACCCGCAGCGCGGCGGTGGAATGGGGTCGGTACAATATCAGGGTGAACGCGATTGCGCCGACTGGCCTGGGGCAGGTGTTTGCCAAGCTGGTCGACGAGGTCCCCGGCTTCATGGAAACTGTCGTCGCCTCCAATCCGCTCAAGCGCGCCGGCGATCCCGAAAAGGATATCGGCCCGGTCGTGGTGTTCCTGGCATCGGACATGGCGCGTTTCGTTACCGGCGAGATGATCAACGTCGATGGCGGACAGAACCTTCCCGGCTATGTCAGCGTCCCGCATAACCTGGAAGAACTCGAAGGAAGCGCAGCATGAGGCTGATCGCCACCGAGATCGAGCCCGAGCCCGCCCCCGAGGTGGAGCTGTCACCCAGCGTGATCCGCATCATGAGCGGGGCGCTCGATGCGATTGCCAGCCGCGGCGTCAAACGCCTGTCGATGAGCGACATCATCGATGCCAGCGGAGTTTCGCGCGGAACCGTGTATCGCTACTTTTCTAACAAGGACGAGGTCCTTGTCGCGGTGGCGGAATATGTCTGCGTCGGCTTCGAGACAGGGATCCGCGAAGCAGGAGCTGGCATCGACGACCCGATGGAGCGTTTCAAGGCGGTGATGCGGTTCTATGGTCGCTATACCAACGAGAATTCGCCCGATCGGGTGTTCGAGGTCGAGCCCGCCTTCCACCTGTCGTTTTTTCGCAGCCGCTTCACCCGCTACAAACAGGCGGTGCTCGATGCGCTCGAACCTAGCTTCGACTATCTCGACGGGCTGCTGGACGAAGCGATCAACCGGGATGCCATCGTCGAGACGCTGGTGCGAAGCCAATTGAGCACGCTGCTGGTACCGGCCAGTCCGGAATGGAACCGCCTGTGGGATGACACCGCAGAAAACATCGAAAAATGGGCACTCAGGATTGCCGCGACATACGCCCAAAACTCGGCACGGAAAGGAAGCAACAATGGCTAGTCTAGCAATGATCAAGACCGAAGAGTTCTCCACGTTTGCCGATAAGGCTACTGCAGATGCCATGGTGGCCAAGGCCAAGGAACTGCGGCCGCTGTTGATGGAGCAGGCCAAAGACGGCGAGATGCAGCGTTCTCCCACCAAGCTGGTCGAGAAAGCGCTGTTCGATAACAAGATCCTCTATGCCCTGCTGCCCAAGCGGCTGGGCGGCGTCGGCCTCTCTCTCACCGATTTTTGCCGCATGCAGATCGAGATCGCCAAGGGTGACCCCGCGATCAGCTGGGTGGTGCAGATCATCAACGGGACCAGCTGGGTGACGAGCCTTGCTCCAGACAGCGTGCAGGATATCGTTTTTGCCAACGGCCCGACCACGGTTTGCGGCGCTTACAACCCCCCGGGCAAGGCCCGCAAGGTCGATGGTGGCTGGATCATCAACGGGGCCTGGCCATATACCTCCGGCTCACGCCAGTCGGTCTGGGCCCAGCAGGGTGTCGTGCTCGAAGGATATGAAGGCCCCGTCGTCCCCGGGATCAGCATGTGCTACATTCCCTTCAAGGACCTCACGATCAAGGACAGCTGGTATGTCACCGGCATGCAGGGCACCGGGTCGGACACCAGCATCGCCACCGATGTCTTCATCCCCGACGCCCAGATGGTGCTAATGGATGAGCGCGCCGGCCAGATCGATCGCACCAAGCGCAACTTTGGTGCGCCAACCGATCTTCTTCCCGTTGTTCCGGTGGTCCGCACCACTGGCATCGCCCAGTTGATCGGCGCGGTCGAAGCGATGCTCGAGATCGTCACCGGCGAATCGAAAAAGCCCGTGCTGACCACGACGATCGGCCCACGCACTGGTTCTGGCTCGTATATGCGCGATCTCGGTGAAGCGGCTGCCAAGCTGGATACCGCCAAGCTGATCCTGTTCCACCTGGTCGGCGAGCTCGACAATGTCGCGCGCGGCGAGATGGAACTTACCCTGGCGGACAAGGCCCGCCACCGCGCGCAGTGTGCACAGATGATCACCTTGGTGCACGGCGCCTCGGAATCGCTGATGTTCCAGGCGGGATCGTCCGCATTCTCGACTGAAAAGCCGATCAGCCGCTACTGGAAGGACGTCTCGATGGGGCTGCGCCACATCCAGAACATCCCGACCATCGGCTATGAAATATACGGACGCAACATTGCCGGCGGCGACATGATCTCGCCACCGGGAGCCTTCTAATCGGGCATCAGCCGGTGCCGGAAAAACGCGAGTATCTCATCCCGTGCCTGAACGGTGGGCTGTCCAGCCTCATCGATCAGGTGCAGGGTGACGACGCTGTGCGGCGTCTTGAGCGGGGCATTGGGGTTGGCCGCTGAATCGGGCAGCACTTTGCCAATGAAGCGATCGCCCAGCGCATTTTGGAACGCGGCAAACCGCTCGGCGCGGCAGAAGCTGTCGCCGTCGAAGCGATAACCGAGCACGGTCAGGTCTTCCGCCTCCATCCGCGCCTTGACCGCCGCGAGGTCTGCAGGGTCGATCGCCATACCGGCCGGGTTGTTGAGCGGCAGCGATGGCTGCGACATGACCGGCGCGAGCATCGCCTTTTCGAGCATCATCGACAGCGCGAAATTGCCGGTAAAGCACATGCCGATCGCGCCTGCTCCCTTGCCGCCGCATTCGCCATGCGCCTGCGCCGCCAACGCCCTCAGCCACTGCACGACGGGGCTGGTGTCGTTGCTGGCAAACGCCCTGAACTCGCGGCTGATGCAGACGCGGGCCAATGTGAGCATCGCCTTGCCGCTGCCCGGCAGCACGCCGTCCTCGCCGAACAGCGAGGGCATATACACGGTAAAGCCGGCATCACGCACCCAGCGGGCAAAGCGCGCCACATACGGGCTGATCCCCGGAATTTCGGTCATCACAATGACCGCGGGACCAGTGCCGGCGACGTAGACCCGCTTGGTCCTGCCCATCAGCGTAATCTGACGGATTTCGAAATCATCGAGGGGATCGCGCCGGCCCGGGTCTAAACTCGCCATGCAGACACCTCTTCAATCAAAGGATGCGGCATGCCTCGTCGAAGGGCAGCCGTGGATTGCGCGGATATACACTGTCTTTACGGCCATAGCCCAAAGTGCAAATGAAATTGGCCTGCCAGAGCCCATCGGGGAAGAATTCTGCGTTGAGCGCAGTGGCATCGAACCCAGACATCGGCCCGCAGTCGAGCCCGAGCGCGCGCGCGGCGATGATCATGTACGCGCCCTGCAGCGGCACGTTGCGCGCCAGAAGATCAGCGATAACCGCGTCTTTCCCTTCGAACACCGACTTGAAATCGCGCGACGGAAAGAGCGTGAGCATCTGGTCGAAAAAGCGGGTGTCGGCGGCAATGATCACGGTAACGGGTGCAGATTCGACCTTGGCGATATTGCCGGCATTGACGCAGGCGAGAAGCCGCGCCCTTGCCTGCTCCGAGGTCACGAAGACGAAACGCGCCGGGCAGCTGTTGGCAGCCGTGGGCCCCCATTTCAGCTGATCATACAGTTGGTGCAGCAGTGGCTCGGGCACCGGGCGTTCCTGATAGGCGTTGAAAGTGCGCGCCGAGCCGAACAACGCCGCCAAGTCCATGCCGTCAATCCCAAGCCAGCGGCAGTGTCTCCGGCTGCAAAATCCCCCCGGTATGCGTCTTGACGGTGCACCCATCCTGGATGCGGAAGGGCGGGATCGCAGCCAGGAACTCCTCCAGCGCGATCCGCATTTCCCGGCGCGCCAGATGCATGCCGACGCACAGGTGCGGCCCATAGCCAAAGCTGAGATAGCGAGACTTGCGGCCCAGTATGACCTTGTCGGCATCGGGATATTCTTCCGGATCGCGCCCCGCCAGGCTGGTCGGCATCGCGATCTTGTCCCCCGGCTGGAAAGTCACCCCGCCGATCGTCACTTCGCGGCTGCAGGTGCGGAAGGTTGTGACCGCCGGATACGCGCGCATCATCTCCTCGATCGCATCGGGGATCATCGCCGGCTTGGCGCGCAGCATTGCCTGGTCTTCAGGGTGGGTGGCCAGATGACGGAACTGCCACGCCATGTTGGTCGAGACGGTATCCATGCCGCCGATAAACAAGTTGAAGGTGAACCCGACCAGTTCGTCATCGGTCAGCGGCCTCCCATCGATCGGCATCGTCACGCCGTAGCTGATCAGGTCGTCGCGCGGATTGGCCTTGCGATCAGCGATCTCGCCCCGCAGATAATCGACCACCTTGCGCGTGCTGGCTGCGATGACCGCCAGGTCGTTGGTGTGGAGCAGCCCCATTTCCCATTCGAGAAACTCCGCCGTCATCTCCTGCGGCAGCCCCATCAGTTCAAGGAACACCTTGATCGGAAACTCGAATGCAAACTCGCCCATGAATTCGCAGGACCCCCTGGCCTTGATCGCGGTGCAATAGTCGCGCGCATAGTCACGGATCTTGCGGTCCAGCTTGTTCATCTCCTTGGGCGAAAACAGCGGGTTCACCCATTTGCGGTACAACCCGTGCATGGGCGGGTCGGTTTCGGCCGGCAGCGAGCTCCAGCTTTCACCCACCAGCAGCGCAAAGGGCGCAAAATCCTTGTTGGAGAAGCTTTCGGTATCGTAATAGATCGCCTGCAGGTCCTTGACCCGTCGCACGATCCAGGCCGGCGTTCCGCCCGGATAGGCATCGAGCGCATAGAAGATCGGCGGCATTGTGCGGTGAATTTCGGGAATCATGCGATCGAAGGGGTTTTCCTCGACCAATCCGCCCATCTTTATCGGATAGTCGCGCACCAGATCGGCAGGCACATGCGGCGGAGCCTCGGTTACCTGTACACCCAGCATAAAAACCTCGTCTGTTGTCGATTTGTCCTATTGCCGTCTTGGCAGCTAAGGTGGCGCGCGGACCTGCTAAAGGATAGGTGAGCGACAACAATGTATTGCGGCGCCTACCTCCGGCAACTGTCCATTCGCGTTCCTGCCCGGCCATACCGCACGACAGGTTTTCGGTCGGGCAAAACCGTCTGAAACAGGCTTGCCATCTGTCCCAACCAGAAAGCCACAGCATGACCGTAAAGCTAGACCCGCTCGACCAGATGGTCGCCGATTATTCGCTGGTGACCAACGGCTATGCCGGCAAGGCTCCGAACAACCCCTATCCCATGCTCGCCGAAAAGCGGTCTACCTGCCCGGTGATGCACGGCGATATCCTGCAGCAGCACCAGGTGCCGAGCATGGCCGATTACATGATGACCGGCAGGCCCATCGTCAGCCTGTTCCGCTACAAGGACATTCACGCGGTACTGATGAACCCTGCTGACTGGCAGAGCTACATCGTCGGGGACGGGTTCGGCGCAGCAGTCGACAACATGCTGCTCACCGCGATGGACGGAAGCGAGCATGGCGCATTCCGCTCAACCCTGCAAAAGCCGTTCATGCGCCCGCAGATCCGCAAGCTCATCGATACTTTGATCCGTCCGGTGGTGATGAACGATTTCGTCAACCGATTGCGCCCCAACGGCAAGGCCGATCTGTTGCGCGAATTCGCGCTGCCGTTCCCGATCCGCGCGATCTATGCCTATTTCGGCTTTCCAGATGACAAGGATCTGCTCGCCAACCTTGCCAGCTGGGCAATCCAGGTAGTGGCAGCGCCGCAGTCCGACCCAGAGCTTGCAAAGATCACGGTGCCGCAGTCGATGGTTGCGGGACAGTCCATGTACGACACATTGCTGCCCGTGGTGCAGGCCTATCGCGCCCGCGGCGAGATGCGCGAAGACATATTGGGCTACATGATGCAGACGCAGCATGAGGGCCAGATGTTCACCGACGAAGAGATCACCGCCTATATCCGCATGCTGCTGCTTGCTGCGGGTGAGACGACGACGCGCAGCTTTGCCAACATGATGGTGCAACTGCTCGAAAATCCGGATGTACTCGAAGAGGTGCGACAGGATCGCACGTTGATCGCAAAGGCTGTGACCGAAACAATGCGCCGTGATCCTACGGCGGGCGCCTTGGGGCGGATTGCCGCGCGGGACATGGAGATTGACGGCATCACTATCCCCAAGGGAACCGCCGTGCTTCTGGCAATCACCGCCGCCAACCGCGATCCGCAAGTGTATGAAGACCCTGACCGACTGTGGCTCAAGCGTCCGATGCGGCCGTTGCTGAGTTTTGGTTTCGGCCCGCACATGTGTATGGGAATGCACATGGCACAGGCCGAGATGGAGGTCGCCCTTGATGCGATGCTGGACCTCCCAAATCTGCGATTTGATCCGGCGTTTCCACATCCTGAAATTAGGGGCCTCAACCTGCGCGGACCGGACGCCATCCATGTCCTTTGGGACGCGTGATGTCAGGAAGAGCAAGATGGAAGGCAGGGCAACGCCTGCCGTCTGGTAAGGCCCACGCTTGTCTTTTCGGCTTTTTTGCAGTTAGGCTAAGGACCTCTATAGTTGCCACCCGCGGTGTAAGAAGATTTTGATCCGGGTGTGCGAGTGACCGAGTGAGGCCTTCTGTAAGGCCTTTGGTTGCGGCACTGCCGAACCGCTGGCCGGTATGGTGATCCGCGGATCAGATCCAATTCTCATTGGCGAGCTGTATCGCTCGCGCTCGCTGACATACATGCCGCTGTGCTCACCCTCGCTGAGGGAGGCGATGCATCTAGCTTCGCTGACTCGCGTGACTATGAGTTGGTCACCCCCGGCGATCCGAGGTTCCTCCCGGAGAAGCAGCATGCGGTGACCATGCCAAGATTCGCGGGGAGATGCGCGAGATTGCCGCTCAGCGCCGCCGCTTCGGTCCCCGACGTGTCGCCGTCATACTCGAACGCAAGGTCCACGTGATAAACCCTAAGAAGCTCTAACGACTCTATCGCGAAGAGGGCTTGTCGGTGCGGCGACGGCGCAGTCGCAAGCGGGCACGCGGCAGTCGGACGCCGATGCCTGTGCCGGTGCGTCCGAACGATCGCTGGTAGATGGACTTTGTGGCAGACAGCTTCGGCAAGTCACGTAGGCTGCGCATCCTGGCGATCAACGATGACGCCTGCCGTGAGAAACTGTGCTTGCTAGGCGCCACCAGCATCTCTGGCGCTCGGGTTGCCCGGGAGCTGGACACGCTGGTGCTGCTCTATGGCAAACCGGCTTGCATCATCAGCACGATTGGACGGAGTTTACGAGCCGGGCAATTCTGAGGTAGGCGAGCGAGAACCGGGTCGAGTGGCACTGCATCGATCCAGGCAAGCCGCAGCAGAATGCGTTCATTAAATCGTTCAACGGTTCACTGCGCGACGAGCTGCTCAACGAGGAGCTGTCCGACAGACTTGCCGATGCCCAGCGAAAGCTGGCGGTCTGGCGCTACGACCACAACAACGTCAGGCCACACTTATCCCTGGGGAACCGCACGCCCGCACAAGCTCGCCGGCGTGCGAGCACGAATATCAAACCGGCAGACTCTTGTTATGACTGTGGGATCAGCGGGGGGCAGATCGCCAGGCACACGAGGGAGCCGGAGAGAACCTCGCCGTCACTCATATCCGCAAACGCAGCATCCTTGAATCAGGAAGTGTGGGAAAATTTGTGGGAAAACTTACAATCAAGATAGATATAATATCTTTATTTTCAGTTCTTTACTTTAATTAATGTGTATCCCTCCGTCTCCGCCAATAACCTCATATTTTCAACAGTTTAGTGAAGATTTGGGGTTCTTTGCCTACTTTAATGCCCACTTTGTGCGTGCATCAAGGCGCACTGTGACGCACTAACCCGGGCTTTAGATAGCGCCCTGTTTTGTAAGACGCTGATTGTTGAGTATCGCTGACCGATTCCAAGCCTTTCTCGCCACGGGGCATGCAGGCGGCGTCGCTTAAAATAGATTTGGCGACTTAACTCGATTCTCGGAGTTACGCTCCACGCCGGGGAACCTCATTTCCTGTAAAATAGTGCTTGCCGTAGCGGCAATGAAGCAGTTCTGTAAAATGCGGAAAACAGGAAAAATCGTCTCTTTATTATACTATTTAGAGTATTTTTACAAAATTTTTTCGTTTTAGACTTTTATTTTACAGCCAACTTACTTAGCCGGAGGAGCCTATAATTGCATTTCTCTTCTCCCAAACAAATGGGACAGGATAATCGAAACCGACATGTATCATTACAGGTTGATTTTGTTTTATGTTACAATCAACAGATAGTTGCTTCGGATATAGTATATCCTAAACGATAGCGCTACTAACGCGTCGCTCAAGGGCGCGAACGATGCTCGCACTGCCCGTACCCTGCACATACTCTATTCGGTCCCGAACTTTGTCAAATGCGCGGTAGACAGCGTGCTTGGTTGCACCCCACACATAAAGGATTACGTCCGCTGTTGCGGCCGAAGCCGTTCCTTCGCCAGCAGCGTGGTCTGTGACCACAATGATGTGCGCATCGGTTCGCTTGGCGATTTGCGCTGCGGCCTCTCGTGCTGCTCGTTCGTGCAAGGACACAATAGCAATCTTCGTAAAGCCAAAATCCCGCAGACGATCTGTGGTAAGGGCGATCTCGTCCCACGGCCCGCCCAGAGCATCGTCGGCCGCTGCAGTGTCAAGGCCTAGCCTGCGACCAAGCCGATGCCAAATCTGTTTATCGGTTACCGAAAGTCCTGCGGAATCGACCTTGATCATGACTGCACCGTCATACCAAAGCGAAAGATAGTCCTGCGAAACGCTATGTTCGGTCAGCAACTCTAGTGTTTCACCAAGCCAACTAAGACGAGAACGAACAGGACGGGCTTCCCACCAGCGGATAATCGTGGCGGCAACGGCGCGCTCGAGTTTCCCGTCAAGCCGAAGCATAGCGTCCGCGATAGTGAGCAAAAGTTGCCCATCAATGGGATCTGTTGACTGCGACCTATTGGACGACCAGATTTCAAGAACCGTTTGATAAAGTGGCAGCCTCTCCCGTCTGGGAAAGCGCTCTTCGCATATATACGCGTCAATTACCGTCGTTAGCACACGATCTGCTTCGGCCCGCTTGATTGGATCAGTTGCAATGTCGGGGTCGGTGTAAAGTTCAAAGACGAAATCGCCATCGCCTGGATCGCAAATGTCCGGCGTCATACTGGCACTTTCGAGCAGTGCGTCCAATTGAGCTAGCCCGCCATTTGCGATCAAGGACGGCACGCCTGCCCAATCTGGCCGCACTTCGGGAATAGCGACGAGATCAGAATCTAGCAGGTGCGCCTTGGCCAGATCGACCATTTCGGCCATGATCGGTTCCGGCATATCAACAATCTGGTCGATGGCTTCCACGACCTCCGGGTCGCCTAGGGCTGGTAAAGCCGTGAAGTCCGCCGCAAGCGCTACCACAATGGCGTCATCGGGAAACATTGACGCCAGGGCTCGTAAGCGGTCAGCTTCCATATTAAGCGCGGCTTCATAAGCAGCCATGCGCGCGAACACGGCATCGACTTTGCCCGAGATCGGACCGACCAGGCCTGCGAGCCGGTCGTTCAGTGGGAGATAGGCTTGGCGGGCTGCTGCAATGTCCCCGGCATGCTCTGCATCAGAAAGGTAGAATGCATGATGCGCCAGCAAGACGCTTTCGATTACGCGTCTCGGAACGCGCATCGACAACAGATCGTCGAGTTGCGGGTGGTCGACGATTGCTCGGTTATCGCCGAAGGCGGCCGCTAGCCGAATGCGCATCGACAGGGTGTTTGAGGCGGTATCGAGTTGGCGCTGATCAATCTCGTCGACAGCCTCATCAGCGGCGCCTCGGTCACCGATTGCTAGTCCGAGCGTGAACTGGCGACGAAGCATCTCCAGCGTTGGCCGGATTTGAGTCTGCCTCGCTGGCGCCTGTTCGATAACCCGTCGCATGGTCGCGAGGCGCTGGATCACAGCGGAGGTGTCGGCCGAACGGCTATACCAGCGAAAGTAGCCTTGCGGCGAATGGCGAAGAAGCAAAACGCCCATTTGACCTGTAGCGCCGGCTTCGGACACGATCGATGGTTGGCCCTCCCACCCGAAGCTCGGGAGTATCCAGCATCTCAGGTCTTCGATAACTCTACGGAGGGCATCGGCCGTTTGCGCAAACGTTACCCACAGAACATCCTGACTGAGGGCATAAGGCATAGACGCCGCCCGCCCGTCCAAGGCGGCTGCGATTTCTCCAGCTAACGGATGATCGCATCCCACGTCGCCTTGTTTCGTCAGATCGAAAGCCAACTCGCCAGGAAGGCGTGCACCGAACACATCAAGGAGTAAGATCATATTGGCCGTACTCATCCGAGAGTCTTCCAATGACGATCAAACTCGAGATAGGCCGCGGCGATTTTCGGCGGAACCCCAGCACCCGCAACACTATGGTAAATCACCTTTTCGCCGCGCACTCGGACACCATGATGCGTAATGTTCATCGAACCTTCTATATAGAAGCTGGGCGCCAATATCCCTTTCTCATGAAATTTGCTGTCACCAAGCCGACACGACAGGCGCGGCGCGGCCTTCAGCGATGCCGTGCTCATGAAAGCGGATGAGCGTTCGTTATCGGTTGTCAGCAAGCGAACATCGAAACTGGCCGACAGAAGCGCGACATAGTCTGAAAACCGGATCCAGGGATGCTCTGCAAGCCGCGGAAACAACGCAGCGTAATCACGGAAGCGATTATCGAAGAGATCGAAGTCTGTAATCCACGGACTAGCGAAATAGACTGGTCGATCATGGCCTTGAAGCAACAGCAGCGATGTGAGAGCCGATCGCAAGAGGTCCGGTAGCGGCCAGCCACCGCCATGTGTCCAGATATCGCGACTTTGCAGCAGAGCGGGCATCATCTCACCCCCATGCTGCGGATCTCAACCCCAATCCGCCATCCGTTAGGTTCGCGTTCTACCGCCGACACGATTGGCCAAACTAGGAGATAGTCACGCTCGAAAGGTTCAGTCAAAAGCGTCTGCAGAGTTTGCGCGACCGACGCGAGTTGGCCTTCATTAGCTAGGATATCGATGCGATCTTGGCTAGCGAGCAACTGGCGGACGCGCTCTGTCCACCCTTCATCGGCTGCAATGGTAGTCACTGCGGGTTGCGACGCGCTTAGCCATTGGTTCGTGAGTTCCCGAGAAGGCCGTATATCGCTTGCAAACCGGTTGCTGTTGACGAGGCATTGAGGACAACTGTCATGACAACCTGGCAGCAGGAAATCCTGGGTACGTGCGAAAAGTTGGGCCTCGGCGGGCTGTTGTCCGGCTAATTGCGCCAACATAGCAGAAAAACGTTTCCGCAACGATGGCGAGTCGACCAGCAAATATGCGAAGACCCGCGGGTCGATGGGTGAACCGAGCCGCTCCTCACGCTTGACCCAAAGTCTGTTTAGGCCGTCGAACCAGGCATCCGTTGCTAGATTGCTGTTCGGCTGAAGCAGACGGCCAACCACAGCGACGACATTTTGCCGCGATGCGCCGAGCGCTGACACTTCGAGAGCATCCATCAGTCGCTTCTGCGCTTCCAAAATCTGCTGATAGCCGCGTGCTGCTCGAGCGTGCGCAAAGGCTTTCGCAAGCGCGCTGGTGGGTCGCCGCGCTTCTGCGGCAACTGCGACTAAGCTTTTGCCGATGTGATCACGGGTGCAGAAATCCAGGGCATGCGACAAAGCTCGCTCGAATACGCCCTCGCCATCAAGAGCTATTTGCACGAAAGCTTCGATTTGCCCCACCCCCCCCGGGGCACTCTCTGAGATCAAAATCAGCGGCCGTTCTCCGTGATCCAGCACATCGACAACGAGTTCGCCCTCCCCGACATCGGTGGCTATAGCATGCACGGCGCTCAGACAGGCTTCCGCCAACGTCCGCAAGTGACGGCTACGAAGCCAGTCTTCGAAGTGCTCATCGAGATCGCACCACAACATGCGCTCCGCGCGCAGTATTTCAGCAGAGCAACCACTATCGGACCAAAGCGCCTCAAGGCGTTGCCGTGCTTTGCCACCAGCCTGATGGTCATCGGCGTCATCGTCGTCGAGTGCCGAGACGCTGAACATGCGCGATAGAACACGACCGATCGCGGCGATGCGCTTACCCTCAAGGCGTTCTTGGGCCGCCTCGAGGGTGATTTCTCCTTTGAGCGCGGTGGCACTCAGCATCGCAAGACTAGTCTGCCATACCCATTCAAGCGTGAAGCTGCTGGCAGCCTCTCGTAAAAGGGGAGATCCGAGCAAGACGTGGCGGAAATAGTCCTGCCGCAAACGTCCCATGGAGTCCGGATCGAGTTCAGGCCGGGACGCTAAATGCGCGCCGCAAACGTCGAAAATAAGCCCATCGACTGATTGCTCGAAGCCCACGGGCTCGCGGATAACTTCGCCTTGCACATTGGTTTGGCCAAGGATGATCGATCCCCGCTGCTCGACCCCGCCGTTCATCAGGATATCGAACCGGCCTTCGCTGGTGCGTCGCTGCATCAAAATAGAGTTCAGATCCCCGTGGAGAAATGCCCGCACCCGTTCGAAAATCAGCTTCCATTTCGGTTGTCCGAGAAGCGGCAATGCGCGCCCCTCTCCGATCAATTCTGCCCCATTAACCCATTGCCAAGCGGCATTGCTGCTATCTTTGACATGATGCGGTCGCTCGATGAGCGCCATGCGCAAAGGTTGGAGTGCCGCTGAGGCCTGATCGGTTCCGATTGCCAAACTATCTGGGAAAAAATGACGCGCCGGCAGGATCACAGGACTCGCAAGGGTGAGCAGCTGCTCGGATCCTGCCAGCCAATAGCCACATTCCTGCCGTCGCACCGAAAAGCGCTTTGAAACACGACCGGGACAGGACTCAATCAACTGCGCGGCAATCCCGCGCGCCTCATTCTCCTTATCGGTGCCGGGGAACTCGACAATAATGTCAAATGCCGAAAGATCAGCGAACGAAGCTGCAGGAATGAAGCTCGGGAGCGGCTGCTTGGCCCAACTGTCTTCACGGTCGTCGCTTCTGTTAGGATCAGCGAAACGCCATTCCGCCTCAAGCTTGCGTAGGAGCGCTGGCACTGCATGACGGAGCACCGGTCGAGGCGCTTCCCATAGCATGGTGTCGACGATGCGATCGACTTCTTCATCGCTCGCCGAGCGAAGCCGTTGCGTGTGACGAACAACCCAGCCGAGTTCTCGATGAAAGGCAGCATAGTCATCGCCCAGATCGAGGAGACGCCGCAGTAACGCAATAGCGCGCTTTCGCGCCGACGCGGTGTACCTGCTGGGACGGCGCAAATAGCGAACCGGGTCCGGCGCCCCGATGCGCCGACCAAGCCAGTCGAGCAGAAAACTCGTCGCTTGGACATGTTGTACATAGGGATTGAACAACGGAACTTTTATTGGCTCCACATCGGGTGCAAATAGACGTTCGCTATTCTGAAACAGCCAGCGATCGCGGCCCCAGTCTGAAAGAACGACCACCGTTGTAGGTCTCGAGCCGCGTACCCGTCCGGCGCGTCCTTTCCGCTGCAGGAAGGAGGCTATGCTGCGAGGTGCCTTGTGATGAAGCATCGCACCGACATCTGGATCATCGTAGCCAACCTCGAGACTCGCGGTTGCAAGGATAACATCGGAGGTGTTGTCGGCACCTGGATCTTGGGATGAGCAGCGTGATATACGCGCGCTTTGTAGAAGATCGTAGCCAAGAAGATCGGGCAACGCCCAGATTTGTCCATCTGCGAGCATCGCCCGTTCGGTTGAAGTAGTGATAGCCTGCCCCGACTTGGTGGCGGGCAAACGGTACTGGGCCAAGCGATTCGATTCGGCGTCACTAAGGTCGGGAAGCCAGCGATTGAGGCTGTCAAGTTGATCAGTGAACCCGAATAGCTTTCGCAAATAAATCGAACGTCCGGCAGTCGATTTTTGGTCTGGGTAGGCGACATGTGCCGGCGTAAGGAGGCGTGCCTGCAACATCGCCACCTGAATCGAGGTCGCTAGTAGTGACGCCCCTGATGCTGCGTCACCTTTGACGAGGATCGTGTACTCACGGCCTTCCGGCTCTAGTTCTTCTTCAGTTGGGGTGCACTCAACAACGCGTTCGGGATTAATACATCCGATCAACGCGAGATGCTTTGGTGCATCCTTTAACGTCGCCGAAAGTCCAACGACGTGCAAGCCTTTAAGCCGCGCCGCCTGCCGCCAGCGCGCAATGATCCAGGGCGCCTGCGCGCCGCTGAGGCCGCTATAGTTATGGACTTCATCAAACAGGAACAAGCGCGGCTTGTCATTGACCCCGATGCCAAAGGTCTTGGACCAAAGCGGATTTCCAAGTTCTCGATGCATCATTTCGAGGGAAAGAAATAGAATGTCTGGCGGATTTGCTTGCAAACCTTCGCGGGTCAGTTGGATGACGCCATCGGGGATTTCTGGGGCACCTTCGATGGCATCAGCGCGATAAAGCGTTGTGCGACCGGCTTTGCGATCCGAGTCGAGCCAGATCAATTCGCCACGCGAATCATCGAACGGTGCCCGCAGGAAAGGGATTATCCACCCCTTGTTGCGGACATATTTCCAGTTCTTGAGAAAAAGGCTTTTAGCACCAAGTTCGAACTGATCTTGCGGCGGAACGTCGCCCAAAAGCGCACCGACCGTGATCGAGCGCTTGCCATTGGCATGAAGGATCGGACGCAACTTCCCGGCTTCGGCGATAGCCTCCCGCAACTGGTCCGCAAGCAACACATTGCGTGGATAAACCGCGATCACCTTTGTAAAACGCGCAGCGGCGGGGTCGAGTTCTGCGCAGATCGCAGTAAATGCGGGGATATAAAATGCCTTAGTCTTGCCAGCGCCGGTGCTCGCACAGACCACCGTTCCGCTTTGCTCCTCGGAACCGTATGAACGAAAAATGCGCTCGAACGAGCGGACCTGAAACCCAGCGAATGTATAGTTGCCGCCGCCAGGCCGTGATGCCAGCGCATCAAATATCTGGCGTTGGAAGGATGGGTGGGTGGCATACGGCGCCATGCCTTCCCAGGCGACCTTTGCTGTAATGCCAATGGCTGGATAGCGCCGCGGCGCAAGATGTAGTTTGACATCAGCGACAAGGCGACGACCGCTGGCCCAATCCTGGTGACTGAAGCGCTGGCGCAAGTGCGCAATTAGCCGAAGTCCCTCAGCAAAGCGACTGCGTACCCGACCCGAGCCGTCGGGCAGCAAATAAAGTAGATCTGCGCGCCTCATTTCCTTGAGCAGCGTCCCAAGGCTTGCGCCATTCGAGACGAGACTCTCCCAGACCCGAATTAAATTATCGGGCGCGTCGGTATGGATCAATGCTTCAAGGTCGGTCTCGTCAAAAGCGACATCGTAAAACCCCCAATTCTGAAGTCGCTGTTCGCACTCTTCAATAAAGTTGAGCAGGTCGGAAACAAATTCGGGAGATGCAGTTAACACTAGAGTGAAACTTTCAGCATCGCCCAGACCGCCGGATACGCCTCAAGAAATGCAAGAACGTCGGCGTCCTGTAGATCGCGTGCCTTGGCGCGACCGTTCGAAGCATCGACCATGAATTTGCCCGCACGCCCCTCAAGACCGAGTTTCGCGATTGATGCTGGCATTTGTGCAGCATGTTCGCTGTAGAGGTGGGCGGCTTGGCGGTTCACCGGCGGCCTATCCCGCCAGCCCTCGACCACTCCGATTGCGTTACGCAGCGAAGACGCCCCCGGCAGCATTGCCCGTTCGGCCGCTTCCGCCAACGGTTTGAACCGGCGCACCTGATCGTCAATTAAAGCGCGCCAACCCTTATCGACTGCCGAACTTCCCTGATCGAGGCGCTCGTTGATTTGGATAAGCGCTGCATCCGCGCGTTTGAGATCGAACCCCAAGCCCTGGTCGTAGCGCTTCTTTAATGTGGTCGCCGATTGAGAAGCTTGCGTAAGACTCAACGTGCCCTTGTCAACAAAATCCACGTCCATAATTGCCGCCAACGCGACGGTCCGCACACGTAATCTATCGGCGGCATCAGCGGCGGCACGGACCTTATCGCGCACTGCCTTCATGCCTTCCAACTGAGCTGCACGCGTTTCCTTGTCCGGAATCGCTTTCATGCGCTCCACGAGTTCAGCGATCTTGTTCACAAGTGAACCTCCGCAGGTGCATCCAGGCGCAAAAGTTCCGCAATGATTTCTCCCTCTATTAGATCGGGATCGCCATCCGCAGTCAAATGGTCAAGCTTAGCATCAGCAAAGCGACTAGCGTCATCAATGATTTTTCGACAACGCTCCACAAAAGCGGCTACAGATTGCAGTTCTTTAGGATCAAATTGTAGGACCTCACTGTCGTTGACACCCTCAGCCACCGCAGCGGCTCTTGTGAGTACCTTAGCAAAGGCCTCAGCGCGATCAATGATGCGGTCTCGCTTAAAAAAGTCGATCTCGTTCGCGGGCCAGTGAAACGCCGACTTCATCAGTTCTATGAGGCGAGCAGTTTCGGCGAAGAATTCTATACACCCCCCATAATTTGCGCCAACTGTAAACCCAAAGCGAAGGAAAATCCTGTCGATCTCGCCAACCAGATCCCCGATGGCAGCGCGCTCATTCGCGATGGCTTCCGGGAGCGCCGACCAACCGCGTAACCCGTCGAAGGCCTGATACCGCGATTTCCAGTAGCTTGCTGCATATTCATCCGGAAGGGCAGCAATTGACGGATCGGTTCGGGCCTCGGTGATCGCCTCCATGATGATCTGCGGATCAATGACAACGACGTCGCCCCGCCGCCCCTGGGGAAGATTGGTCTCGTCAACGACAAACGACTGGAGCATGCGTCGACGGTCAGGCAAATCAGCATAAAGTTTGCGAAGCTGTTCGGTCAGCACCGTCGGTGGTGACGTTTGTGCAGTGGAAGTCACATAAGACAGCGCCACTGGCGTATCTGCTGGCAGGCCTGCTCTACGCTCGATGATAGACGCGACGCACAAGAATTTGGTTGCGAGCTTGATTGGGTCGGTGGGTGAAAGGCCTTCGGGATCGAGTGCAGCAAACATCGCGGACTGATACTTACGAAGCCAGCGCGCAACGATCCGCTTGTAGCGCTCAGCGCCCGGGAACTGCCATGACCCGCCACCTTCGACGTCGTGGTGAACAAGTGCTTGGATCAGTTGATGCGTGTCCTCGGTGCGCGGGAAATGAAACGATACGCGATTCTTCGTCGCCTGGGTAGAAGCCTCTTCGATACGGATGGAGCCACGATCGGCATCACGTAGTTTGAGTTGCGCGGGAATTGCTGGCGTTCGGATATCGTCGAGAGGCAGTGCGCCCTTGAGGAACTTGATCAACAGGTCTTGATAATCCTTAGGCGTCTCAAGTTTCTCACCACTTATCCAGCGGTCTAGTCGATTGAGGAGGCCGTCGAGCCGCTTTTGCATAGCCGTATCGATCGGCTGCTTGCCCGGCCCCATGGCGTCGTCGATCGGCACCGTCGGTCCCTTCGCGCCGCCCGGAAGAACCGGCGTCGCGTCAGGTGCCTTCGCGCTATAATCTGGCAGATTTAACGGCTTAAGCAAAAGCTTTAGGTCGCTGGCGATGTCGGTCGCTTTGACCTTCGGGGTCCAGGCCTCGGCCAGCAGGCGAAAGCGTTCTCGCTCGATCTGGGCCCAACCACCTAGGAAGACTTCACTCAGCGTCTGCCAGTCGGTAGGCTGTCGACGGTTGATCGGAAGTGTCAATGCGTGACGATCGCCTTCGGCAAGGGCACCGACATAGCGCATAACCGGCTTGGTCACATGATCGAGAAGACCGCGTTGAGTTGGCCGCACCCCAGTTTGGTGGGCATCAAGATTATCCAGCAGATAGTGTGCCGTGCTTGGCCGGAACGGAAACAATCCGATGACGGTATCCGTATCTAGAACGACCGAACCAAAAACTGCATGGCAATTCTCGCGGACTGGGCAGTCGTCGCATGCGCTCAATTCTACATCCGCGCCCTGGCGGCGGCGGTCAGCGATTTGATCAACGTGGGTCTCTGAGAGGCGCGCCGCGTTTAGATAGCGCCCGACGAAGCGGTCGACATAAGCGCTGTCATCGACCCATGCATCGGCGCTGGAATCCTTGGGAAAGGAAAGGATGAAACCACTTCCGGTTATACGCTGATATTGGTTATCGCGAA
Source organism: Blastomonas sp. AAP25 (assembly GCF_001295965.1). Taxonomy (NCBI): domain Bacteria; kingdom Pseudomonadati; phylum Pseudomonadota; class Alphaproteobacteria; order Sphingomonadales; family Blastomonadaceae; genus Blastomonas; species Blastomonas sp. AAP25. The sequence continues at coordinate 118,924 of NZ_LJHP01000020.1, forward strand.
GGCGCTGATACGCCTGTTCGGTCATGCCTAACACAGCCGTAAGATCGCATAAGCTCGCGTCGTCCTGGGGTTCAACGGCGTTGACTACCTCGTCATCTAACACCGAGAGCGTTGATACGTCTTCGATAAGTAGGACGAGACGCATGTTTTCTTTGCGCAGATCCTGCCGGATGTCGCGTAGAATGCTCGATAGAGCAGCGTTCCCTAGCCCCATCAATTCGCGCAGTGCGCCGCGCAGACTTTCATTGCATAAAGCCGCCGCTTGCTCGGCTGATTTTGGCTCGTCTTCAAGCTCGTCGATCAACCGGATGACATTATCGGTATTAAGACCGCGGCTGCGTTGCCGGGGATTGGTGATACGAAATTCTTCAGCCGTGAATGGTGGGAAACTCTCGCGATCTTTGATTTCGCTTGGACTGATTAGTTGTTGAATATTGCGGTCTATCACGCCACCTTCGCGGCACAGCCAAGCGCCAAATCCTTCCGCGTGAAATGCCTCGGCGAGGTGTCGGATGGTCCGCGGCAAGCGTTCCTTTCCTGCATCTTCCCTCCGAATACCAAGTTCAAGGTGCAGTTCGGTGGCAAGCTTCTTGCGCGCTTCCTTTTCTGAAATTCTATCAATCGCGGACTGCACTGGTTCGAGATAATTGTGGAAGCGCTCTGGGAGTTGCTCGACCAACTGTTCGAGCGCATCCTTGAGACTGCCGGTACGGCGTCGCACCAACACCGGGAGGACCCCGACAATTTCACCAGAATCGACGGCGTGGTCGTAGCGAAGTTTGATCCAATTAATCAGATGCGATTTGCCGGTTCCCGGAGCCCCATGGATCAGAACGACATTTTCTCGTGCGCGCAACCGCGCAACATTCTCGAACACTTTAGCGTCAGAGAGCGTACGGTCGGTATCACCAATCCTTACATGGGTAATGGGAGCATGGGTTGCCAAGAAGCGCGAGGCGCTTTCGTCGCCCATCGCAGCAACGGTCCTGATCGTCGCCTCGAGGTTGGCTTCGGTCCAGCACGGGTCGCCAAGGCGGTCAGGGATCGCAATGGGTTCAACCATTGGTCCGCGCTCCACCAGCAGACCGCATTCGCACACTGGCAACGCGATCGGATTTTAGATTTTTACCGTCATATGGTGGCGCGGCTTTGGCAATGCTCCAACCGTCGCTGTCGAGTGGGCAATTGAGTTCGATGGCACCATCCAGATGTAGATCGACTAATGCATGCGATAGTCCGAGTGAGACCGTCCGCGCAGAGACATCCCAATCTCGGTTGGCCCTAAGAAATATGTGCCCACCGTCAAGTTCCGGGCACAGTTCCGAGAGACGGTCCATGAATAGATCGATCGAAAGATCACGCACTTTGTTGAAGATTGCAGGCAACTGACGTTCAAGTCTCTGATATGGGTTAGGATGGAAGCATTCTTCGCCATCGTGCCAACCGAGTCCTGAATAGCGGAACCAGCGGCGTAAGCCACGATATTTCGATTCATTGAAGCGATTGTTCTGCCTCGTACCGCCAAAAAGCTCGCGTTCGAAGCGGTTCTCCCAATGTGTTCCGGCCGCAGGTCCCAGTGCCGCCATTTCGTCCCGTCCCAGGAGGAACGCATAAAATAGTGCAAACCACGGTTCCACTTCGTCGCTCCGCAGCACCTTATCATCGATCGCATCTAGGACGGCGCGATGTGCGGAGCGTGAGTCACGTTGGCGAGTTGGCCGGATCATAGCATCGTCTTGTTCCTTGACGAGATCGAGTTCCTTGGCCGCGTTTAGCACGATGCGGTACTGGTTGCTCCCTTTCGTCAGACCAGGCAGCCCGGTAGGCTGAAGGAGTTGCTGGATCGTCGAAGAATCGAACTTCCTGCTTTGCATGCTGCGTGCCAGATCGAGGAGCATTTCAACACGAGCAGGTGTTGCTTGGTCATCAGTGAACATTAGAGTTCTGTCCGCCATTGGTCAAAGGAAGGAAAGAAGAATGCGCCTTCGTGTGTGAGCAAGACCCGATTATTGGCGTCAGTGATTTGCGCGTCGGCGGGAAATAGATGTGAAACCCGCACGCCTGCTCGTAACCGTAGCATCGCCCGATCGGGTAAACGGCCATGAATCGCAATGATATGGTCATTGGCGTCGATACCGAGCCGATCGACCTCATTTGCGCCGTCGAGACGGTAGAAGTGCCGACCGATGGGCGGCAGGCGCTGTCCAATCTCTCTCGTAAGATTCTCAAGCAGATCAGACGCAATAAGAAATCGGACGCAATGCTGCTCGCTAATCAGGTCGACCAGATTTTCGGCCAGCGCGGCATGCGACTTTGCACCAGTGGAGAACATCCCGGTTGCAACAACATCGAGTCGCGGTTCGGTCGGGCGAGGAGGATCGAAATCAAGCACTGGAATAGAGTGCCGGTCGAATGGGTGATCGCGGCAAGCCAGACAACCACCGCAAGCAATGATAGTCTCATCGCCATATTCGCGGCGCAACAGCCTGCATATTTTTGAGCTACCGTCGAGATATGTGTCGAGCGCCGCAATCCCACACCTCGCGTTATCAAGTTCGCGTTGGCGTGGCAGCTTGAGCAACTCAGCGATCCGTGGGTCGCTTGGTACGAAGTTGCAGCGCAACAAAATGCGCTCGACATGCCCGCCAGGTTCATCGTCGTCTTCCTCATAAACGAGGTCGACTAGATCTATAAGCGCCGCTCGCGCCATCATAAGCAGCAACCTTTTGTTCCAGCGAATATTTTCGCCGTAGCTGCGCCCACCCATAAGACCCTGGTGCTTCGCATTGGTCTTCACACTTAGAACGCCATCTTCGAGTTTCCGTGCACCGACGCGCATTGTCTCCCAGCGCAGTTTGATCTTCTCAGCGCCCAGCATGTTAGGCAAAAGATTGCTGGCGACTGTTCGGTCGCGCGGTAACAGTGGCATCCAGAGCGCAATCGACCGGGCACCATCCCGGCCGCCGCGCCCGACTTCTTGGTAATAGCGATGTACGCTTTCAGGAAAACACGCGTGAATGACCGTTCGAACATCCGCCTTGTCTACGCCCATGCCAAACGCTGAGGTTGCGACCATGATTTCGATCTTATTTGCGCGCCAATCCAGTAACAAGCGCCGCCGGTCAGCACCCGCAGTCTCACCATGGAAGCATTGGGTGTGGATAAAGCCGGCATCGCTCAGCACCTTCGCGAGGTGTTGCGCCTCTTTTACCTCGGTAACATAGAGGATCAGCGGCCTGGGCAAATGCAGCAATCCCTCGAGCAACGCTTCTTCGCGATCAGAGGCGTTGACGAAAGCTCTATGGAAATAGGATAGTTCCGGTCGGAGGCGCTGGCAGGCGAACTGGCGCCAAAGCCCACCACCGAACATCGACTTCAGCAGGTCCAGACAGCCCAGCGTGAAAGTCGCCGACAACAACAGTGTTCTCAACGTGCCGCCACTTTTCTGCAGCCATTGCTCACGTCTAAGCGCGAGCAACTGAAATGCGACACGAAAATGGCCACCCCAACTGTCAATGATATGCGCTTCGTCGACCACCAGCGTATGCAACCGTCCAGCGGTGGCAAGGTCATCGATAATGCCACGCAGGCTTCCAGACACGCACGATTCTGGGGACGCAAAAAGCAAACGACAACTGCCATCTAGTAGCGCCGCCCTGACCGAGGCGGGATCGCTGTTCGGATCATTCGACGAATAATAGCGCGGCCCCAAGTGTGGAAAAGCAGCGAGTATCTCGCTAGCTGCAATGCACTGGTCTATCGCGAGCGCAGTCGTTGGAACGATGACAATGGTAACCCCGGGACTAAAACGGGCCGCTAGTTGGAAACTTAGGCTCTTGCCGGCCCCGGTCGGAAGGCCGAGTAATGTTGTCGCGCCGGGCGGTGCTGTTAACGCTTGCCAGCAAGCCTCCTTTTGAGCGGGTGAATGCCATGTGCGCATCTGCCCGTTGGCCAGCGACCAAAGCCAGGGTTCCGCTGGAAGTGTTTCCTCAGGTATCGCAGGTTCGGGAAGTTGATCGAGGCCTTGTCCATCGGCCCACGGTTCGCTGGTCATCCAGAATGGCTGATAAGGCGCTGTGATCAGATCGCCGGCGGCTGACAGAACAATTCCACAGCGCGTGCCAACCGCCGCCAAAGCTGGCGTCCAGCTTCCTACGAAGAGCTTGTCGCCCGACCATCGGACGGCCTGGCGAAGCAGAACACCATGGTCTAGGGTTGGCGTCGGGCACCGTTTGAGCAGTTGCAGAAAGCGCCAGCACGGATAGTCTGGATGCGCAGTGCTCGTCGGCAGCGGGATGGCTTCGGCAGCCACTCCGCTGCCGACGGCCAAACGGAACTGCTGAGCGAGGCTCGTCGTCGAGGGAGGCGCGATCGCACTCACTATCTTAATTCCTAATATTGACCGCGAGAAAACCTATACCGTCGATTACGATATCCCAGCTTTCAATGAGCGCCTGATATTGCTCGAGCATCGTTGCTTCTGCAATGGAACTGGGATCGGCAGCAGCGAGGAGTTGGTCGCGTTGTGCAACGATTCGCGCGATCTCCGCACCAATCGGCTCAGCAAGGTCCTGGGCCAGTGTTTGCCGTGCCATTGGGATAAGTTCGGTCTGAGCACGGTGCAAACAGCCAGCCAAATCTCCGTCGTAACGCTGCACAAAGCTCTCGACTTCGTCGCCGCCAAGATCACGCCAGCGCGGACTCGATCCGCCAGGCTTCAGCGATGACCGCAGAACACCAAGTGCCTGCCCGTCGACCGGATTTTCGGCCAGGAGTGGCACAAATAACGGCCGGCGACGCGTGCCAAAGATTGCCTCGGCGAGGTTAAGTAGGCTGGGTGATATGTCCGCTGAACTAAGATGCGGCCGGGCTGCAATGATAACCTCGAGGCCGATGAATTCGGCCGTGCCTGGTGCTTGGCACGCAATTGCATAGGTGCGGCCCGTCAGCTTCTGGCCAAGTGCTGCAACGATGGCGTCGAACAGCGGGTTTCCATAGGTGAAGAACTCAATGTTACGCTGCCGCTGAGCGAGGTTGCGCCGAAACGTGCCGACGCGTTTTCCGATTTCACCAGTACCGTCGCGATCAACAACTGTAATCTCACCATGGCGGATGTCGTCTGGGCGCAAGGTCCATATTCCATCTGTGTCGTCTGCGCCTTTGTAGCGTGACACACCTTTCCCTCCGGCCAGCAATCGAAAATAGTCTAGGAACGCTGTCTCGAGTTCAGTCTCATTATCTGCAGCAGGCGTACGGACAAATCGTTCGGCGCGCACTGCGTGGTAAGAGGCCTCGTCGAGCAATGCTTCACTGTCATCGCGAACCCGTTCGTTTGCTGCCATGACACTAAGTGCAGGGGCTAAATCAGACAGCGCGTCCCGCCCCCCGGCAAGCGCAGCATCGATAATCTGATCCTGAATGTGCCGGAGTGAGAATTCCAGGCCGCTCACGGAGGAGCCGAAGAGATCTAGGCCTTCATTGTAGCATGCATACAGTCCGGCTTCCCAGGCTCCGGAGCTAACGCAGACGTGCGAAACTACTTCGGTCGACACCAATTCACGCCCAAGGCGGTCGAGACGACCAATGCGTTGCTCGATAACGGCGGGCTGCCACGGAAGATCCATATGTACAAGGCTGTGCGCAAACTGGAAATTTCGACCCTCGCCACCGCTCTCGTCGCTGACCATGACCATCACATGCGGCTCGGCGCGAAATCGGCGAACATTTTCCTCCTTCGCCATATCATCAAGATCACTGCGGAACTCAGTGACTGCCTTGTCGCCGAAACGATTTCGCAAGGTTTGGGCCAGTCGATCGGCAGCGCCGGGGAAGCCCGCAAACACCAGCGTCTTGCGGCCTTGGCCGATTTCCACCGCGACCAGCTCGGCCAATGCCTCTGATCGTCCTGCCGATGTGCGGGAGGATCGCCAGATTGCGACCAGCCTGTGTGCGTTCGCGAGCAGCCCCGGTTCGACATGCGCTTTGACGCCAGCACATGCGGTCTCGAGGAGTACCCTCCAACGTTCACCGCCCATACCAACGACACCGTTAAGCATCTCTATACCGTAGGAATTGACTTTCGATGCCTTGGCACGCTTCAGCGAATCGAGCACATCAAGTGTCGAGCTTGGATCAACCAGCGCCTGCAGAAGCACCTGTGCAAATGGTCGAAGAATGTCAGCGGAAAGGTCCGGAATTTTAGCAAGGCTACCCAGAAGTTCCTGAACAGCATCGACCGCTTCGCCCTCGATTTGATCAGCATCGTATAGGAGCAGTGCTGGCATCCGCGTGATAGCGGCAAGGCGATCCTGGCTGATAAGTCGTTCGCGGCGATTACGAAGAATGCGTCGGTTAACTCGATAGCGATCTGAAATGAGTGTATGTACTTGACGCGCAATGACACCGACGCTGGCTGCATCGTTTTCAGCAGCGGCCAACATAGCCTGCAGTTGCCTATCGCTTTGAAGGATGGGCAATGAAAGAAGGCGATCGAGGCGATCGATCACGTCTTCTGTACTAGCTTCCCCCTCATCGAGATCAGCCAGGTCATGCGACAGAAGATTAAGCCGGCGCCCGAGTTGTTCCTGCGCACCATAAATGGCGAGGAAAGTCTCTTCTTTGGTGCCGCCAGGCCCATATGCACGCGGATCCAGCAGTCCGAGCAATCGATAGAGTTCAGATTCGCGCCGTCGAACTGGGACAGCGCTCAACAGGAGGAGATCGCGAGCCTTCAATGAGAGTCTCTGGACCAGATCGTACAGATGCGGGGTGTTGAGCAGATGATGAACCTCATCGACTACCACTAGATCCCATGGGACTTCGAGCAAATCCTCGTCAAGCCCGTCGAGTGCAAAATTGGTTGAGCAGATCAGCTTCGACCAGTTGTTGAGATCAACTGCTTCGATCGGATGCAGGTCAGCAAGCTTGAAACCTTGACCGCCGAAGCTACTATGCATTTCACAAAGCCATTGGCGCGTCAGGGGCCCCGGCGTCAGGATAAGAATCCGCGCATTTGGTCGACGGGATAATAGATCATGAAGAATGATCCCAGCTTCTATCGTCTTTCCTAGCCCAACTTCATCGGCAAGAATATAGCGGCGCACCGGGTCAAGAATGACCGTGCCCGCGACGAAGGCTTGGTGCGGATGTAAATCGATCCGACTAGCAAGAAGGGCGCGAAGGCCGCCGACCTGGCGATTAAAGCGGCCCAGCGAGATAAGCAAGCGGTGGCGTGCACTGAAGACCGCATAGTCGTCAGCCCGTCCTTCGAGTATGCGATTTGGTAGACTGTCGGCGAAACTTGCGGGGAGAGGCAGGAGTTCGATTTCACTGACATTGGCACCGAGGCCATCCTCAACATAAGTGATACGGTAGTGTCGGGGACCGGCAGAGTCACTTTCAATTGTCGCGCCAACGACACATTGACCATGCGGTCCGATGGCGAGAGCGCCCGATCGCAGAACGGTTCGTTTGAAATCACGGCCTTCGATCGCTTCGCGGGAAAAAAGCTGGCGACCGCCGCTATCGCACAGGCGCAACTCGACACGGGCACCGTCGATCTTTAAGATTTTGCACGAACCAAAATGACGATGTTGGACGAGGAATCCAAGCATTGCTGAAGCGGGAGACGATACCGGGGTTTTCATTTGAGATTTAAAAACGAAGGCTAAATGCGAATGCAAACCAAGGATCGAGACCGCATTTCAGCGGCATCTCACCATTACTCAGTTTCGAATCGTGTGCTTCAGCCATTACATGCTCCCACGTCTATGATGGTGCATGGGTAGCGCGGATGCAATCGCCGAATAGTTAACCTTTGACCATTCAGGATGCGCTAAACACTTGCCATCCTTTGATTCTTAGCGCGCAAGCTGGACACTCACTGCATCCATAGCCCCAGTCATGTAAGACGTCATGCTCGCCGCGATAGCAGGTGTGGGTGCCTCTGCGGATGAGATCGACCAGCCGTTTACCGCCGATCGATTCCGCCAAACCCCAAGTCTGCGCCTTGTCCAGCCACATTAGCGGCGTGTGGACGACAGAGCGGCTACCCATGCCCAGATTGAGGGTTACCTGCAGCGACTTGAGCGTGTCGTCACGGCAATCCGGATAACCCGAATAGTCAGTCTCACACATACCGCCAATGAGATGCCGCAACTCTCGGCGCGAGGCGAGCGCTGCGGCCAGTGTAAAGAAGAGCAGATTGCGGCCGGGCACGAAGGTGTTGGGGAGACCATCTGCGCGCAGCGCAATTTCAGCATCGCGCGTCAGTGCCGTTTCACTCACTTGACCTAGCAGCGAGAGGTCAAGCATGTGATCCAGTCCAAGCCTACCGGCCCAGGTGGGATTCAATTTGACCACCTTCGCGCGAAACTCCTCGCGGCATTCTAGCTCAACGCGGTGACGCTGGCCGTAGTCGAATCCTATGGTTTCGACGGTCTCAAACCGGTCAAGCGCCCAAGCGAGGCATGTGGCGCTGTCTTGGCCGCCGGAAAAAAGTACGAGTGCGCCATTGCCACCGGTCACGCCGGAACTTCCTCGCCCCAATAGGAACAAGCCTCGCCGCTGCTGTCCCGGTACACGCTGACCTTGGACAGATTGCCGACCTCTGGCGAAAGCCGGTCCCAGATCCAGCGGCTGAGATTTTCCATGGTCGCTGGTCCCAGGTCATTGATCTCGTCGAGGAAGCGGTGGTCGAGCGCGTCGCGGGCGTCGTCCATGATGCGTTCGAGCAGCCCTAAGTCGACCACCATGCCGGTGACCGGATCGGGGCAACCGCGCACGGTCACCTCAGCGCGGTAACTGTGGCCATGGATACGTCGGCTCGATTCGGTGTTAATCGACCGATCAAGGGTATGGGCAGCGTCGAAGCGAAACTGTTTGCTGAGTTCGAACATCAGCGGATTCCGATCATCTTGTGCGACTGGAGCGACAATCTCCAACGCGGGTTGTCGGTGCAATAGGCAATCGCGGCCTTGAGATTAGCGGCCGCGGCTAGCGAGTCCATCGGCTGTATAAAGAAATGGCTAAACGCCAGATGTTCAAAGTTGTGAGGCGCAGCGCTTGCCTGAGGGTACACGAGTTTCAGTTCATGGCCGGACTTCACCACTAGGTCGGCATCAGCCTTGGGACTAACGCAGATCCAATCGATACCGGCGGGCGGAACCAGCGTCCCGTTGGTCTTCACGCCAATCTCGAAATCGCGAGCATGGAGCGCTGCGACCAATGCATCGTCCACCTGGAGCAAAGGCTCGCCGCCAGTCAGCACGACATAACGATTGATTGCGGCTCCATTCCATTCGACCGCAATCGCGTCGGCAAGTGCGTCGGCATCAGCAAAGCGCCCGCCTCCGCTCCCATCCATCCCTACGAAGTCGGTATCGCAGAAAGTGCAGACCGAGGCTGCGCGGTCGGTCTCGCGGCCCGACCAGAGGTTACAGCCGGCAAAACGGCAGAAGACTGCGGCGCGGCCCATTTGCGCGCCTTCGCCCTGCAGAATCTTGAAAATCTCTTTGACCGCGTAGCTCATGCGGTCCCCGCTTCGGGTTCGAACAAGGGCACGGGTGCGGCCTTGCGACGCTTACGTTGGTCGGCCTTCACAATACCGATCAGATAATGTTTGAGTAATGCGATATCGCGATTAACGTTCTGGAGGCTATTCCAGCGGCGGACCTCGCCCGACAATTCCCATTCGCCGCTGGTCCAGGCGGTTTTGTCCCTTAAACATTCGAGTCCCTCGCGGAACTCCTCGACGCTGCGCGCTTCGGAGCGCTGCGCGAGCACTTCCATGACATCGCCCAACGCCTGGATGCCAGCGCCGTGCAGGAGCCGCGAGGTCGCGGGCTTCTGGCCGTGCCAGGCCTCGGGCCACACCTTCTTTACAGCTTCAAAGAAATTGGAGACGAGGCGGACGCAACGCTCGACGCCCTTGGGGGTACGGATCAACTCACGCATCACGCCGTTGGTGAGCGATTCCATGATGATTCGCTGCATCACTGTATCGGCGATGATTCCCTCTGGGCAGGTATGCTGCTTGATATACCCCCTGAGGGCGGTGTTCTCGAAATTGAGGCGGGCGGTGAGATCGGAGGCGACCGACCGGCGGCCGAGCCGCGGCGGCAGATTGTCTACGGTCGGCAGCAGTTCGTAGATCAGCGACTTCGGCAGCGGCTTGGTATTGTTGATTAAGACGAACTGTCGGCGCAGCTCCGCCTCGTCGCGGCATATGAGTGCGGACACAAAGATCTGAAATTCGCGGTCTACCTCGGCCAGCGCAGACAGGCGCTGCTGGCCATCGACGACTAAGCCGGGCACGCCGCTGCTCATGTCGATCGACAGCCGCATGGTGCCATTGCCGAGATCCTCGACCTCGACGCGATCGGTGAAGGCAACGACGATCGGATTTGGGAGGACGGAATTCGGCTGCTCGAGGTAGTCACGAATCTCACGGATGTGCGCGGCGACCTGCGGGCGTTGGAACCCGCTGAGTTCACCCTGCGCGTCGCGGCCGATGCGCTCGATAGCGGCGAATTGGAGCACATCCGCCGCTGTAGTCGCGAAGCTGAGCACACGGTGTTCACTGCTCTGTTGCGCACAGACGGCGAGGTAGGTCATTGGGGCTAACGGCACGCTTCAAATCCAGTCGTTCAATATGGTCGTGGTAGACCGCGAGATTGTGAATCCCGCGGCGCTTGTTGCGGTTGCTGCCGCGAAAGATGATCACATCGATCGCGGCGTCCTGGCAGATCTTGCATGTACATTGCTTCCAGGGACGTTCAGTCAGGGTAACGCGATAGCGCTGCGCGAGCCGCGCCAGCGCGATGCTGTCCTTGCAGTCTTCAAAGGGCTTTTCCTCGATCAGCGGAGCGCTGTAAACGAGGACATTGTGAAGGGTTTCCTCAAGGTCGGCGGCGCCGCGATCAAACGCGCGCAACGAATTAAGCGCCAGCGCCTCGAGACGCACCAGTTCCTCGGCACGAAAAATACCCTTCTTGACCCCGCGCTGGAGTTTGGGGTTCTCGATTGCCTGGGGCACACGGATTGACGTGAAATAGCGCAGGCCGAAACCGTCGCCGGGCAGGTAGTAGTTCTGCTTGGCGTCCTTGAAAGCGCGGATCAGCGGCGAGGTCGTGTCGAAGCTGGCGATGTCATAGCCGTGGAAGCTGGCGATATCGTCGGCCTTGGCGAACCCCAAGATATGCAACCGGGTCGATGCAGGCACGGCGTCGCGGATCGCCTCGAGGACCAGCTTGATCTCGGGTGACTTCAAGGGGACCATGCCGCCGATCGCGAGATAGTCATAGCCCATAGTCACAAGTCGGCGCGCCGCCTCGGCCATGCTGCCCGGCGACCAGCCCTGGACCACGCCTAAGGGTGTGAAGCTTGCGTCGATCGCCTTCGCCTCGCGGCGGAAGGCATCGGCATTTTCAAGCGTGATCTCGAATCGCGCCTTTGCGTCATCGCTGCCGCCGCTCATCCCTTGGATGGCGGGATCGAATTCGAAGATGATGTGATCGACCGAGCAGCCATGGGTGAAACCGCATTCGTCGTAGAATTCGGCCATCTCCCCGGCCGAATAGGGCGGACGCTCTTCCTGCACATAGGTGAAGGCGCCGCAGTCGCCGAAAATGTCGAGATGCGCGAACTCGGGTTTGTCCAGCCGCAAAAACTTTCGCACGCCGACCAGGTGGAAACGGCGCGCCTGGCTGGCCGTGTATTTGCCTTTTACGCGGTGGTCGCCAACGATGCCGCGTGATACCAGCACGCCATCATAAGGCGCATAACCCAGGATCTCATGCGGATAGGCGTCGTCCCAATAGGGCTGACGCTCGGCACGACTTCGGTCGCCGATAAAATCGAACGCAGGATCGACATAATCGAGGCTATCGGCGAAAATGAACTTCATGGCGCCCCGCGCGCTAGGTCGCGCTCGACATGCATCAGATGGTCGCTGAGCTTGGTAATGTGCTGCGAGGTCGACTGGATCTCATTCCAAACCAAGCCCAAGCCCTTCCAAGTACCACTGGTCCAACAACAATGCGGCGCCAAGCGCTGCAGCGTTGCGCGCACAGCGGCGGCCTTGTCGGCAGCAGCATCGGCGCGTAGCATAATCGTATCCATCAATGCGCCCATCGCGCGAATGCCGGCCGAGTGCATGAGCCGGCTTTCAGTCGCTGGCTTGCCCCAGGCATCAGGGAAGATGTCGCGTACCGCAGTCCAGTAGAGCAGCATCGCGCCATACATAGCTTCGGTATCGTTGCCGTCGCCAATGTGCTTGTATTGCCCGAGAGCGCCTGCGGGCGTCTTCAAGCTCGCCTTCATGGTCTCGATCAGCGCGCTGTCAGTGACGATGCCCGCGCGGTCCTTGGCGTCGGACTCGCGCTTGATCAGCTTGAAGAAGGGCGATTTGGGGTCGGTGTTGAGCGCTTCGCACAAGGTGCTCGGCAACTGTTTGGCAGCGAGATTACGCGGCAGCAGGACGCTCACTTCGGGTAGCAACTCGTTGATCAGTCCGGTCGGCAGTTTGCGGGCCTTGTTCACGAGGATGAACTGCTCCCGCTGGATTGCGAGTTCGTCGGAAACAAACCCGATCACTGGCACAGCGATCGAAGGGTCCTTTGCGGCCCCCAATGCCAATGAACGCTGCTGACCGTCGACGATCCAAGCGGCTCGATGGCCTTCGGGATATAGTGGTATCTTGAGAGTGCCGGTCTCACCGACCTCACAGGCCTGGTCGGGCGAGCGGCCTCGAGAGCGGGCAAACTCGACCTCTGGTGACATAGCAAGGATAATTGCATTAGGAAAAAGCACTGGGCCACTGTCGAGAAACGCAGTGATTTCTTTGACATGACCGCGGATTTCCCGGCGCTGGAAGCCCTTAAGTTCTTGCTCTTCGCGGCGGATACGGCTGATATCAGCGATGCGATTGATATCGGAGCCGTAAAGGAAGAAGGCGAACACGCCGGTCCGGTTTCCCTGCTCCGAGCGGACCGCGCGAACCTTGAGATGCTCGCGTCCGATCATGCCTTCTCGCCGCGCACTTGGCGCGCAAGATCCGCAAATCGCCCTTGCTCGCACGCTACCCCGAGCTTATCACGTAAGCGCCGCAACAGCCGCGCGGTGCTGCCGCGCTCGGCATCCCAATGATCGCGGATAAGGCTCAGAACTGCCGAATCGTCGAGTCGCTGTCGACTAAATCGAACTGGCATGCGCCATCCATCAAGCGCCGCCGCTACAGCCGCGCCATGCTCGCCGGCTGATCGGTCATCTCCTTCATTGACAATGTAGTCGCTAAAATGATGCACGGCACGCCCAGCAAAGTCACCGCGCGTTCCGCGGACACGACTATCGGGTCCGTCGAGCCTGTCATCATAGGGCATTACGAACGGCCGGAGCGGAGGCGCAAGTCGCTCCAACGGCGCCCGCGTAAACAGCCGCAGTCGCGCCAATGTCTCGGCTGGCAGAGCACAAAGGTCGCCTGTGATCATCTCGATGTAAGTCTCGGAAAGCGCCGCGCAGATTAACCCCCCTGTTGACGCAAATGCCCCTTCCAGCGACTCGGAAAATGGCGACACTTCTACGAGCGCCTTCCACCAACAAGCTACCGAATAGTCTCCTTTCACCCGTGACGCGATGCTGTCGGGCGCCTCAGCGAGCACGGTGCAGGCATAAGCCGGAACACGTGTATGAGCCCACACAAGGCCAAGCCCTGCCGAAACGATCAGCAACGGCGCACTTAGCAGATTAGCGGCGAGTGATGCTTCCCTGAACGAGCGCCCGCCGTAAATGTCGCAGGCAGAAAAGAGATCGTTCTGTCCAGACAGGCGCGCTGCCCAGCGGCCCGCCACATCATCAATAGGTCCTGGTTGAAGTGCGGCTACATGGAGGCGATCGGGAACCGTCTTGCGCTTGCGATTTGTGCAGGTCGTGATCACAAGCGTCATTAATTACCTTCCCATTGCCCACAAACTTTATCGCATAAATCCCTAACCGGCTATCGAAACTTTTCCAAATTTAATGCGGCAAAATGTGTGGATATTCAGTTCCTCAACCCTCCGAATTCGCCCTATCCGCAAGAATTTTTCTTAAAATTCAACTGCGCGACCTGAAAATCGGCGACAAACCTGGACCAGGCCTGGGCGTGCACTAAGCCATGATCACCTCACCAGAACGAAGGGCTAGCCACCGCAAGGGTCAGACAAGAGCATGCTATCCGATTTTTACCATCAAGACCGTTTAGAGGCCCCCAAGACAATGGCAGCTAACGATAGGATCGCGAGGACAGCAAAATAACCGATATTAGGTTCGAAACAGACCTGCCACACTAGCAACAAATGCTAGCTGCCGCTGCGCCGTATGACGATCTAAGCTTCTGATAAATATTAATAATTTGACAGATCCCGTCAAATTTGCTACGGTGTTTTGGCAGCAGCTATTTGTACGCCATGCTGCTTGCCCACCATCGAGAGGTCAACCCTATGTCCCGAGCCCCTGCGCGGGTGCTGGAGGCGGCTGACGTGTGCCGGTTGCTGGCGCATGTTGGCGCGCTCAGACACCCTGCGCGCAACACACTCATCGTTACACTGAGCTTCAAGGCTGGCCTTCGGGCGGGCGAGATCGCCGGGCTTACTTGGCCCATGGTCCTTACCACGACTGGTCATATCGGCGACCAGCTACGTATCTCCAACGGGATCGCCAAATATAGCAGCGGCAGGATTATCCCGATGCACGGTGACCTTCGCAAAGCGATGCGCGCCTGGCACCGGGAGTGCGGTCGACCGACTATTGGCCCGGTCATCGTGTCGGAACGAGGTGGAGCGATGACCGCCCGGAGCATCGTCAACTGGTTCCACGAGGCCTATGCCGCGCTCGATCTGACCGGATGCTCGTCGCACTCAGGCCGCCGCACGTTCATCACGCGCTCCGCCCGCGCCATTTCAAAGGTCGGCGGATCACTGCGCGACGTGCAGGAGCTTGCTGGCCACCGCGCACTGTCCACAACCGAACGCTACATCGAGGGCGACCGTGTTGCCCAACGCAGGCTCATCAGCCTGATCTGATCGGCCAGAGCTGATCGTCCTACCCGCAGCTCGCAGCCACAAACCCTCCCACCATCGTCAAACTACAGGAGACTTGGCCATGAACCGCCAAAGTGAAGACGCACGCCTATCGCCCGCGCAGGACCGCATGCAAAAGATACGCACCCTCAACGACAGCTTGCGCAAGGGCAAAAGCTCGGGCCGCACCCTGCTGACCCAGGGCATCATCAGCCTGGGCGATCAAGCGGTCGCTTCCATCCTGACTGCCGTCCACGACTTCGACGCCTTCTCGCCCGACAATGATCCCTATGGCGAACACGATTTCGGATCGTTCGAACATGCTGGCGAGCGCATGTTCTGGAAGATCGAGTATTACGACAGCGACTGCCTGTCAGGCTCGCCCGATCCGTCAGACCCTACCGTCACTACGCGGGTGCTGACCGTCATGCTGGCGCGAGAATACTGATGCACCAGCACCGCTGCGCAACGGCGACCTCGATCGCCACGGAGCTGCCACCCTATTGCCAAGGCGATCTGGATGGCTTGTGCGGACCCTATGCGCTGATCAACGCGCTCCGCATCACTCTTGAACCCTTTCGTATCATCAGCGACGACCAAGCACGCGACCTGCTGCGCCAGATGGTCGACCACGCCATCCCGCCCAAGCAGATGGCAGAAAGCCTGCGCGACGGCATCACTTTGCCCAAGCTGCGCAAGATGGCGATGCTGCTAGCCGAACTAGCCACCGACAAGGTGACCGGAGTCCAGCTGATCGAGATCAGCGCGGCTAACGAGGCGGAGCGCTGGGAGACACTGTCCCTTTTGGTGGAAGCAGGCTCGCCCGTGCTGTTCCATGACAACACGATCGACCATTACACCGTTGCCATCGGCCTCACTGCCAGCAGGGTCAGGCTCTATGAAGGCGATGGGCAGCAATGGCTTGCGCGCGTTGGCCTGAGGCTGCGCCACGCAATGGCTTTTATCGTCGAGCCTGCTTGATCAAATCCCCGCACGGTCGGTCAGAGCAGCAACGGTGAGGCCCAGCGCCGTTGCCACTCGCTTTACATTCAGGATCGTCACGTTGCGTTCGCCACGCGCAATCTTGCCCATGTGAGAGCGATCAGTGCCCGTAGTATCGGTCAATGCCCCCTACGACATTTCACGCTCGCTGCGAACAAGTCTGATGCCATCGCCAAGCGCGACTACACTTACAGGCAGCACCGGCAGGCGACAAACCGCCAAACCATTGACACCTTCTTTCCCGAATGATCCGGTGACATAAAGTGCGCCGCAGGATGCCACCGTTCGTCCTCGGTCACAGCCGATTTTATGGCTGATTTTATGACCAAAGGCATGTTATCCGGCATAATCGTTGGAAAACTAGGATTTCAAAGCGGACTCCGTCTCCGCCACCGGCTACCCCTGCAATCCTGGTGGAACTGCCAATCTTGATCGAGAGCCGAGCCAGCCTTCCGTCAAATGGTCCCTCAATTAGGGGCTGCTGGCATAGCAACCTCGTCGCCCTTTTGCCAAAGAGGACGTTCTTGCCAATCGAGTGTCAGTCCGCATTCGCTGTACGCCTGGAAAAAGCGGTTCGCCCGGAAAGCGTCTGGCGATACCCGTAAGGATGCCGAGATCGGGCTGTTGAAGCGTGATTTGGCCCGAGTGACCGAGGAGCGCGACATCCAAAAAAAAGCCACCGCGTACTTCGCCAGGGATGCAAAGTGAGATACGTGTTTGTTGCCGAGCATCGTGACCAGTTCCAGGTTCGCTTGTGTCGTTGTTTGCGCATCCAGCCCAGTGGCTTCTATGCCTGGCAGAAGAGCCCTCGGAGCCAACGGGCTTAAGACGATGCCCGGCAAACCGAGCTGATCCGTCAGGCCTGGAACGACAGCGGCAATTGCCGCGACAATGCCGTCGCCGAGACCTTCTTCTCGTCGCTCAAGCGCGAACGCATCCGGCGCAGGACCTACAAAACACGAGAGGAAGCCCGACAGGACGTGTTCGATTCCATCGAGATGTTCTCCCCCCCTCCGCGCAAACGGATCAGGAGTGGGATGCTATCGCCCGTCGAATTTTAACGATAGCGGATTTTGAAAGCACAAGGCGCCTAGAAGACCAGGCGCTGTTCAACCATGTGCGGAAAGCTCAAAGACCGGCGCCGCATCCACACCCGGTACGATCTATGCGCCCACACCTTCATGTCGGCCATCTGCAATGAGTCCTGAGCCTAGGGCCGTGACAGGAGACAAACACGGGCCGGCCTCACGCCCCCGCGACATTCAATCTCCCAGCCAGCGCGGGACGATACCCAGACGTGGAATTGTGGCGTTCAATGCCTGACAGTGTGGCCGGACCGGCACAGCCCAGCACCAGCTCTCGACACCACGATTGACAAATCTCAAAAAATAATCTGATTATGTTATTGTCGCGGCCAGGGGGAGCGCTGCTGCAATAGGGAGGGTGATGTGACCAGATCAGGATTGATGTCGAGTGCAGCAGCGGTGTTCATGGCCGTGAGCCCGGGAGTGGTCGCCGCGCAGGATGATATCGCCTCGGACGAAAGCACCGAGAGCCGCGCCACCACCGGCGAGATCATCGTCACTGCCCGCAAGCGCGAGGAGCGTCTGGTTGATGTGCCCGGCCCAATCACCGCGCTTTCGCCCAGCCAGATCACCGACGCCCGCTTGCAGGAGCCGCGCGATCTGCTGCTGCAGGTGCCGGGGGCCTTCCTTGTCGAAAACAACGCCGGGACCGCGCGCGACATCTCTATCCGCGGGGTCGGGACACCGACGCTCTTCGCGGAGCCGGGCGTCGCAATGTATGTCGACGAAATCTATTCGAGCGGCTTCATCAGCTTCCCCACCCAGTTCTACGATTTGGAACGGGTCGAAGTACTGCGCGGGCCGCAGGGCGCGCTGTATGGCCGCAATGCGGTCGGCGGGGCGGTCAATGTCATCTCCAAGCGGCCGACCGGCGAATTTGCGGGACTGGTGCGCGGTACGCTTGCCCGCTACGACCGGCGGGAGATCGAGGCGATGGCCAACCTCCCCGTGAGCGACAGCTTCGGGGTGCGCTTCTCGGGCCTATACATCGATCAGGATAAGGGAGAGTATCTCAACACCGTCACCAACGAGTTCATCGACCGGCATGATTCGATCAGCGGCAGGGTGGTAGCGCGCTTTGCTCCGGCAGGCGGGTTCAGCGCAACCCTTACCTATGAACATACCGATGCCGACACGCCCGGTACCGCCCTGTTCTTCCGCGACGCGGGCGAAACGCGCCGCACCATCCGCCGCGACACGCAACCGCGCAACAGCTATAATGTCGACCGGATCGCCGCAGAGCTTGCCTATGAAAGCGAAACCGCAGGCACCTTCACGCTGATTGCAGGCGGGCGCGACTACAAGCTGCGTGGTGTGGAAGACACCGATCTTTCGGCCAACATCATCCCCAACCTGGCCACCGGCGACCTCGGCCAGCAGGTTACCACCCGGTTCAACCGGGTCGAAAGCCGCAATGTCGAATTGCGCTGGCTCTCGCCGCAATGGGGCGCGGTCTCGGTGCTCGCCGGGATCACCTATCTCGACGAGAGTGCGACGGGAGACATCGCCACGGATCTCGTCAGCATCCGCACCTTTCTTGGCGGTGGAACGGTGCCCTTCGTGCTTGGCATCGCCAATGATCAGTCGCTCGAATCCTGGGCCGGGTTCATAGAGGCCGATATCGCGCTGGCCGACGACATCAGCCTGATCGCTAGCGCGCGCTACACCGATGATACCAAGCGGGTGAACTTCGCCTTCAACCCCACGCCAGGGCTCGCCGGGTTCGGGCTGGTGCCCCAAACCGCCAACCTGACGCGCGGGTTCAACCGCTTCACGCCGGGGGTGACCCTGTCGTGGACGCCGGGCGATGCCAATATCTACGCCAAGATCCAGACCGGCTTCCGTGCAGGGGGCTTCAACTTCAACGTCGCCAATGCGGCTAACCTCGAATACGGGCAGGAGACCTCGGTCAATTACGAGATCGGGGCCAAGACCACGCTGCTGGACGGCAAGGCGCTGATCGGGGTATCGGCCTATCTGCTGACGCAGGACGATGTGCTGGTGCCGTTTTTCGATTTTACCGCCGCACCAGGGCTTCAAGGCTTCCTCGACAACGCCGGCAAGGCCAAGACCTGGGGGATCGAGCTGGAAGGTTCGGTCACGCCGATCGAAGGCGTGACGCTGGGCGGCAGCCTGGGCTGGATGAACCCCGAATTCACCAGCGGCACCTTCATCCGGGGGCTGGGTACGGTCACGCCGCTCGACGGATTGCAACTGCCTGCGACGCGCGAATGGAGCTTTTCGCTTAACGCCGAGGTGCGCCGTCCACTGACCGACAGCATCGATGTGATCGCCAATGCGGCCTATTCGAACCGCTCAGGCGGGTTTCAGGATGTCGCCAATGCCTTCCGGATCGGTCAGATCGATCTGCTGAACCTGTCGGCGGGACTCGATTTCGGAGTCTTCGACGTGCTGGCCTTCGTCCAGAACGCTGGCAACAACCGCTTCGACATCGCGTTCGGCGGCAATCGCAACGGCACGTCGGGCGTCACCCAGGCGCCCGGGGCAACCTACGGGGTCTCGGCGCGGGTCAATTTCTGAAGCATCGCATCGGGGCCGGGTTCAACCGGCTCCGGTCAGCCGCGCCAGCTCGGCGATTATCGGGCGGCACAGTTGCTCGTCATTCCAGCGATGCCCTGCGGCGGGCACGATATGGAGCCGTGCATCAGACCAGGCCTGCGCCAGATCCCATGCGCTTTGCGGCGGCGTGCACATGTCGGACCGTCCGGCGATAATCGCACCGGGGATTCCCGCCAGCCTTGCTGCATCACGCAGCAGTTGATCGGGCGCGAGGAAATAGTCATGCGCCTCGTAATGCGCGAAAATCCGCGCTGATCGCACCGCACCGTCTGTGATTTCGGCGAAATCCTCCCCCGGCGCAACAGGCCACAGGTCGAGCGTCTGGCCCTCGGCCATCATAAGCACATGGGCCGCCTCGC
The DNA here is from genome assembly GCF_001295965.1 of Blastomonas sp. AAP25. Taxonomy (NCBI): domain Bacteria; kingdom Pseudomonadati; phylum Pseudomonadota; class Alphaproteobacteria; order Sphingomonadales; family Blastomonadaceae; genus Blastomonas; species Blastomonas sp. AAP25. The sequence goes on from NZ_LJHP01000020.1 coordinate 139,006, forward strand.
GGTGAATAGCTGGATCAGGATCACGGATACGGCGCAGAAACGCCCCGCGCGGATCGCTGCGCTCGGCTGCGGGGAGCCATGCGTCACGCGCGGCGAAGACCTCGGGAAACACATGGCCTACCCCCTGCCACCACCACCACTGGTCAAACGCCCGCGCGAGATAGACCCCGCTGACCACCAGCCCAGCGACGCGCTGCGGATGCGCCTGGGCATAGGCGAGCGCGAGAGTCGAGCCCCATGATCCGCCGAGCACGATCCAGCGCCCGAACCCCAGATGCGCGCGCAGCCGCTCCATATCCGTGACCAGGTCAGGCGTGGTGTTGCGATCAAGCGCGCCCGCGGGCAGCGACTGGCCGCAACCGCGCTGATCGAAAAACACCCCCTGCTGGCGGTCTGGATCGATCAGGCGGCGGTAATAGGGCCGGATCGCACCGCCCGGTCCGCCATGCACCACCACCACCGGCACGCCAGCGGGGTCGCCCGTCAACTCCCACCAAATCTGATGCCCGTCTCCGCAATCGAGATGGCCTGATACACGCGGGGCTGCGACCGGCGGAAAGAAAGCTGTGTCCTGTCGAAGCGGCCAGTTCATCGGGCGGGTGCCTTTCGGGTCAGCGCCGCCAGCGGCAACGCGAAGCTTTGATAGGGGTCGATGCGCACGCCCGAAAGGTCCGCGCGGTAGGCTATGATCGGGTTCGCGCCGAAGATCATCACCAGCGGGCGATCTGCGCGCAGCCGGGCATCGATCTGCCGAAGGATCGCCGCGCGGACATCAGACGAAGGGGTAGCCGCCGCCTCCAGCAACCAGCGATCGACCTGCGGGTCGGCATAGCCGGACACATTGGTCCCGTTCGCCCGCGCTCGGCCCGAGACGAGCGCTTCGAGCATCGCGGTCGCCTCGGGCGAATCCAGTGTCCAGGAATCGTAGACCAGATCGAACTCGCCCGCCCGTGCCAGCGCCGCCATCGCCCCGGGTTGCCGGCGCTCGATCACGACGTTGATACCGGCGCCAGCAAGGTTGGACTGTATGAACTCCGCCACCGGCCCCAGCATAGACACCATCAGCCGCAGCGGTTCGCCCTTGTATCCCGCCGCCGCCATCTCGGCTCGGGCTGCGGCGAGATCGCGCTGCGGCGGCGGCTCGGCAGGGTCAAACCCGGTCGAACCGGGCGGGATATAGCCCGGAATTTGCACCGCATTGCCCTTCAGCACCCGCACCCTGAGCGCCTCGTAATCGAGCGCATGCGCAATTGCGCGGCGTAGGTGGATATTCGCCAGCGGGCCTTTGCGGGTATTGAGCGTCAGGAAAGATTGCGACGGCCCGCCCGCAATGCTGGTCACAGCAACGCCCTCCAGTCCGCGGTAGCGCGCGGTGAATGCCGCCGGGACCGCGACGGTCAGGTCGACGTCGCCGCGTTCGAGCAGCAGGCGGCGCACGCCTTCATCGGGCAGCGCCACGAACCGCGCGCGGGTGAACTGGCGCGGCTGCGTTGCGGCGCGGTGGTTTGCGGCGAGTGTCAAGCTCTCGCCTGCTCGCAGATCGGCGAGCGCATAAGGACCCGAGCCCGCGCTGTGCGATGACAGCCACAGCCGCGCATCGGCGTCTGTGTCACCCGCCCCGGCCAGCGCCGCCTTGCGGTTGATCACCGAGGTTGCCGGATGGGCGAGCAGGTGCAGCGCCAGCGCGTGCGGCCGCTTGAGGGTCAGGGTCAGCGAGCGCTCCCCCGTCGCCTCGGCCCGCTCCAGCCATTCAAGGAAATAGGCCGAGCTGAGCCCAAGTCGCCTGACCCGTTCGAGCGACCAGACGACATCACCGGCGGTAATGGGCGAGCCGTCGGCGAAGATGCGGTCTTCCTTCAGCACGATGTCGATCCGCAGGCCGTCTGCCGATACCTGCCAGTTCTGGGCGAGTTCGCCCTCGATTTCGGGCTGGGCGGTGCCGGAACGGAAGCGCAGGAGCTGATCGTAGAGCTGGTCAACGATTGGCAGGCCGGTGCCGGTTGCGCCCTGCGCCGGATCGAGCGACTGCGGCGGGAAGGCGGTGGCGACCACGACGGTTCGCGTGCGTTCCTCCGGATCGGGCTCTGGAATGCAGCCCGCCAGCGTCAGCAGCAACCAGGCCAGCACGAGCGCGCGAGCGATCATGGCGCGTCTCCGATGAGGAGCTGGGGTGCGGCCTGCCCTATCGCGCGCCATGCTTCGCCAGCGTCCGGGGCGACCCGATCAAGTGAGATACGCAGCAAGCGCAGGAAGCCGAAGGTTACACCTGCAACCGCGCCGCTTTCATCCAGCTCGAAGCGCAGGTGCACTTCGCTGGGCGCACCATCGGGCATGTGACAACGGAACAGCACGCCGCTCACCGGCACCAGCGGCCAGCCTTTGCCGCCTGGCCAGACTGGGCCGGTGAGCACCCTTAGACCGCCCTTGCCATCGTCCTTGATCGTCACCGGATGGGGCAGGCTGGCGCAGGCATAGGTCCCAGTGACTGCCAGGGACGAAAGCGCGGAAGGCGCGTCCACCCGGCCGAAGGTGACCGCGTGATTGCCTTCCCACCGCTTCAGCTCGGCCGGGGGGGCGGCCGTATCGGCTGCGTCGATCACAAACGGCTCGACGCCGAGCGTCCGGCGGAACAGGCCGTCTGCCCCGCGCGGCATCCGGCGCCCATCGACCGCGATTTCGCCGCAGCTCCCACTGACGCTCAGCGAGGCGATCGCCTCGGCACTGGCATAGGTCGCCTCCCACAGCGGCGGGGGGGCCGGGCCAAGCAAGGCGGGCGTCGCCCCCGGATCGGGCGGCAGGCCGAGCGCGGTCACCAGTATCTCGCGCGCGCGTTCGTACGCATTGGCGTCGGCCCGGTTGGCCAGGATGATGACGGCAACATCCTTCTCCGGGGCGTACAGATAGTCGCTAGCCCATCCCGAATGCCCGCCCGCATGGCCGATCACGGGCACGCCGCTCAGCGACTGGCGTACAAAACCCTGGGCATAGCCGCTTGGCGAGCCATCATCATGTCTGACCGCGCCCGCCAGCCTCGCCCGCCAGTCATGGGGATTGCCGCGCAACCAGCGGTGCCATGCGATCAAGTCGATAAGCGAGGCGATCACCCCGCCGGGTGCTGCCTCTACCGCCGCAGGATCGGCCGGAGTGAAACCCTCTCCCGCTTTCGCATATGCGATCGCGGTGGCGGGCAGGCGATGGGCAAGGCCATCATCCAGCACCGCGCTTGCCATTCCCGCCGGATCGAACACATGCCGCTGCATCAGGCGCGCGAGTGGCTCACCCGTTGCCCGCTCCGCGGCCAGATGCAGCAGCACGGTGTTGGCATTGGCATAGAGCGTCCGCTCGCCGGGGCGGAAGTTGAGCATTCGCTGGGCCAGCAACAGCGCCATCAAGGCCTGCGAATGCTCGGCCAGCCGCGCCGCATCTCCCAGCCCGAGCCACACCAGCGGGTAGGTTTCGGGAACGCCGCTTTTCATCGCCAGCATCTGGCCAAGCGTTGGGTCTGCCCCGAACCGATGTTCGGGCACGTGCCGGGAGAGCGGATCGCTGAGCGCCAGCCGCCCCTCATCCTCCAGCGCGGCCAGTGTCAGCGCGACCATCGGCTTGGTGATCGAAGCGATCCGCATCCGGGTTGCGGCCGTCAGCGGTGTTGCAGTGTCAAGCCGGGCGAGGCCGAAGCACCTCTGCCATGCCACCTCTTCGCCTTCGAGCAGCGCGGCCACACAGCCCGGCGCGGCGCCAAAGTCCTGGCCGGCAAACAGGTGATCCAGCGCCGCCGCGTTCACCGCGTCGCTCCGGGCATGGCAGCAATCAGGCCTCGGGTGTAGGGGTGTCGGGGGCTGTCGAAAACATCATCGGTTGGTCCGCTTTCCACAATCTGACCGCCCGTGATGACATGCACATGGTGGCACAGGTGGCGCACCACATCGAGATCATGGCTGATGAACAGGTAAGCCAGCCCGCGCGCGGCCTGCAACGCCAGCAGCAGGTTGAGGATCTGCGCCTGCACCACCAGATCGAGCGCCGAGGTCGGCTCGTCGAGCAAGATGAGATCGGGGTCTACTGCCAGCGCGCGGGCGATGGCGATCCGCTGGCGCTGCCCGCCCGAAAGCTCGTGCGGACGGCGCAATGCCATTGCCGGATCGAGGCCGACATCGGCCAGCAATTCTGCCAGCCGCTCGCGTCGCTCGGCGCGGGAACCGATGCCGTGGATCGCCATCCCCTCGGCAATGATGGCGCCGATGGTGAGGAACGGATTGAGCGAGCCCACGGGATCTTGAAACACAATCTGGATGCGGCGGCAGTGTTCGCGGGGGCGGGCGCCAGGCGCGATCGGCACTCGCTCTCCTGACAGCCGCAGGTCGCCCGTTGCGCCCTCGGCCAAGCCGGCGATCACCCGCGCAAGGCTTGATTTGCCCGATCCGGATTCGCCGATCACGCCCACGCATTCGCCACGAGCGACCGACAGGCTCACCCCGTCCAGCGCCGCGAACCGGGCAAGACCGCGGCGATAGGTGAGCCGCGCATCGGCGAGTTCGAGCAGCGCGGCGCTCATGCCTCGGGCACCGGCAGAGGCATATGCGGCGGGGAGTTTGCGGGCAGAGCGGCGATCAGTGCACGCGTGTAAACGTGGCGGGGCGCGGCCAGTACCTCGGCTGCCGTGCCGCTCTCGACAATCGCGCCGTACCGCATCACCGCCACTCTGTCTGCATAGCGGCGCACCAGCGGCAAGTTGTGGCTGATCAGCAGCACGCCTGCACCCTCATTACGCGCCCGCGACACCAGCAGATCGAGCACCTCGCCTTGCGCGCTCATGTCGAGCGCGGTGGTGGGCTCGTCCGCGATAATCAGCCGCGGCCGCAGCGCAAAGGCGAGCGCGATCAGCACCCGCTGCAATTGCCCACCACTGAGCTGGAACGGATAAGAGCCGAGGATGCGCGGGGGATCGGCGATCATCACCGAGGCCAGCGCGTCCTCCGCCAACTGCCGCCGCGTGTTCGAATCACCCTTGCGGTGGTAGCCCAGCACAAGATCGATCTGCCGTCCGATCCGCAGGGTGGGATTGAGCGCCGCCATGGGTTCCTGCGGGATCAGCGCGATCGTGCTTCCGCAAAGGGCCCGGCGTTGCCCCGAAGGCAGCGCCAGCAGATCATCGCCGCCCAGCGCAATCCGCCCCGCCTCCACCCTCGCGGCCGGATCGAGCAGGCCCAGCACCGCCATGCCGAGCGTCGATTTGCCCGACCCGGATTCACCCACCAAACCCAGCACCTCGCCCGCAGCCAGCGTCAGCGATATGTCCTGCACCACCGGTTCGGTGCCATAGGCCACCGTCAGGCCTTCGATCGCCAGCAAGGCGTTCACCGCCCGCCCCCGCGCGGATCGAGCCAGTCGCGCAGACCGTCGCCAAGCACCACGAAGCCCAGCGCCGAGACCGCCACCGCAAGTCCAGGGAGCACGGCGGCCCACCATTCATACATGATGGTGTTGCGCCCCTCGAAGATCAGCGCCCCCCATTCGGGCGTCGGTGGCTGAGCGCCCAGCCCGATAAAGGACAGCGCCGAGGCCGCGACCAGTGCGGTGCCAAGCGCGGTCGAAGCGAGGGTCGCGAACAGCGGGGCGATGTTGGGCAGGATATGCACCGCCAGCAGCCGCCATGCAGGCGCGCCATTCGCTCTGGCGGCAAGCACGAAAGGCCGCTCGCGCAGGGACAATGCCTCGCTGCGGAACAGCCTCAGGTACAGGGGAACACCCAGCCCGCCGAGGATCGTTACGAGGTTTACCAGGCTGGGCCCGACTGCCGCCGCCAGCGCCAGCGCGATCACGAGGGAGGGGATCGCCAGCGCTACGTCGACCAGCCGCATCGCGATCCGGTCGACCCAGCCTCCCGCCATACCAACCGCGCAGCCCAGCAGCGCGCCTGCGCCCATCCCGATTGCGACGATGCCGAAGGCCACGCCAAGCGAGGTGCGTCCGCCATAGAGGATCCGCGCAAACAGATCGCGGCCGAGATTGTCGGTTCCTGCCCAATGCCGGGCCGACGGCGGCTCAAGGATCGCCCCGGTATCGACCTCGTTCGGGCCATAGCTGGTCAGTAGCGGCGCCAGCAGCGCCAGCAGCACCATTAGCGCAACGATCCCGCCACCGATGATGATGGATCGCCGCGCGCCGCTCATGCCGGGCGCACCTGTGGATCTATCAGGCCCAGGGCAACGTCGGCCACGGTGTTCACCAGCACATAGGCGATGGCGGTCAGCACCGCGAAACCCATAATGACCGGAAAATCGAGCGCGAAGATCGATTGCACCACATAGTGCCCCGCCCCCGGCCAGCCGAACACGGTTTCAAGGCTGACCGATCCGAACAGCATCATGGCGATCGACGCAGCGACCAGCGTGACCAGCGGGGTCAGTGCGTTGCGCAAAGCATGGCGCCACAGGATCGTGCGCTCCGGAAGCCCGCTCGCTCGCGCCATCCGGACATAGTCGGACGCCAGCACCGCACGCATCTGGTTGCGCACCAGACGGGCGAGCGGCCCGGTTTCCAGCAATGCGAGCGACAGCACCGGCAGGGCTAGGTGAGCCGCCGCCGCTGCCAGCGCCTGAAGATCGAAGGCAAGCAGAGAGTCCATCAGCAGGAAGCCGGTCACCCGAGGCGGTGGGTCGCCAGTGAATCGGCCCGAGGCGGGGAACCATTCGAACTGGCGATATAACACGATCACCATCACCAGCCCGAGCCAGAAGGGCGGCACCGAAATCCCCGCCACCGACAGTCCCGAGACCGTCCGGTCCAGCCACCCGCCACGCTTCACCGCAGCCCCGATGCCGATCGGAATACCGACCAGCAGCGACAGCAAAAGCGCGCTGCCCATCAGTTCGATCGAGGCCGGTGCACGGGAGAGGATCTCGCCCAGCACCGGCTCGCCCGAAACATTGGAGGTGCCAAGGTCAAAGCGCAGCAGATCGCCGAGATAGCGCGCATATTGGTGCCAAAGCGGCAGATCGAGGCCAAGCTCGGCGCGCAGGGTCGCCACAGCTTCCGCGGAGGCGGCGGGCCCCGCCATCATCCGCGCCGGATCGCCCGGAGCAAGATGGGCAATCGCAAAGGTAATGAGGGAAACACCGACCAGCACCAGCGCAAGAAGAACCAGCCGTTGCAGGACGAAGCGCGCCACTACTCAGGCTCGCGGGCTGGATTGCCGGGCAGTCGCCCCAATTGGCGACCGGCGCAAAGGGCGATCACAAGCGCCAGCATGAACAGGATCAGCGTGCGCAGGTCGATCAGGCCGAAGCTGGGGGCGACATGGTCGCTGAGCGCCTTGGACCACAGGTTGGTGCCGCCATGCACCAGCACCGCTGGCCAGACCGATCCGCCCGCAAGATTGACGCAGTATCCCGCAACAACCGCCAGCGCAAGGCACAGCGCCCAGAACACGCCCTGTGTCAACAGGAAGCTTCCCGGATCGACGCCGCCCAGCAGGGTCAGCACCTCGCGCGGCAGATGCCACGCCCAGTGCAGCGTCCCAAGAAGCATTGCCGCGCGCAGCGGGTGCTTCATCGCCGCTTGCAGGAGCGGCCAGGCAAACCCGCGCCAGCCCAGTTCCTCCAGCGTCCCGCCTTCGTCCATCAGCAGGCCGACTGCCGCACCCAGCAACACGCTTCCGCCGAACATCGCGAGCCGATCAGTGATAGTGGTGCCCGGCCCGGCGACGAAGTCATAGGCGGCAAACCCGGCGGCATAGACTGCCAGCATGCCGCAATAGACCGCTATGGCTCTGCGCCTTGTGGTGTTTGCTCCGACAGGGCGCAGCCTGCCCGCGAGCACCTTCAGACCGCCTCCGCCGCCCCGCGCCGCCACTATCACCGCAGAGATGCTAGGCGCAGCAGCGAAGATGAACACCCCCAGCAGATCGGGCCGCGCCAGCGCATGGGGGAGCATCGAGGCGATGTTGATATACTGGCCGCTGGCATAGATGCCGGTGACCATCTCGCCCAGCATCCCTGCCGATGCCGGATCGGTAGTGAAGCGGTACACCGTCCAGACCATCACCAGCGAGGCAATGAGGAGTGCAAGCAGGTAGAAAGCGAGCACGGGCCGCCTGTGCGAAAACCGGTTCATGAGATCCCCCGATGCTGACAAGCGAGGCTAACCAAGCCGCGCGGCAAGAGCAAGCATAACATAATTGAATTATGCCAACCGATCAAAGCCCGACCACGCCGTTGGGATTGAACAGGATGAGGAACGAAATGAAGCGCATCAGCGCTGCCATCGTCGCGAACTCGGCGGACACGGTGCAGGGCCCGGTCTGTTCGATGAAGGGCAGATAGGCGGCCATTTCGGCCGCCACGCGGGTGCTGAAATCGATCTCCAGCCGATAGGGCCCTTCAAGCCGAAATGGCCTTGGCCTCGGGGTGGTGAGCGCTGATGCGGCGGCGGTGCTGATCGCGGCGCAGGCTTCGCGCGGGGTTAGGGCGGCGGCGGCGCGGAAGCCGACCGACTGCTTGACAATGCAGGCCACGGCCCCCGGTGCATAAGCTTTCGCATCGGCGGCAGTCTCGGCATCACCCGTCACCAGAACGATCGGCACGCCGAACTCGCCTGCCAGCGCCGCGTTGAGATAGCCTTCGGACGCGCTCACGCCGTTGAGGCGCAGGTCCCGGAACGCCGCGCTGGAATAGGTGTGGGCCAGAATCCCGCCATCGCCCATTGCACCGTTATGGTAGCCGATGAAGAACGCCGCTTCGATTCCCGGCGTGTCGATCCCTTCCATCTGCAACAGCGCGCGCGGCCAGGATCGCAGAAGACGCACGCCATCGGGCATGACATCGGGAAGGAGGTTGTGGCCATTGCCGTGGCCATCGACCACCAGCACCTCGTCAAATCCGTGCGCGAGCGCGGCTTCAGCGGCAGCCACGACCTCGCCCGTCATCCACCGGCGCGCATCCTGCCATTCGAAGCGGTCGGCGGCCAATGCGTGCTGGCTGGCGACACCGGCGCAACCTTCAATGTCGGCTGATATATAAAGTTTGCGCATCGCGGTCTTGCCTCACGTCCTGAGCGTTGCCATAACATAATCAGATTATGTTATGGAGAGCAAGCCGCGATGCCGTCAGATCCCGCAGAAATCGTCGATGCCCAGATCCGTGCCTATGAAGCAGGCGATACGGATGCGTTCGCTGCGCTCTATGCCGAAGACGCGGTCTGCGCCGCTCTGCCATCCGGCCGGGTCATCGCCGCCGGGCGCGCTGAGATTGCCAGGGTGTGGGGCGCGATGTTCGCTCGTTCGAAGCGCGAAGTGACGATTGCCCAGCGGATCATCGACGGACGCTATGTCATTGACGCTGAACAGGTGCGAATTCTTGCGACCGGCCAACTGATCGAAGCAGCAGCGATCTACCTGGTAGGTGAACGGCTGATCGAGCGGGTCTGGTTTCTGGATCCACCGCATAGCCCCACCTCGGCTGCCTGACCTTGCGTCCACCCCGGTTGCGGCCCTTGCACCGATAACATAAAGGCGTTAGGCAAACGTCAGGGTGAGAAACATTGGCCAGGGTTCTACGTAAGCCAAATCAGACGCCGGGCGACCTCGCTCCGGCTCCCGACACGCGTGGTGATAAAACTCGCCGACAAATCAAGGCGGTAATCGCTAAGCTTGCGAGCAAGCATGATCTGGCAGACATCTCGCTGGCAGATATCTGCAAGGGCAGCAAGCTCACCACCGGCGCGGTCTATTTCCACTTCAAGGGCAAGGACGAGGCAGTCGAGGAGATGGTCATCGACGAGGTCGAGACGATCTATGGCCGCCTTCTCGAGACAGATCATCCCAGCTTTGATGCCATGGTGCGGGCGATCATCGCCCAGTGCACCGCCTATGAACGGACAAACGGCCGCCGCAGCCGTGCCATCCAACTGATCATCAACTCGCGACCTCGTGCCTATGAAGCATGGATCGCCGCGAGGGCACCGATTATCGAGCGACTGACCACGCTCATAGCCCGCGCTCGCCATGAGGCGGGGCTGGAACAGGATGCCAGCGCATTCCTTGCGCTGTTCATCCTCAATTCGATCGAGGATCTCGGCATGGATGTGTTTCAGTGGGGCAATCCGACGCTCAAGCCTTATGCCGAACAGCCTGAGGATTGGATAGCACGGCAGACCGCGCTCTGGTCCCATGCCATCCTGGCGCCGATCCCGAAACTCTAGCGCTTGCCGGTGATCACGCGGCCCGCGAGATCGCGCAGGGACTGGTTGATGTCGGGGCCGTGATCCGTATTGAACTGCACCGCTGCGGCGAACCCATGATCGATGAAATAGCCGACATTCGAGGTATAGCCGGGAAAGAACCCCGAATGGCTGATGTATCGCCCGAATTCGGCGCGCTCGTTGATGAAGATGCCGAGACCGTAGGATGATGTGACTTCGGCGGTCTTGACGACCGGCAGGCTCGATCCGGTCATCTGTGCGAAGCTTGCGGGCGAGACGATTTGCCCGTGCGCCAGCTTCCAGTAAAACCGGGCAAGGGCACGCGGGGTCAGCGCCAGGCCGCCGCCGGTGTATTCAAGCGAAGGATCGTGCCGCAGCACGCCGGTCTCGTCCGTGGTGCGTCCGGTCATGCCCGCCATGGCCGCAATGACATCGCCTCGCGCATAGCCTGCCGCCAGTCGCTCGATAGTCCGGGTGTTGGCCGGGGTGACATCGTCATGAGGATCGCCAAGCTTGGCCAGCACCCGCTCGGTCAGCAGATCGTAATAGGACCGGCCTGTGATCTTCTCGGCCGTGATCCCGGCTAGGTGATAGTGCAGGTCGGAATAGGCATGCGCCGCCCCGGGCGCATTCAGTGGCGCTGCGTCAAGAATGAAGGACAGCATCTTGCGCGGGGAATAGGCGATATCTTTCCCGGTCATCGCATCCCAGATGTAACTGCGCATGAAGGCGCCCACATCAAGGAACTGCGGAAATCCAGCCCCGTGCATTAGCAACATCCGCAAGTTGAGCGCCTTGGCATTGGGCAGGCGCACGAACCAGCTTTCGTCGGCAAACACTGGTGCAATGGGCGCGTCGAGATCCAGGACACCCTCCTGTGCCAGCGAGACCAGCGTGGCGGCGCAGAACGTCTTGCCGGTGCTGCCCGACATGAGCCGTGTGGAATTGGTCATGGCGAGCCCAGCCTGCGGATCGGCCAGCCCATTGGCAACGGTAATGATTCGCGCATCCGGCGTGACCACGGCTGCCGAGACACCGGGCGTCATGCGGGTTGCAAGCGCCGAGGACGCGAAACCAGAAATCGCCGAGCCCGTTTTGCTTTCCGCTGCCAGGCCAATGCCCAGCGGCGAGCCGAACGGCAGCGCGGCCAGCGCGAGCCCCGCCCCTCCCAGCAGCTTCCGCCGCGAAATGTCCGTGACTGTCATGCCGCCCTCCGTTGTGCTCCGCGCACCACCTTGCCGGGCTTTGCACCGGTCAGCCGATCGCGGTCGGTCACCACCTGTCCTGCCACCATCGTCGCCAGATAGCCACGCGCCGATTGCACGAAACGGGTGCCGCCCGCCGGCAGATCGCCCAGCAGCGTCGGGCGACCGATCGTCAGCGAATCATGGTCGATCACATTGATGTCGGCACGATAGCCCAGCGCAATCTTGCCCCTGTCGTGCAGGCCAATGTGTTCTGCCGGGGCCGTCGTCTGCAACTGCACCGCGCGTTCGATCTGTATGCGCGGGCCGTGATTGCGGTCGCGGGTCCAGTGGCTCAACAGATAGGTCGGAAAACTGCCATCGCAGATATAGCCGACATGCGCACCCCCGTCGCTGAGGCCCAGGATGGACCAGGGGTTGCGGAGCGTATCATGGACGAAATCGTAATTCCCCCCGCCCCAGTTCATGATCGGGACGAAGACCTGCCCCGTTCCGTCCTGCGTGAGAAGCTGATCGTAGAGCAGATCGGGCACACTGCGCCCGGTCGCTTGCGATTGGCCGTAGAGCGAGCGGTCCAGCGGCTGTTCGTAATCAGGCTCCGGATCGAGGCAGAAGGTGCGCTGTGCCATGCGGATCGGATCGGCACCCCATTCCTCGACCCTTGGGCTGACCGACATGACGAAGTCCGAAATCGGGCGATCATCCTCGGTCATCAGCCGCGCCTTGAAGGCGGGATCGCGCATGATCGCCACCCGTTCGACATGGGGCAAATGCATGATCGCCATATAGCTGGGGCGCGTCATGAAGGGATTTATTGTGCCCTGCAGGCTGTGAATCCCGCCGATCGCACGCGGAGCGACCTGCGCGCGGATCGGCACGCCGGTAGCATTGAGCGCGTCCATTTCGCCGGTCACATATTCGTGAAAGCCCTCGGGCCAGGCGTCGTCCTGTTCATAAGTGAACGACAACGGGCGGCCACTGCGCCGCGCCAGTTCGGCGATGGTGGCGAAATCGCCCGCGTTGTCGCGATAGAAGTCGTTGAATATCTGGATGACGCCCTTGCCCGCGCGGCCCATCGCCTCGCCCAGCGCATAGAGCTCACTCGCGGCCACCTGCCGGGCATAGGTGGGGTTGCCATGCGCATCGCGGTGGCCGACGGTGTCTGCCGTGGTGAAGCCCAATGCGCCGGCTTCCAGCCCTTCGACCAGCAGCGCCTGCATGGCGGCGATATCGTCAGGCGTTGCCGCCTCGCGCCGCACCGCGCGTTCGCCCATCACATAGAGCCGCAGGGGGTTGTGCGGCACCTGCACCCCGATATCCATGGTGCGCGGGGTGCGGTCGATGGCGTTGATATACTCGCCCATCGTCTCCCATTCCCAGGTTATGCCTTCATGCAGCGCCGTGCCGGGAATATCCTCCACACCTTCCATCAGTGCGATAAGGGTCTCGCGGTCGCTGCTGCGCGCAGGCGCAAAGCCGACCCCGCAATTGCCCATGATCGCGGTGGTGACGCCATGGTTGGCGGAGGGGAGCATCTCTGCATCCCACGAGACCTGCCCGTCATAATGGGTATGAATGTCGATGAAGCCGGGGGTGACCAGCGCGCCGTCGGCATCGATGGTCCGCGCTGCGGGCGTCGTAACCTTGCCCACCTCGACAATCACCCCGCCGCTGATCCCGAGATCGGCGGAAAAGGCAGGCCGCCCGGTACCATCTACCACCGACCCGCCTTTGATGAGGACATCGAGCATTGCTACCTCTCCCTTGGCTTGTTTCCGCCCGACTGTATGACGGACCGCAAAGGAAGAAAACATAATTCTGTTATGTTCTGTTGCGATGGATGCGCTGGTCCGCTAAATCGGGCGAATGCCAAACCCCTCCACCGCCGGGCCGATTGCCCCCCAGCGCCATCTGTTTGACATTCCAGCCGACCGCGCGTGGTTCAACTGCGCCTATATGAGCCCGCAGCTTCGCAGGGCGACGGCGGCGGGGGTCGCGGCTGCGGCGCGCAAGGCTGCGCCGTGGACGATTGCACCAGCCGACTTCTTCACCGAGACGGAAGACGTGCGTCGCCTGTTCGGCGCGCTGGTCGGGGCCGATCCGGCCTGTGTCGCTATCATGCCGTCAGCCAGCTACGGGCTGGAACTTGCAGCCCGCACATTACCGCTCGACGCCGGGCAGACGGTGCTGGTCCTGGCTGAGGAATTTCCCAGCAATTACTACCCCTGGACCGATCGCGCATCGCAGGTTGGCGCAACGGTGGAGACTGTTCCGGCTCCGGAGGACGGTGACTGGACCGCGGCAGTGCTGGCGCGGCTTCGGCCGGGGGTCGCCATTGCAGCCCTGCCGAATTGTCACTGGGCAAGCGGCCTCGGGCTTGACCTTGTTCGGATCGGCGCGGCCTGCCGGGCCAACGGCACCCGGCTTGCGCTCGATCTTACCCAGTCCTGCGGCGCGATGCCGTTTTCGGTTGCGCAGGTACAGCCCGATTTCATGGTCGCTGCAACTTACAAGTGGTTGCTCGGCCCCTACTCGATCGCCCTCGCCTATGTTGCACCCCAATGGCATGGCGCGCGACCGATCGAACACGTCTGGGCCTCTCGCGCGGGGGCGGAGGATTTCTCAGGTCTCGTCAATTATCGCGATGCCACCCAGCCCGGCGCACGCCGTTTCGACGTCGGCGAACGCTCCAATTTTGCGCTGCTGCCGGTGGCGATCGCCGCGCTGGAGCAACTGCTCGACTGGCAGGTGGAGCGGATCGCGACGAGTCTTGGCGCCATTAACGCCGGCATCGCCGATCGTCTTGCCGCCAGTGGCTTTGTGGTTCCGGCAGCCCAAGTGCGCTCACCCCACATCCTGGGAGTGGCGGTACCTCCGGGCGCCTCCGACATTGTCGCCCGCCTTGCCGCACAGCAGATTCATGTCAGCCAGCGCGGGTCCATGATCAGGATATCGCCGCATCTGCATGTGTCCGATCACGATATCGACCGGCTGTGCGACGCACTGAACGCCATCGGGCAAGGGGCATGAGCAACACTGCAGACGTCATCGTCATCGGCCTCGGCGCGGCGGGGAGCGCGGCGCTATATCAACTCGCCCGCGCAGGGATCAGCGCCATCGGCATCGACCGCTGGGAGCCCCCCCACGCGATGGGATCGAGCCATGGCGAAACCCGCATCACCCGCCAGGCCATCGGCGAGGGCCAGGTCTATGTCCCGCTGGTCCTGCGCTCGCACGAAATCTGGCGAGAGCTGGAACGGGAAACCGGCCAGAGGCTGTTCGAAGCGTGCGGGGTGCTGATCATCGGCGCGGAAGGCGGTGCGGCGATGCACCACAGCCGCAGCGGGTTCGTGCTGAACACCATCGCTGCGGCACAGGCACACGGGATCGAGCACGACATCCTGAGCATCGAGGAAACCCGCGCCCGCTTCCCGCAATTCGCTCTGTCCGGGGACGAACTGGTCTATTTCGAACCCGGCGGCGGCTTCGTCTATCCCGAACGCTGCATCGCAGCGCAGCTTGCCATGGCCCGCAAGCTGGGTGCGCGGATGGAGACCGGGTCGCAGGTTACCGCGATTACCGAAACGCCGGGCGGCGTGACAGTACAGGCGGGTGGGGCAACCTACCATGCGGGCAACGTGATCCTTGCCGGTGGGGCGTGGACGCCGGGCCTTGTGGGTAGCAACGGCCTCGCCCCGCTGACTCTGCGGCGGCAGGTACTGCACTGGTTCGCACCCGAGCGCCCGCAGGATTTTGCGGTCGGTACCTTCCCCACCTTCATCTGGCTGCATGGCAACCACCCGGAGGACAGCTTCTACGGCTTCCCGATCCCGGATGATCTTGGCCATGCCCTCGTAAAGGTCGCCGACGAGAACCAGACCCGCGCCACGGCCGATCCCGACCAGCTGGATCGGGACGTCCGACCTGAGGAGGCCGCCGAAATGCACCGCGATCATCTTGTCGGCAGGATCCCCGGCCTCACCCTCCCGCAGGTGCGCTCTGCCGCGTGTCTTTACACCTGCGCGCCCGATGCCGACTTCGTAATCGGGCCCGTCGATGGGATGGAGCGCATCACGGTGGTTTCGGCATGCTCGGGCCATGGTTTCAAGCATTCCGCAGCCGTGGGCGAACACGCGGTACGCCTGATCACCGAAGGCCCTGCCGCGGCGATCCCCGCCTTCGATCCTCGCCGCCTGAGCGCGATGCCGCAGCCGTGAACGCCCCCACCTCCGACCAAGCGATGAACCCCGCCCTGCGGTAGGAGACGATCGCACCGCTCGCCCAGATCGAGCAGCGCTGCGCTGGCTGTCATGGTGCACGGTGCACAACGCCAACAACCTGGGAGACAAGCGCGATGGGCCGAAGGTCGGCGGGCATCAGGCCAGCTGCGCCTCAATCACGGCGGTGATGGCCGCGCTCAGTTGCCACGCGTTGCACCCGCAGGACAAGGTCGTGGTCAAGCCGCCGGCGACGGCGGCGCGCAAGCACCCCATCTGCTTTTCCCGCGAGGGGCAACGCCTCTGCATTGTCCGAAACTTGTATACGTAATTCAGACGCTCAACCTTGCTCGTTGTCCGAGACTAGGGTGCAGATTTCGGAAATGGTCCAACTTTTATTCCAACTGAAGGCGCAGATTCCTGACCGCGTCAGCCGGTCACCTTCGAACACCGTCTGGCAGCAACCCGCATGGGCGTCTGTTTGGCGACAGCGCAGAGACTCGGCACGGCGCCGCAGAATGTCGAGAAGGACTTCCGCGCCTGTTGGGCACTCGACGCCTTGTTCAACGGGATCGAAGGCGCCTTGGCTTTTGTGGCGATCACATCGCAGCGGGGCGGCGCTCAGTTGCGGCTGGCGAGCACCGAGACGCGGCCGACGCGGTAGCCGCGCTTGCGCATTGCCTTGACATAGTCCTTGTCCGCATCGACCAGTTCGACGGCATATTCCTCCCACGCATCGGCGATGTCCTCGCGGTCGCTGGCGCGGCGCAGGTCGTGGTTGAGCTCCTTGTCGGCCTCGTTGACGTTGGCAAGATAGTTGAACCACTGCGCGTTGAAGACCTCCGAGATCGGTTCGCTGCGTATGGCCGGCAACGGGAAATCGGGGCCGGTGGAATATTGTGCGGTGGCCAGGGCAGGAACCCCGAGCGAAACCAGGCAAACAGCGACGGCAAGCAACTTCATCGAACTTCTCCTCATTGGCGTTGACGTTCCGAAGGGACAACGACGCGCGCGCCGCGTTTCATCCCGCTGCAGGAGAATTATCAGCGGCGGCCCGGCCGGCCCGGGCGAGGTGCCACCCAGCCCCCCGCCTGCCAGGCGCGCTCGGTTGCCGCATCGGCGACATCGCCCGCGCGCATCGCATCGACCGCTGCGAGCAGATCGCTCGCACCCGCCAGGCGATAGGTGGATTGCGCGGAACCGGCCACCGCCTGGCGCAGCGCCCAGCGATCATCCTGGCGGCAGGCGATCCCGGCAATGGCGGCGCTGTCGAAGCTGCGGCAGACCGCGCCCTGCCTGTCGCGGAAGGTGAGGCCGATGCGGATATCGGTTGACGCAGGCTGGGCAGATGCGAGCTGGCGATCCAGCGCGTCAGCTAGTCCGCCTTGCGCAACCAGCATCTCGCCCCGGACCCCGACCGGCCCAGCGCCGGGTGCCGTCTCGAGTGCCGTGTCGGGGGCCAGAAGGCGCGGGCCGATCACCAGCCCCAGCACAAGGCTCGCGGCCATCGCGGCGAAGGTCGGCCAGCCGAACCGGCGCCGGGCATCGGACACTGGAATGGCGGCGACCTCCAGCGGCCGGGTCAGCCGCTCGGGAAGAGGTTCATCGAGCGCCGGGTCGAAATGCGCCTTCAGCCTGGTCTTGAGCGCTCGCTGCTGCGCGATCATCGCCGCCAGCGCCTGGTCCTGCTCTGCTGCGCGCTCGATGCGGCGGCTGGTGACCAGATCGAGCTCGCCATCGACATAGGCCATGATGATATCGTGATCGAAGGTCATGCGGCTTCTCCGAGCATATTGGCCAGAGCCTCGCGCCCGCGCCCCAGGCGCGAGGTCAGAGTTCCTACTGGAACCGAGGCGATGTCGGCGGCTTCGCGGTAGCTGTAGCCCTCGACGAGCACCAGGACGACCGCCTCGCGCTGTTCGGGCGGCAGCCTGGCCATGGCGCGATCGATATCGCCCAGTTCCAGTTGCGCTTCCATCCGCCGATGGCCGTCATCCGCGATCTGCACGGCATCGTCATCGATATTGGCGGTAGGGCCGCGCCGTGCGTTCGCGCGATGGCGATCGATCCAGAGATTTCGGGTGATGCGGTACATCCAGCTATCCAATCGTGTTCCCGGCTGCCATTGCTGACGTGCGACCAATGCACGCTCGACCGCCGCCTGGCACAGGTCGTCGGCATCGGCGTGATGACCGGCAAGCCCCCGCGCAAAGCGTCGCAACCGCGGCAGCAGGGCAACCAGATCTTGCTCAAATGCCATTCTCGCGCTCCACATCGGCGGTTGCCATGCCGCATCGGGTCAGCCATTTTTTGTGGTTCATGCGGATGAAACGTCCCGGTTGATGCGTTTCATCCCCGGACCACGAAAAATTCGTGCAAGGACAAGGCGGAGGGATGGCCTCTGGCAGGGACGCAGCAGCATGATGGCAAAAATATGCAGGGTCATGGCGGGGGTGGCAATGGTCGCCCTTCCGGCGGCGGCGATGCCCCAGATCGGGCTGCCTTCGCTGCCCACGCCGCGCGGCGGGATCGACGGGCTTGCACGGCCCCTGCTCGACACTCTCGACCTCGATCGGCTGTCGCCCGATGCGGTGGCGCGGCAACTGCGCTCGGCAAGGCTTGATCGCCTGACCGGTTTTGTCCGCACCCATCGCGATCGGGTCGAGTTCGACGCGGTGCGCGCGCCTGCCCTGCGCGGCGTGCTGCTGGCGACGGGGGTGGCGGGCGCCGACCGGGCCAGAGCGATTGCGGCAGGGTACCGCATCATCGACGAAGAGGTCATCGCGGAGCTCGACCTGACCTTTGTCCGCTTCGCGCTTCCCGAAGGACTGCCGCTCGGCAAGGCGCAGCGCCAGCTGGCCGCGCTGATGCCCGCAGCCGAGATAGCAGCGGACAACCTCTATTTCCCCAGTGGCGGTCTTCCGCCCGCAGCATCTCTCGGCGCGCTGGCCGCTGCGCAGACAGGCGGGCCCGGCGGCGCGCGGATCGGCCTGATCGACAGCGGCGTGGGCCCACTCCCCGGCCTCAGCGCACGGGTCGTGCAGAAGGGCTTTGCCACCGGCGCGCCCCGCGCGGGCGACCATGGCACCGCGGTGGCGGCGCTGGCGCTGGGCGCGGCGGGTTCGGGCAGCGCGCTCTATGCTGCCGATGTCTATGGCACCGATGCCACGGGCGGTACCGCCTCGGCAATCGCACGCGCGCTGGGATGGCTCAGCGGGCAGCAGGCCGCCGTGATCAACATCAGCCTGGTCGGACCGGACAACGCGCTGGTCCATGCAGCGATCGCGCGGGCCCAGGCCAAGGGTGCGCTGATCGTCGCAGCCGTCGGCAATGATGGCCCGGCGGCGCCGCCAGCCTTTCCGGCAGCACAGTTCGGTGTGCTCGCGGTGACCGGTGTGGATACCTCCGGCCGGGTGTTGCCCGAGGCGGGACGCGGAAAGCATGTCGCCTTCGCAGCACCAGGGCGCAGCCTGGCGCCCGCCGCAGGGGGAGGTAAGAGCGTCACGGTGCGCGGCACGTCCTTTGCCGCGCCGCTGGTCGCAGGCAGGCTGGCGCAGCTGTACCCCGCCCCTGCCCCCGGCCGAATCGAGACCGCCGTGCGCGGCCTGATAGGCCAGGCGCGCGATCTGGGGCGCAAGGGCCGCGACCCGGTCTATGGCCATGGCCTGGTCTGTGGCGATTGCGGCCGCTGACAAATTCCTCCCGGCCGGGGATGGATTACCCGAGCCGCCTCGTTGTCTCTCCAGCGGATGCCGTTCCGGCGCATCCGGCAAGCGAAGGAGATCAACGATGAAGCATGTTCTGAAGATGGGCTGCGTTGCAGCGATTCTCATGGCCGCTCCAGCTCAGGCGCAGTTGCTGGGCAGCGGCGGCCTGGGCGGTGGCGGCCTGGGCGGAGGCTTGGGCGGTTCGCTCGGTGGAACGCTGGGCGGCACCCTGGGCGGCACGATCGAGCGGCCGACCCGTGATCTGGACGCGAGCGTGGAACGCACCCGCCGCTCGGTCGATGCAACCGGCAACGCCAGCGGCGAGGCCCGCGGCGAAGCGCGCGCGCGCCGGCAAGTCGATGCCCGCAGCGGCCGCGTAGCGGCAGATGGCGGTGGCAGCGCCAGCGGATCGGGCAATCTTGCAGGCACTGGCGGACTGCTGGGCAACGGCATCGCCGGCGCGGTCGGCGGGTCGGGCGCGGGCAGCGCCAATGGCGGCGCCGAGGCGACGCTGATCGGAACCGACCGGGCGGGCGAAATCGCGCGCAGCGGCGCTGGCTCGGCGCGCAATACCGTTGCCGGTGCCCGCCAGAGCGCAGTGCAGCAACTTGGCCTCGCGCAGGCCGCAGCAGGTGGCGCTACCGGCCAGATCGGAGCGGTTGCCGGTCTTGCAGGCAATGCCGGTGGTTCGCTCGCGGGCAACGCAGGCGCGATCGCAGGCAGCGCGGGTGGCTCGGCCAATGGCAGCGGGGCATTGACCGGTTCGGGCGAATCCGGGCCTGCAACGCTCGCCGGGATGCCGGTGACAAACGCAAAGGGCCGTGCCATAGGATTTGTGCAGAGTGTGCGGACCGGAGCCAATGGCGCTGCAGACATGGTGATGGTCGAGATCGATGACCGCATCGTGCCGGTGCCCGCGAGCCAGTTGAGCGGCAACGGCGATGTGCTGGTCACGGCCATGTCCGCAGGGCAGATCAAGGCAGCGGCAAAAGATGCCCAGCCGGGCGAAGCCCAGGCCGAGCCAGGCCCCGAATGACCTGCGGGTCCATACGCCGCAGCCGGTCAGGGGGTACTAACCCTGCCCGGTTGCGGCATCGCCCCTGCCGGGGTACCAGCGCAAGACGCGCACATCGCCCGCCATACGCCAGAAGGCCTGGCGCTTGCATGCGGGCCAGCATGCAGTGTCACCACCGCGTGGCGCACGCCTGCGGCTTTGGTGACGTGCAAGTTAATGGCGCGTTAGGGGCTGAAGCCCATTGTTCACTGCATGGGGGGCACATGCGGCCGGAAAACCAACATGACATCTCGCGCACCGCCTATCAGTCCTGAACAAACGATCCTCCAGCTGATCGCGAAATACTCGCGCGACGTGATCGCGCAGGTTCGCCCCGACATGACCTTCAGCTATATTTCACCGTCTGCCGAACGGCTGTTCAACCGTCCGACCACCCAGATCATCGGGCATCACATTGCCGAGTTCGTGCTGGAGGAAGACCTCACGCTGATCGCGCAGGCGACTCACCAGGTGGTCTCTGGCAAGGCGGACGACAGCGTCGTGACAGTGCGCGTCATCAAGGGCGATGGCAGCCTGATCTGGGTCGAAGTCGCATCGCGGCTGATGGACCAGACCGAAACCGGCGCCCCGGGCAACCGGGCGGTGATCATGCGCGATGTTTCCGAGCGCAAGGCGCTGGAAGATACGCTGCGCACCATGGCGCTGAAGGACGGGCTGACGGGGCTGGCCAACCGGCGCTCGTTCGACGAGACGCTGCTGATGGAGTGGAAGCGCACGGCGCGCGCGCGATCGCAGATGTCTCTTCTGCTCGCCGATATCGACGGGTTCAAGACGTTCAACGACGCTTTCGGCCATCAGGTCGGTGACGATTGCCTGCGCAGCGTCGCCAACGCACTGGTATCGGTGGTGCAGCGCCCCGGAGACACCGTCGCCCGATATGGCGGCGAGGAACTGGCCATCATCCTGCCCGAAGCGGATGCACAGGCCGCCACGATCGTGGCCGAGCGCGCCAGACAGGCGGTCGAGGATCTGCAGATCCGTCATGCAGGCTCGAGCGGTCAGGTGCTGACGGTCAGTATCGGGTCGGCAACCGCGCGCGCCAGCCATGGCGGCTCTATCGGAATGCCGCAGGCGTTGCTGAGCTCGGCTGACCGGGCGCTTTATTCAGCCAAGGCCGAGGGGCGAAATTGCTGCAGGGCAGCCGTGTCGCTGGTCGAGCGCTAGGGGGCGCGTGCCGGTTGTGCGAAGTCCATCGTCACGTAGCACCAACGCGAGACAAACAGACCGACAGCCGGTTTTTCCGGCATCCACCAACCGACTTGCGGGCCGACCGCCGCTGATCATTGGCTGACCAGCTGGAATTTCGATCCGAAAACGAATACTGCCACCTTGATCAAGCGCGCCAAACCCTTTGCACCAAGGCCGCCCGGCTGTAGCGTCCCAATGGGCCTTGCGTTTCGACCCGTCAGGACGTTCGGGTTTGGTCGCTCAAGGCAGAATACCAGCCATCGACAGGCGACCCCTTCACAAGCACGAAAGAATATTCAGTGTCGAAAATCGTCAATGGCGCCAGCCTGAAACCACGGACCGGAACTCGGCCCAGGAACATCGTGCTGCTGCTTCACGGCTATGGTTCGAGCGGCACGGACATGATTTCGCTCGCGCCTCAATGGCAGGATGCGCTTCCCGATACGTTGTTCCTTGCGCCGCACGCGCCTCAGCGCTGCGGGATGATGGGGGCGGGGTATCAGTGGTGGGGGTTATCGGGGTTCGCGCCGTCGGCATTGGCGGCGGGCGCAGCATCGGCCGCTCCCGCCATCGACGCCTTCATCGACCGCAAGCTCGCCGAGTATGAACTGACCGAGGCGGACCTGGCCTTTGTCGGGTTCAGCCAGGGCACGATGATGGCGCTTCATATCGCGCTGCGCCGACCAAGCGCGGTCGCTGCCGTGGTCGGCTATTCGGGGATGCTGACCGCAACGGCAGGGCTTGCGCATTCCGACTTCGCGAAGCCGCCGGTGCTGCTGGTGCATGGGACCGCCGATCCGGTCGTACCGATTGCGGCGCTGCATATGGCAGAAAGCGAGCTCAAGCGGCTTGGCGTCGCAGTCACGACGCACGTCTCCTACGGTGTAGCGCACAGCGTCGATCCTGTCGGTCTGCGACTGGGGCGGGATTTTGTCCGTGACGCCTTTGATCGGTCGTCCTGAGCGCCTTACATGACCAACGGAGCGGCATATCCCGTCAGCTCAAGATAGCCCCGGCCACCTTCGGTGCGGACCAGCCCCTCCCAATAGACCGGCAGACCGCTCGAACGCGCATCGAGTTCCTGGTCTGCGAACATGGGCGCGAGCGTCAGGCGCTTCTGGCCCTCGGGCAGCTTGATCGTCAAAATCTGCGCCACCGGATAGGTTGCTCCTGTCCGCTTCGATCGCCACGTCCGCGTTGGCGTGAAGGTGATATCGCCCGGCTCGAGAGTCACCGCTGTTCCGTTCGCGCGCCGGAATTTACCACCGGCCCAGATGCTGCGGCCATCTTTGCCCCGGATACGGAACGCCATCAGCGCTGCCCCATCGTCGAAGTTGAGCCCCGTCCAGTCCCAGCCGACCGCCGCTCCGCCCAGGTAGCGCGACGACCATTCCCGGTCGAGCCAACTGCGCCCCCTGACGGTCTCGGTCGATGAGCCGCGCGTGATCGTTCCTGTCGTCTCCAACTGCGGCAGCGAATAATAATAGCTGGCAGATTGAGGCTCGGGCCCCTTGCGGCTGTAGCCGCCTCCGCCCTGCAGGATCGGTCGCTGCGTGGGCGTGAATATCAGCTTCAGCGCAAACCCGCGCGCGACGATCCGCGCCGAAAAGCGACCATCGGCCAACCGGGCCAATCGCCAATCCTTGATGCGAACATCGGCGTCACCAACCTTGGCTTCGGCAATGCCGAACCCGCCACGCGCCGCGCGCTGATCATGCAGGAGTTTGCCGATGGCTGGATCCGAAACGGCAGCGTGGGCAAAGAGCACCTGTCTCGGCGCAAACTTGCTGGGGTTGCCGTGATCGACCCGCGGCCGCGTGCGAAAGAACGTGATCTGGAACCCCAAATCCTTGCCTTTGGAGGTTTTGACTGTCCCCGTCACATACCACCATTCCGTGCGGAAATCCGGATGCGCGCCGTGATCGGCTGGAAAGGAAAAGGCACGGCCCGGCGTGACATCAGGATAAGACAATCCCGGTGTCTGCGCGACACTGGCAGTGGTCAGCGCGAGGGCTGCCAGACTGAGCGATGCTGCGCGGATCACCAGTCGGCCCTCACCGCGCGAACCGCATCCATCGATGCGGCGCGTCGCCCGGCAAGCATTGCCGTGATCGCCGAGGATACAATCAACGCCGTGATGACCGACAGCATCAGCGTCACCGGCAGCCGCGTCGTCATCGTCCAGTTGAACGATTGGGGATTGATGACATGGATCAGCACCTGGCTGATCGCGACGCCCAGTGTCACGCCGATCAGGCCGCCGACCGCGCCCAGCAAGGCGCCCTCGATCCCGAGCATCGCGACAATCTGTCCGCGCCCGACGCCGATGTGGCGCAGCATTCCGAACTCGCGTGTCCGTGCGCTGGCCTGCGCCGAAGCGGTGGTCGCAACGCCGGCCAATCCGACGATGACCGCAATCGCCTCAAGCACATAGGTAATCGCAAAACTGCGATCGAATATCGAAAGCGCCAGGGTGCGCAGGCTTGCAGGTTCAGCCATTGTCAGACGCGACTTCAAGGGCGGCGGGGCTGCAGCCCTTATGGCCCGCTGCACAACCTTTATATCCGCGCCGGGTTCCAGCAGCACCATGGCATCATCCCTCACGCTGTCGCCGGTAAGCCGATCGTAATCGCTCGAATCGATCACCGCCGCGCCTTGCTGCCTCGAATAGTCGCGCCAGATGCCCGCCACCGCAAAGCGGGCGCCGGTGCCAATCGGCAAACGGATGGCATCGCCGGGTTCAACCGCCAGGATACGCGCCGCAGGTTCGGAGAGCCAGACCGCGGTGGTGCCAGGCGGCGGCATGACTTCCTCCCCCAGCAATTCCAGCGCCGCACCGTCCGTGCCGACCGGACGTGCGATCAGGCTCATCGGAGGCTCGCTCGGATCGAGAACGATGGGCACTTGCCGGCTGAACGCGATGGAAGCGATGCCGGGGATCGCCGCCATCCGGGTTTGCGAGCCCTGATCAAATCCGCCCCAGCCCGGCTCCGACCGGACATACAGATCGCCCGACAGAATGTCGCCAAGCCATTGATCGACCGCCCCGCGAAAACTGGTCACCA
Organism: Blastomonas sp. AAP25; assembly: GCF_001295965.1. Lineage (NCBI taxonomy): Bacteria > Pseudomonadati > Pseudomonadota > Alphaproteobacteria > Sphingomonadales > Blastomonadaceae > Blastomonas > Blastomonas sp. AAP25. The sequence continues at coordinate 163,663 of NZ_LJHP01000020.1, forward strand.
TGACCGCCATCGCGATCATCAGCGCCGTACTTGCCACGATGCCGCACAAAGCGGTTGCGGCGGCGCTCGGTGCCCCATGAAGATGCTGGATCGCCAGATCCGTCGGCACATTGCGGTGCGATGTCCGGGCCAGCGGAGCAAGGAGCGCGCGCGCAAGCCATGGCATCGCCGTGATCCCGGCGGCCAGCAACAACGCGACCGAAAGGTAGCCGAACAGCGGCAGCCGTCCCACCGCAGGCAGCAACGCGGCACCTATCCCGGCAACCAGCAGTGTGAGCGGCAACCCGCCGGCCAAATGATCACGCGGGTCGATGCTATCCCCGGCATTCTTGAGCGCAACGGCGGGGGCGGCGCGTGCGCCGCGCAACGCCGGGATCAGGCTGCCCCCGACCGCCGCTGCAACCCCCAGGGCAAAAAACCCGGCAGCTGCCAGAGGCGCAAGGATGAGTGCAGGCGGCGCACCGTCGAAAATCCCGCTGCCAAGATCTCCGCCGAGGATATCGAGCGCGCCGGCAGCCAGACCAAAACCTATCAGCAAACCAAGCGTCGCCCCGATCAACCCGGCCAGCGCGCCTTCGATTGTCACCAATGCAACAATCCCGCTGCGTTGCATCCCGATCGTGCGGAGCAAGGCGAAACTTTGCAGGCGCCGGGTGACCGAAAGCGATTGTGTGGAATAGACGAGGAATGTGCCGGTAAACAGCGCGACCAGCGCCAGCATCGTCAGGTTGACACGATAGGCGCGCGAAAGACCATCGCTCTGTTGGGCGTCGTCATTCTGGTCGCTGACGATTGCATCTGCCGGGATCAGGGGCCTCAATCGGGCACGGACGTCGCCTGCCTGCACATCGGAGGTCAATTTGAGGTCGATCCGGTCGATCTTGCCCAGCCGCCCGAAAAGCCACTGCGCGGCGGCAATGTCCATCATGCCGACGCGTCGCCCCTCGGCAATGGCCGGCAGCAGGCCGCGCACGGTCATCGGATGCACCTGCCCATTGGCATTGATCATCACACGGTCACCGATGCGCAACTTTCCAGCGATCAGCGCAGCTTGCGACAGGAACAGCGCGTCGCTGGCAAACACATCATCGCCCCCGCCGCCCTGTTTTCCGCCACCGGGGCCGCTGGCGGGCGCACCGATCAGGCTGGGCGTCACCTCGGCCGCGCGGATGATATCCAGCCCGAGCAATGTGAAAGGCTCGCCGCGCGCAACCCCTGCCCTGAGCACGACGACCGGGCTGGCATCGGCGACCCCTTCAACCTGCAAAACCTTGGCATAAAGCGCTTCGTCAAAGCCAAGACGGCTTGCCGCCTCGATTTTCAGGTCCGCGGCACCGTTGACCGTGTTCACCGCCTGACCAAATGCCGCGAGTGCCGATCCGTTGATCAGATGCACCGCAAACCCCAGCGCGACCCCGATGGCAATGGCGATCAAGGCAATCGCGATCCGCCCGGGATGCTGCCGCGCCTCGCCTGTGATCAGCCACGCAAGCGCCCGGGCTGAATTGCTAGACATTGGCGGGGGCCAGTCCATTCTCGGTCAAGACGAGCGTCCGGTCGGCGATGGCTGCTGCCGCGGCCGAGTGCGTGACCAACAAACCTGCCGATCCCGAATTCCGCGTCGAATCCGCAAACAGCTGCAAAATGTGCGCGGCCGTTTTGCTATCAAGGTTTCCCGTCGGCTCATCGGCCAGGATCAATGCCGGTCGATGGATCAGCGCCCGCGCAATCGCAATGCGTTGCAGTTCCCCGCCAGAAAGATCGCGCGCATAGTCATCGCCCCGGCTGCCGAGACCTACCATGTGAAGCATCGCATCCGCGCGCGCTGTGATCTCGCTTTTGTCACACGCCGCCAAGGCGAGCGGCAGCGCGACGTTTCGGCGCAGGGTCAGATATGGGAGGATATGAAAAGCCTGAAACACAAAGCCGATCCGGCGGCGGCGCAAATCGGTCAGCCCGCGATCATCGAGCAGGCCCAGATCTTCGCCGCCAATCAGGATATGGCCTTCATCATGAACATCAAGCCCCGCAGCGATGTTGAGCAATGTCGACTTGCCCGACCCTGACTCGCCGATGATGGCGACAAGTTCCCCCGCCGCAACGCTCAACGAGAGATTGCGAAACAGAACGCGACCGCCAGGAACGCTTTTGGTGAGCCCGCGCAATTCGAGTTGTGGGGTCAACGTTGGTCTTTCGGCTCTGTCGGGCTGGAGCGCATGATAGCGCATGGCCGTCTCGGACCGCCTTTTGGCATCAAACCCGTGCCCTGGCTAGATTGCCTTTCTGGGCACGTTTTGCAGATCATGCCGCGCGGTGCGGCCTCAGCCAGTTCAAGGCCGCTTACTGACCAAAACCTGCGCCAACCTCGCTGCCGGGTATCGGCAATGCCAGCCGCCATTGAGCATTTCGATAGGTTTGATCTATCGCCGGGCCGCCAGTATTTCTTGTTCACCATCAAGGCCTGTAGCCTATCTTGCTACCTGTTGCAGTTATCATGCTCCTGTACGGAGGAACGATAAGGGCATCATGAGGACACAAATCAGACATTTCTGAACGGCTTGTCGGCCCCTGTTTTTCAATCGGGAATGACGTGATGTATCGGTACATGGCATCGGGCAATTCAGGCGGTGGCTTCATTCACGGCGATCAAGAAATGAGGTTTGGCGAGAGAAGTTTTTCTTGTGCCCTATCCCTGATCTGCACGTGCTGCATATTTTTGGCCCCCATGCTTATCTCTGTCGAGGGCCGCGCGAATATCATGAGCAGTGTGCAGGTTTTCGTCATCAGCGCAGAAGACGCGAATGAAGGGCCCATCGCAGAGTCAGCCGGGAAAAAGTACGATCAGCCAGAAGGGGTAGACAAGCGCCGGGATGACAATGCCGGGCAGCCAGCACCCCGGCCAGCGTCCACGATACCGGAGCCTCCGGCATTTCCACGGGTGCGCCATCCGGAGCCGATCGAACTACCGGACTTTTCCCAGACGTTGAATGCGGCTGCCGATATCCCGGACAGCATTTTCGACCAGATTCCTGCCCATGCAGGCAATGCCCTTGTGGATACGGGCGCGCCGAGCGTGTCCGGCGCTGGCGATGGCAGCTCCGGAACAGGCGAAGGGAGCAGCGGCTCCGCTGAGAGCGGCAAGGGGATGGCAAAAGTATACACCGCGTCCTGGGCGCCAAGCATGGACTTCTCCAAGGACAACAAGTTCTACCCGCCCGGTGCTGCCGCTGCCCGTGTCGAAGGTGTAAATGCAAGGTGGTTCGCCGCGACCGGGTGCGCAATTGCCATCTCCTAGGGGAAATCCCGCGCGGCTACGGTTTTGGCGAGGCTGCCTTGAAGACCGAACCGGGCCTGCGCATCCGGTTACACGATCGCGCTGGCCGGCGCGTCTTTGACGAATGGACCATTGTCACGTCCACCTTCAGCCTGGCGGACCTTGCATCGGACTAGCGGGAGCGCCGCACCACTTCGCTGGTGCCGACACTGGTCGTGGCGAGCCGTCATTTGCTCGCTTCAAAAGACTTCAGCGCCGCGGTCGCATTAAATTCAGAATTTGCTTCCATATTCTGAACAAGTTGGTAGAGAAGCGGGGCTCACGTCGCATGCGACGGATAATCGGCAGCATTATGCCACCTCTTATCCCTTTCTAGCACTACTTGAAGCCGGGATGCTCCGCTGTTGGCGCATGCCCGTCATACTTGGGATAAAGGCTTATCCATATGATTACCGGAACCGTGAAATTCTTCAACGCCGACAAGGGCTATGGCTTCATCGCGCCAAATGGTGGCGGCGACGACGCGTTCGTACACATTTCCGCCGTCGAACGCGCCGGAATGCGTACCCTCGACAAGGATCAGACCGTTTCTTACGAACTGGAAACCGATCAGCGCGGCAAGACCTCGGCAGTGAATCTTCAGGCTGCATGATTGATGCGGGGCAGTGCGGTCAACGCGGCCGCACTGCCCCGCTCCTTGTACCGAGCTCAGTTTTCCGGAGGCAAAAATGACTGATCCTAAAAATCGTCCGTTCCTTATCAACAAGGATGCCGATGGAAATGTTCGGCTTACGGTGCGCTCCACCCGCTACAACTCGCAAGGTTACCCCTTGGTGACGTCGCTGCTGCAGGACGAGCTGTTCAAAACTGCAACCGCAGCGCGCGCATTCGCACAGGAACATTTCGGTGCTCGCCCGGGCGAATACTCAGCAAAGTAACTGCTGGCTGCTCCGCCTCGACCGCGGTCCAAGCTGACCGCTTCAAAAACCTAAGCCATTCAGGACCTCTCGGCCTCGCCACCTCCTCAAGCTGGGGCAGGTCTCTGCCGATGGCGGGGTGTGGAGAGGCAGGAGCAGGCGTCCGAGGACCGGGTTGGCCAGGTCAGCCGCCGCGCATTCCACGATGAACCTGCCGGATGACCATGGCTATGGTTGGTGGCGGCAGACATTCGCGGTGCAAGGCCGGTCGATCGACACCTATTTAACCAGCGGCAATGGCGGGCAAATGCTGCTCGTGATCCCCGAGCTGGAAATGACCGTGATGTCCCAGGCAGGCCATTACAGCGACGCCCAACGCGTTCCGCGACCGGATCGTGGGGACCTTCATCCTTCCGGCAACAGCATCTGCAAAGGCGAGAAAACGACAGGCCAGCCGCGGCCGCAAGCTGGCTTTTAAGCCATCCACGGAACGGCTTGCAGGCTGCCTCGTAACCCTGTCTGGCGCGCCGGGTCTGCCGCACGGGTTTCAGTCGAACGAGGGATGCAATCACGATGGTCTCCGCAGCATCCGTCACGATGCCGTATTGCGGGCTGATCACTGCTGATCGCTGGTTGACCAGCTGGAATTTCGATCCGATCGTGATCGCCGCGATCGCAGCGGTATCGGTACTGGCCCTGCACGGACCCCGCAATCTTGGCGCGCAGCGCTGGACCGCGGTCGCGCTGATGGCGATGCTTTGGATCTCTCCCCTGTGCGCGGCATCCGCGACCCTGCTGTCGGTGCGCGTTGCGCACCACATGGCGCTGATGCTGCTGCTGGCGCCCGCGCTGGCGCTGGGCTGGCCAAGCGTCCGGCTGGGCGATCCGCTGGCCTGGGCGATCGGCGCATCGCTGGCGCTGGCCGCGTGGTTCGTACCGTCCGTGTACAGCTTTGCGTGGCAATCGGATGCGGCATACTGGGCGCTGCAGCTGGTGATGCTCGGCGCGGCGTGGCAGTTCTGGGCGACCTGGTTTGCACCGGCCACCGATTCCCGGCCTCTGATCGCGGTTGCAGCTCCGGCTCTGCTCGCGATGGCGATGGGCTTTACCGGTGCGCTGCTGACTTTCGCCCCGCGCCCGCTGTTTGCCGAGCATATCTTCACCACAGTGCTGTTCGATGTCTTGCCCTTGTGGGACCAGCAACTGGCAGGCCTGCTGATGTGGACCGCGGGCATGGTGCCGATGGCGCTGCTGGCGTTCGTGCGGCTGGGCAGGCTGGCGGGCGCTCCGGCCGAGGGCGCGCGATGCTGATCACCTGGTCGACCCTGATCTTCAAGGCGCTGCATATCTCGGCCATCGCCCTGTGGGCGGTGGGGCTGATCATGCTGCCGCTGCTGTTCCGGCGCTATCGTCCCGGGCTGAGTGATGCGGCCTATGCCCGTTTCCGCAAGCTCACCCATCACAGCTATGTCCGCTTCCTCACCCCCGTAGCGGTGGTTGCGGTCGGCACCGGAATCGTGCTGATCCTGATGCGCGGGATTTTCGAGCCCTGGCTGTACGCCAAGCTGGCGCTGGTCTCGCTGCTTGCGGTGCTGCACGCCTATATCGGCCACATGATCGTGCAAACCGCAGAGACCCGCGGAACGGTGCGCCTGCCCTCACCCTATCTGGTGCTGGCCCCGGTGCTTCTGGTGCTGGTCGGCATCCTGGTGCTGGTACTCGCCAAGCCGGTGCCGGCGCTCGATTGGCCGCAGTGGATGACCCAGCCTCAATCCTGGTCGCTGCCGCGTTGGGTGCCGATTTGATAGTCGAACACAAGCTTGCCGCCGTGCCAACCGGTAAGGCCCGTCATCAGGACGCACAGGGCAGAGAGCATCACCCCATAAGGCAGGATCGCGCCGACCGGGTCGCCCAGCCTCAGGCCCCAGTTGCCGCCCAGCACCGACAGCAGGGTCATGGCGAGGATGAAATGCGTCCAGCTTGCCGCGCGCACCCGGATGCCCGGGACCGCGAACAGTTCGACCGTGCCGACCATGCCGGCCAGAACGCCGAAGATGAAGCCCGATCCGATCGCCCACAGCGCGGCGCGCGCCCAGAACACGTCGCCGGTGGCCCAATAGAGCAGATCCGCTCCGAAGGTGCCGAACGCGGCGGAAATCGGAAAGGCGACCATCATCGCGTGCACCGGATGACTGGCAAAGGCGATCCGCGATTCGGTCTCGTCGAAGCTGCGGCGCGAGAGAATGGGGTCGGAGCGCAGGGTCTTGGTCTTTTCGGTCATCGCGCTCGTTTTTCCTGCAGCCGTTCAGCTCTTCCAATGCGCGCATGCCTGTTCGGTTCCCTTTTGCTGCTGGCCGCCTGCCAGGGTCCGCTCTCCACGCTCGATCCCGGCGGCCCGCAGGCGCGATCGGTTTTCGTGTTCACCTCGGCGATGGTGCTGGTCGCCACAGCCGCTTTCGTGCTGGTGATCGGGCTGTTTGCGATCGCGCTGCGGCGGGGCAAGCGGGTCACGGGTGGCGATGCTGCTTCGGCGACGCAGGCCGAGCGGCGTTGGATACTGTGGCTGGGCATCGCCTTTCCGATGAGCGTGCTCACCGTGCTGCTGGCGGCAACCTTGTGGGTCGGCGAGGGTCAGTTCGTGCGCGACGACCGCCTGCCGACCTGGCGCGCGACCGCGTCGCAAGGGGGCTGGCAGTTCGCGCCGCTGGGCGCCGATGGCATGCAGGGCGCGACCACCGACCGGCTGGTGATCCCGGCAGGCGAGCCGGTGATCGTCGAGATCGTCTCCACCGATGTGATCCACAGCTTCTGGGTGCCAAGGCTTGCGGGCAAGATGGATGCGGTTCCCGGCAAGCCCAACCGCCATCTGATCCAGGCCGATACCCCCGGAACCTATCTTGGCCAGTGCGCCGAATATTGCGGCGTCGGCCATGACCGGATGCGCTTCGAGGTGCTGGCCACCGCCCCGCGCGGTTCTTCAGCCGGGGGCCAGCCATGACGACGCACCAGACATCTGCCCAGCCGCCCGTGACCCCGCACGATCCCGCCGCGCTGCATGCCGAACTCGACGCGGTGTGGCGCGGCCTGCCGGGCTGGCGCGGCTTCGTCTGCGAGGTCAATCACGGCGCGATCGGGCTGCGCTTCATGCTCACCGCGATCGTCTATTTCGCCATCGGAGGCGTGCTGGCGATGCTGATCCGCGTCCAGCTGGCCAGCCCGCGCGCCGCCTTTGTCGGCCCGGACATCTACAACCAGCTGTTCACGATGCACGGCACGATCATGATGTTCCTGTTCGCGATTCCCATGCTGGAGGGGCTGGCGCTGTATCTGCTGCCCAAGGTGATGGGGGCGCGCGACATGGCCTATCCGCGGCTCTCGGCCTTGGGCTGGTGGTGCTATGCGCTGGGCGGGCTGATCTTGCTGGTGGCGATGCTGGCAGGCGTCGCGCCCGATGGCGGATGGTTCATGTACACGCCGCTATCGGACAAGGTGCACACGCCGGGGATCAACGCCGATGTCTGGCTACTGGGCATCACCTTTGTCGAGATTTCGGCGATCTGTGCGGCGGTGGAGATCACCGTGTCGATCCTCAAGCTGCGCGCCGAGGGCATGGCGCTGACGCGGCTGCCGCTGTTCGCGTGGTACATGCTGGGCACGGCAGCGATGATGCTGATCGGCTTTCCGCCGCTGATCCTGGGCTCGATCCTGCTCGAGGTGCAGCGCGCGTTCGACTGGGCGTTCTTCGATCCGGCGCGCGGCGGCGATCCGGTGCTGTGGCAGCACCTGTTCTGGCTGTTCGGCCATCCCGAGGTGTACATCATCTTCCTCCCCGCCGCGGGCGCGCTGTCGGTGATGATCGCGACCTTCGCGCGCCAGCCGATCATCGGCCATGCGATGATCGTCGCAGCGATCTGGGCGATGGTGTTCCTGAGCTTCGGACTGTGGGTGCACCACATGTTCACGATCGGCATTCCGCATCTGGCGCTGGCGTTCTTTTCCGCCGCCTCGATGCTGGTCGCGGTGCCGACATCGGTGCAGATATTTGCCTGGATCGGTACCTTGTGGAGCGGACGGCCGCGCTGGTCGCTGCCGATGCTGCACATCACCGGCTTCTTCCTCACCTTCGTGCTGGGCGGGCTGACCGGCGTGATGCTGGCCGCCATCCCGTTCAACTGGCAGGCGCACGACACCGCGTTTGTCACCGCGCATCTTCATTATGTGCTGATCGGTGGCTTCGTCTTCCCGATGCTGGCGGCAATCACGTACTGGATGCCGCACTTCACCGGGCGGCGCGCAGTGCGTGGACTGGGGACCGCAGCGTTCTGGCTGATCTTCATCGGGGTGCACGGCACGTTCCTGGTGATGCACCTGACCGGGCTGCTCGGCATGCCGCGCAGGGTCAGCATCTATCCCGACAATCCCGAATGGGAGCTGCTCAACCTCATCTCCTCGGTGGGCGGGTTCATTATGGCCGCAGGCTTCGCGCTGTTCGCGGTCGACATGGGGCTGCAACTCTTCATGGGGCGGCGCACCCGCCGCAACCCCTGGCGCGCGACCAGCCTCGACTGGGCGATGCGGCTGCCGCCGCCCACGTACAACCTCGCCTCGCTGCCGCGCGCGGACATGGAAACCGACGACCGCACCCTCACCCCGTCGCGGCTCGATATGCTCGCGACCACGCTGGCGATGGGCGAAGGCATGCTCGCCGGCGCCCCGCGCGGGGTGCGCGAGACGCTGATCATCGACGCGGTCAGCGGGCGGGCAGAGGCGGTCGCGGTGCTGCCGGCGAACACCATGCGTCCCGCGCTTACCGCGCTCACCATCGGCCTGTTCTTCCTGGCGATGCTGGCGGGCTTCTACTGGGTCGCGGCCGCCGCAGTGGTTCTGGTCGCGGCGATGTGTGCGAGCTGGATCAGGCCGGTGGCGCCGATAAAGGGCACAACCTCCGCTGTGCCCGAGACGATCGAGGGACTGCCCGCGAGCCCGTTCTATTGCCACGGCCTGGGCTGGTGGGGATCGGCGGTGCTGCTGGTCGCCAATGCCAGCCTTTTCGCATCGTTGCTGTTCGCGGTCGCCTTTCTCTCGGTGATCGCGCCGGGATGGGAGGGTGCGGTGCAAGAGAACCCGCACGGCGTGCTGCCGATGGCAGCGTTGCTGGTTACCGCAATCGGCGGGGCGCTGCTGCTCTGTGCGGGCCTGTGGTCGCAGCGTGCCGCAACCGCGGGGCAGCGCGCGCTGGCCTGGGCGGGCATGCTTGCGGTCGCAGCAGGCGCGCTGACGTCGGGCGCGATGATGACCGGATCGCCTGCCGAGCACGCGCGCCATGCGGTGCAGGCCGCAATCCTGGCCTATCTGGTGGTGCACGCGCTGATTTTGGTGACAATGCATCTGGCCGCAGCGCGCGGGCACCGCATCGGTATGCAGGCCGTCGCGACGCAGGGCGTGCTCGCGCAGTGGCATGGCTATACCGGGCTGGTCGCGCTGGTCGGCGCGCTGGCGCTGGCGGTGGCCAAGCTGTGATGCGCAGGTCCGCCCTGACCAGGACGGTGATCGCCCTGCTGTCGGGGCTGCTGCTCTGGGCGTTGTGGTTCGTGCTGGCCTATGCGCTGCACGGCGCGCAATGCGCAGGCGCATTGGGCCTGTCGCGCACCGCCGGCCAGATTGCGCAGGTCGGCTTGTGGCTCGTCGCGCTGGGGGTGATCGCGCTGCTGGCCAGGCGCGCTGCGCGGCTGGATGTATCACAAGGGCTGGGGCGCACGGCCCGTTATCTCCAGATCACCGCGATCGGCGCGACCATCTTCGCCGGTCTACCGATCCTCGTTCTCGCCCCCTGCTGAGCGCTGGGCGATCGTGTTCCGGCTCAGCGTGCCGTGGCCGAAGGCAATCGCCAGACCCCCACCGCGATCCGCACGGGAACGGCCTTGCTGGCCGGAGTTTTCGAGGTGCGATCATGGTGCGACAGTGCGATCAGCGGGTTGAGCTCGGGATAATAGCCCACGATCGTCCCCGAAGGCAGATCGAACGGCACCACCTCCAGATTGTCGATGCGGCGATCATGCCCGTCCTCGGCATCGCCCAGCAGCGATATCCGCTGCCCCGCGACCAGGCCTGCGGCGGCGATGTCTTGCGGGTTGATCAGCACCACATCGCGGGTGCCCTCGATCCCGCGCAGCCGGTCGCTATAGCCATAGATGGTGGTGTTGAACTGGTCGTTGGAGCGGACCGTGACCAGCCGGTAGCGCCCCGGCATGTCTTCCATATCGGTCGCAGCGAGCATCTGCGGCGCGGTGAACACCGCCTTGCCGCTGTCGGTCTTCCAGATGCGCTCGCGCGCGCTGTTGCCGCGATAGAAGCCGCCCGGCTCGAACATCCGGGCGTTCATGTCGTGGAACTGCTCGTGATAGGTCTGTGCGATCAGGTCGCGGATCAAAGCGTAGTCGCCGGTCCACGCATCCCAGCGCACCAGAGGATTGGGATCGAGCGTCGCCTTGGCGATACCGGCGACGATCGCGGTCTCGGACATCAGATGTTCGCTGGCGGGGGTGCGATGACCCAGCGACCCATGGATATGGCTGAAGCTGTCCTCGATCGTCACGGTCTGCGGGCCGGACGCCTGGATGTCTTCCTCGCTGCGTCCGAGACACGGGAGCAGATAGGCGGTGCGGCCGTTGAACAGATGGTTCCGGTTGAGCTTGGTGGCGATCTGCACCGTGAGCTGCAGCTGGCCCCAGGCGGGCTCGACCCGGCCCTGATCGGGAATGGCGCGCAGAAAGTTGCCGCCCAGCCCGATGAACGCCTTCGCGCTGCCATCGAGCACCGCCTCGCACACCTCCACCGTGGTCATTCCGGTGTCGCGCGGCGGCTCGAAGCCGAACTGCTCGGCAAGCGTGTCGAGCGGCACCAGCTCGGGCTTTTCGGAAATGCCCACGGTGCGCTGGCCCTGGACGTTAGAATGCCCGCGCACCGGGCAGATGCCTGCGCCCTTGCGCCCGATATGCCCCCGCATCAGCAGCAGATTGACCAGCATCGCGATGTTCTCGAAGCCATGGACGTGCTGGGTGAGGCCCATGCCATAGACTCCAATGACCCGCTCGGCCCCCAGATAGACGCGGCCCGCCTCCTCGATATCGGCGCGGCTCAGACCCGATTCCTGCTCGATCCGCTCCCAGGATGTCGCATCGGCCCTGGCGCGGAAGGCGTCGAAGCCGGTGCAGTGTTGGGCGATGAAATCATGGTCGATCACCGTCCCGCCCAGCGCATCGTCCTGCGCGAATACATATTTGCACAAGCCCATGATCGCGGCGATATCGCCACCGGCGCGGACCTGCAGATACTGGCAGCTCAGATCGGTGTCGCTGCCGGTCAGCATCTGGCCGACGCGCTGCGGGTTGGTGAAGCTGAGCAGACCCTTTTCCCGGATCGGGTTGAAGGTCACGATCCGGCAGCCGCGCTCGACCGCCTTTTGCAGCGGGTGCAGAAAGCGCGGGCTGTTGGTGCCGGTGTTCTGCCCGAAGAAGAAGATCGCGTCGCATTCCTCGAAATCCTCGAGCACGCAGGTGCCGACCGGCGACCCGATCAGCTCGTTGAGCGTCACCGAGGTCGTCTCGTGGCACATGTTGGAGCTGTCGGGCAGGTTGTTGTGGCCATAGAGCCGCGCGAACAGCGCATAGAGGTACGAGGTCTCCAGGCTCGCGCGGCCCGATGCGTAGAACACCGCCGATTTGGGATCGATGCTCCTGAGCTCGGCGCCGATCGCGGTGAACGCCTCGTCCCAGCTGCATTCGACATAATGGTCGCTCGCTGCATCGAAGCGCATGGGATGGGTCAGGCGGCCGACATGCTCGAGGTCATGGTCGCTCCAGCCGCGCAGTTCGCTCACCGTGTGCTCGGCGAAGAATTCGGGGGTGCAGCGGTGGCTGGTCAGCTCCCAGAGCGTCGCCTTTGCGCCGTTTTCGCAGAATTCGAACGCATGCGGGTGCTTGGGCTTGCCCCAGGCGCAGCTGGTGCACATGAAGCCGCCGGTCTTGTTCTGGGTCGCCAGCGTCGCCAGCGCGCCGGGGGACGACATTTCGCGCGCCATGGTCTGCACCATCCCGCGCATCGAGCCCCAGCCGCCGGTGGATCCCTCATAGGAAACGGTATCGGGATGCTCGTCGGTGCCATTGTCGGGGCTGGTGTCGGTCGTCATGGCCGGGTCCTTTTCGGGAGGTCCCGTAACTTAAGCCCCAGGTGCCGATGGGTTCCCTTTCGACACAACGCTTTACCCCGAAACGTCAGCGCAACCTGGCGATCGGAAACGGCAAGGCCCCGGACGGTTGCACCGCCGGGGCCTTGCGTTTTGGCGCGTCGGCCGCGCGCTTACTGCACGTCGAACCGGTCGGCGTTCATCACCTTGGTCCAGGCGGCGATGAAGTCATCGACGAACTTCGCCTCGTTGCCGCGCTCGGCATAGACCTCGGACACCGAACGCAGCTGCGAGTTGGAACCGAACACCAGATCGGTGCGGGTGGCGGTCCAGCGCTGCTCTCCGGTGGCGCGATCGGTGCCGACGAACTCCTCGTCGCTGCTGGTGTCTACCACCTTCCACGCCGTGCCCATATCGAGCAGGTTGACGAAGAAGTCGTTGGTCAGCTGCCCCGGCCGATCGGTGAGCACGCCATGCGCAGAGTTGCCCGCATTGGCGCCCAGCACGCGCAGACCCGCCACCAGCACCGCCATCTGCGGGATCGAGAGGCCGAGCAGATGCGCGCGGTCGAGCATCAGCTCTTCGGTCTTCACGCTCTGCTTGGTCGCCAGATAGTTGCGGAACGCATCCGCCCGCGGCTCGAGCGGCTCGAAGCTCTCGGCATCGGTCTGTTCGGCGCTGGCATCGCCCCTGCCACCGGTGAACGGCACGCTGACATCGAACCCGGCATCGCGTGCCGCCTTTTCGACCGCTGCGGTGCCAGCCAGCACGATCGCGTCGGCCATCGACAGATCCCCGCGCAGACGATCGATCGTCGCCAGCACCGCTGCCAGCTCTTCAGGATCGTTGACCGCCCAGTCCTTCTGCGGCGCGAGCCTTACCCGCGCGCCATTGGCACCGCCGCGATGGTCCGACCGGCGATAGGTCGATGCCGATGCCCATGCCGCCTTGACCAGCTCGCTGATGCTGTGGCCGCTCGCCAGGATCGCTGCCTTGAAGCCATCGACCGTCGCCTGCGAAGGCATGGTGCCGGCGGGCACCGGATCCTGCCAGATCAGGTCTTCTGCCGGAACCTCGGGGCCGAGATAGCGGACCTTGGGCCCCATGTCGCGATGGGTCAGCTTGAACCATGCGCGGGCAAAGGCATCGTCGAGCGCCGACTGGTCGTCGCGGAAGCGTTCGGAAATCTTGCGATATTCCGGGTCCATCTTCAGCGCCATGTCGGCGGTGGTCATCATCGTCGGCACGCGCTTGGAAGGATCGCGTGCGTCGGGGGCCATGTCCTCGGGGTCGGGGTTGATCGGCTGCCACTGCTGCGCGCCCGCCGGGCTGCGCACCAGCTCGAAGTCGTACTTGAACAGCAGCCGGAAATAGTCGCCGCCCCAGGCCGTGGGATTGGGCGTCCATGCACCCTCGATTCCCGATGTGGTGATGTGGCCCTGGTTGATCTGCTCGGCATCGGTCGCCCAGCCAAAGCCCATCAGCTCCATCGCTTCGGATTCGGGCGCGCCGCTCAGCTGATCGGCAGGCACCGCGCCATGTGCCTTGCCGAAGGCGTGGCCGCCTGCGGTCAGTGCGACGGTTTCCTCGTCGTTCATAGCCATGCGCTCGAAGGTCAGCCGCATGTCACGGGCCGATTGCAACGGATCAGGGTTGCCGCCCGGGCCTTCGGGGTTGACGTAGATCAGCCCCATCTGGATCGCGGCGAGCGGGTTTTCCAGCTCCCAGCCCTTTTCGGGATTGATGCGGGTTTCCGCGCCGGTATCGACCCAGGCTTCCTCGGTGCCCCAATAGACATCGCGCTCGGGCTCGAACACGTCCTTGCGGCCGCCGCCAAAGCCGAACACCGGGCCGCCCATCGACTCGATCGCGACATTGCCGGTCAGGATGAACAGATCGGCCCAGCTGATGTGCTTGCCGTACTTCTGCTTGATCGGCCACAACAGGCGCCGCGCCTTGTCGAGATTGCCGTTGTCGGGCCAGCTGTTGAGCGGGGCGAAGCGCTGCTGGCCGCTGCTTGATCCGCCGCGGCCATCGGCGGTGCGATAGGTGCCCGCCGAGTGCCAGGCCATACGGATGAAGAACGGGCCGTAGTGCCCGTAATCCGCCGGCCACCACGGCTGCGAGTCGGTCATCAGCGCTTTCAGGTCTGCCTTGAGCGCGGCATAATCGAGCTTGGCGAAGGCCTGCGCATAATCGAAATCCGGCCCCATCGGGTCGGGCGAGGTGCCGTTCTGCGTCAGGATATCGAGCTGCAGCGAGTCGGGCCACCAGTCGCGGTTGGTCCGCCCCAGCAGCGATCTGACGCCGCCATCCTTGTTCGAAAACGGGCAGTTGCCGCCCATTCCGCTTGTCTTCATGTCCATGGCTGCTCTCCTTCTGGATCTGATGGCGACCAGAATAATCCCTGCGGCGCGATCTCCCAAACAAGGAAAGCCCATCAGAGAGATAGAAAGGACCGATTGGGCCGATTGGCGAAGCCGCGCCTGCCCCCATCCTTTGCTTGGCGTCGGTCCGAATTGAACCTAGGAAATGCTCTCCAGGGACCGATCGGCAAGGAACAGGCAGATGGATATCAGTCGCAGGCATCTGACCCGGCTCGCACTTGGTGCAGGTGCGCTGTCACTGCTGACCGGCGTTGTGCCGGGCTGGCTGATCCACGCTGCCACGGCGGCGAGCCCCGCGCCCGACCCGCTGGCGCTGGTCGACGGCGAACTGCGCGAAGCTGCGCGCGCGATGCTGGCGCAGACCTTCCCGCCGATCAGCCGCGAGACGCTACCCGCGGTGCGCGCATCCTGGGTGCCGCCGCCGCTATTGAGCGCGCCTGCGCCCTCCGTGACGGTACGGCAGGTCCCCGGCCCGCCGGGCGCGCCTGCCGTGGCGGTCGAGCTGATCGGAGCGCGCCCTGACTCCACCCCGCGCCCGGCGATCCTGCACATCCATGGCGGCGGCATGATCTCGGGCCGCGCGCGCAACATGACTTCGTTCAGCCAGACACTGGCGGCGGAGTTCGACGCGGTGGTGGTCAATGTCGATTATCGGTTGGCACCCGAAACCCCGTTTCCCGGCCCTGTGCTCGACAATTTCGCCGCGTTCGAATGGATGGTCGCCAACGCTGGCGAACTGGGAATCGACCCGCGGCGCATCGCCATCATGGGCGAGAGCGCAGGCGGCGGGCTGGCCGCGATGGTGGCGCAGATGGCGCGCGATTCGCGCACCGTTCAGCCCTGCATGCTGGTCATGCTCTATCCGATGCTCGACGACCGCACCGGCAGCGCCCGCATGGTCCCGCCGCATATCGGAACGATCGGCTGGTCGGCCGAGGCCAACCGTTTTGGCTGGTCGAGCTTTCTGGGTGTTCCGGCAGGATCGGACAGCGTGCCGGCAGGCAGCGTGCCTGCGCGGCTCATCGATCTTGCGGGCTTTCCGCCCAGCTTCATCGGCGTGGGCACGCTCGACCTGTTCATCGACGAGGATCTGGAATTCGGGCGCAGGCTGATCGCATCGGGCGTGCCGACGCAGATGCACATCAGCCCCGGCGCCTATCACGCCTTCGATTTCGTGGTGCCCGAAGCGCGCATCGCGCGCGAGTTCACCCAGGCCTGGAAGTCGAGCCTGCACACCCCCTTCGGCGCGCAGGCCTGATCGCCTACTGCCCCAGATTGCGATCGAAGAATTTGAGGATCACGTCATAGGCCTGGCGTGATTCGGGCATGTCGGGCTTGTAGAAAAAGCCGTGGAACAGCCCTTCCCAGACATGCAGATCGGCATCGACCCCCAGAGCCACCATCCGGCTGTGGGTATTGACCGCCGAGGATAGCTCGAACC
The DNA here is from genome assembly GCF_001295965.1 of Blastomonas sp. AAP25. Lineage (NCBI taxonomy): Bacteria > Pseudomonadati > Pseudomonadota > Alphaproteobacteria > Sphingomonadales > Blastomonadaceae > Blastomonas > Blastomonas sp. AAP25. The sequence goes on from NZ_LJHP01000020.1 coordinate 179,867, forward strand.
CGCGGGTGCCGGTGATGATCAGCGTTGGCGGAAACTGGCGCAGCACTTCGTCGGAAGAGCCCGGCGCCACCAGCGGATCAGTGGGATCGGAGCCCGCGAAATAGGGCAAAGCGGTCCAGGGGGCATCGCCGTTTGGCGGCCATTGCGGGGCGGGCCGCGCCTCGCCCACCGCGGCGGTCATGTAATCAGCGTCGCCGCCAAAGCCGTTGGCCGAGGTGGTAAGCCCCGCGCACAGGATGCCGACCGCGCCGGGCCGCGGAAGGCCGTGCTTCTGGAACCAGGCGGTGGCCATTCCGGTGAGCATCCCGCCCGCCGAACAGCCGTAGATGCCGATATTGGCAGCGGGATAGGTCTTGAGCAGCTCGCGATAGACCTGTGCGACATCCTCGCTCGCCGCGGGGAACTTGTGTTCGGGCCCCTGACGGTAATCCACCGAGACCACACGGATTTCGCCCAATGTCGCAACGGGGATCGACTCCAGTTCGGCGCAGGCGGGAAAGCAGCCCATGAAGCCGCCACCGTGCAAGTTGATCAGCACCCGCCGCGCGTTCCTCTTCGCGATTCCGGCCTTGGGCGCATAGTCGAACACGCGCACTCCGGCGATGCGGCGTTCGGTCAAGGTGTAGGCAAACATCGCCTTGGCCTCGGCGAGATAGGGCTCCATGAACACCGGAACGCCATTGTTCTGCTGCACCTGAACCGGGTCCTGCATCGCCTTGAGATGGTCGGTGAGATACTGCTTCGCCTCGGGGCTGAGCATCGAGGACACCGGCACCGCCATCGCCGGGACGTGCACCGTGCCATCATCGTCGATCTTCACGGGTGGAGATGGCGCGGTCTGCGCCTGTGCTGACGGGAGCGACGCCGCTGCGAGCAGCAGGACTGCCAGCCCCCGCACTGTACGGCGCATCTGCGCGATTGCTTTGACCATCATTTCGCTTCTCCCGATCGCCTCCAGGCCGCTTGCAACGCTGCCCGGACCCTTGCCTTTTTATCTGGCGGCAAGGATGTGCGTAATCGATTGCAATCTTCGCTGCAAGATGTATGAAAACGATTACACAAAGGGTGCGCCTCGCAAGAAGGGCGACTCAGCGAGGGGGTTTTGAAGGTGACAATCACGCGCAGATCGTTCGGCATCGCGGCCTTGGGCGCAGCGGCCATGCCTGCGCTGCTCAACGGCAAGGGTGCTGCGGCGCTCGCTGCGATCCCTGCCGGCACTGCCCATGCAAAGATCGATCCGCTGATGCTGGTCGACCCCGAATTGCGCGAGGGCGCCGAGCTCATCCTGTCGCGCCCGCTGCCCGATCCGCTCGATCACAAGGCCATATTGGCGATGCGCCAGGGCGTCCCGCCACCCGCCGCGCCAATGCCCGCGCCTGCCCCCGCCATCGAGATGCGCCGCATCCCCGGCACGAAGGGCCAGCCCGAGGTCAGCATCGCGGTGATCGGCGCCAGGCGCGATGGCGGCAACCGCCCCGCGGTGCTGCACATCCATGGCGGCGGCTTCATCCTGGGCCGGATGCAGGACACGTTCGTCGCATCGCAGCAGCTGGCCGAAGAGCTCGACTGCGTGGTGGTCGAGGTCGAATACCGGCTGTCGCCCGAAACCGTGTTTCCCGGCCCGCTGGAGGATTGCCACACGGCATTGGTCTGGCTGCACGCCAATGCCGCCGAACTGGGCGTGAACCCCAACTCGATCGCGGTGATGGGCGAAAGCGCAGGCGGCGGCATGGCCGCGATGCTGGCGATTGCCGCGCGCGACCGCGGCAGCGTCCCGCTGTGCTATCAGGTACTGATCTATCCCATGCTCGACGACCGCACCGGCACCACCCGCCGCGTGCCGCCGTTCATCGGCACCATCGGCTGGAACGAGGCAGGCAACGCGGTCGGATGGAGCAGCCTGATGGGGGTGCCCGCCGGAAGCGATCGCGTGCCGAGCGGCGCGGTGCCTGCGCGCACCAGCGATCTGTCCGGGCTGCCGCCGACCTTTATCGGCGTCGGCGCGATCGACCTGTTCGTCGATGAAAACATCGCTTATGCGCAAAGGCTGATCGCGCACGCCGTGCCGACACAATTGCTGGTGGTTCCGGGCGCCTATCATGGCTTTGATTTCATCGCCCCCAGATCCCGCGCATCACGCACCTTCATCGCCTCGTGGAAACTCGCGCTGGGCGCGGCTTTCCGCGACCGCGCCGCCGCATCGGGCTGAGGCGCCACGATAAAGAGCCAGTTTGACACTATTTGCACAATCGATTACGCAAAAACCAGAACCTAGGGAGGATCTCATGAAGGCCAGTTTCCGTTTCCGTGCCGTGCGCACCCGGCTTGCAGGCGCCGCCGCTGCCGCCGCGCTGTTTGCGCTGCCGGCGCATGCGCAAGACAGCGCATCGCAGGACGATGATGCCCCGGCGGGCGGCGAGATCGTCGTCACCGCCAGCAAGACTGGCGCGGTCACGCTCGACAAGGTGCCTTATGCCATCCAGGCGTTCGATGGCGGTACGCTCAAGGAGCGCAACATCCGCGATGGCTCGGATCTCATCCAACTGATCCCGGGCGCATCGCAGGCGCAGGAAATCGGCGCGGGCTATCGCATCTTCTCGTTCCGCGGCTCGGGCGCAGGCGGCCCGATCGGCGATGGCCTGATCGGCTATTATCTCGACGACACCCCGTTTGGCGTGCCCAACAACCAGGCCGCGCCGCCGGTGCAATATTTCGATATCGAACAGGTGGAAGTGCTGCGCGGCCCCCAGGGCACGCTGTATGGCCTTGGTTCGTCGGCCGGCACGATCATCTATCGCACCAAGAACCCGGACCTGGACCAGGTGACCTATGCCGGCGAGGTCGAGCTGTCGGGCACGCGATCGGCAGGCGATCCCAATTATCGCGGTGCGGCGGCGTTTTCGGTGCCCATCGTTCCCGGCAAATTGGGCCTGCGGATCAGCGGCGGCTATGACCGCCGGTCGGGCACTGCCGATATCTTTGCCGGTGCCCCCACCGGTGTCCCGCGCGAGCGCAACGCCAACGACGCCACCGCCAAGGACATCCAGGCGGTGCTGCTGTGGCAGGCCGATGACAAGACCACGGTGCGCACCCGCGCCTGGTATTTCAGCACCGACCAGAAGTACCTCAACGTCATCAACTCGCTCGATCCGCCGTTCGCCTCTTTCCAGGGCGATGTCGTCGGTTTCGACCGTCGCCGCGCCTGGTATGCGTCGAACACCATCACCCGCGAGATCGGCGATTTCACGCTGACCAACGCGACCTCCTACCAGAAGTCGCTTCCCGGCGGTTTCCAGGTCGGTCTCAACCTCGGCGCGCCGCTGGGCATCGGGGTTCTCGAAAATGGCGGCGATGCGCGCAACTTCGTCAACGAACTGCGGCTGGCGACCTCGACCCCCGGTCCGTTCAAGGGCGTTGCCGGGATCTTCTACCAGAACGCCCGCAGCCTCTATACCTTCAACCTGACCTTCCCGGCCTTTGCGCTGAGCGGGCGGACGATCACCAAGACCGAAAACGCGGCGCTGTTCACCGAAGCCAGCTACGAGCTGTTCGACGGCCTGATCACGCCGCTGGTCGGCCTTCGCTACTTCAAGGACGAGCGCGAATCGGATTCGATCTCGAACGGCGTTGCGGTGGCCAGCCGGGCCAAGCCCGATGCGCTGACCTGGCGTGCCAACATCGCAATCAATCCGTCGCCCGACTGGATGATGTTCTTCAACGCCGGAACAGGCTTCCGCAGCGGCATCCTGCAATCGCAGGCACAGGCCGATGCGGTGATCGCCGATGGCGTGCCCAGCGACATCTCGCTGACGCCGGACAAGTTGCGCAACCTCGAAGTGGGCGTGAAGGGATCGCTGTTCGATGGCGCACTGCGCGTCGCGGTCAGCCTGTACGACATCAAGTACACCAACATCCAGAGCGCATTCAACACCTCGATCGGCCTGTCGGCGTTCGCCAATCTGGGCGACGGCAAGGCGCAGGGGATCGATATCGAGGCGACCTGGCGCACGCCGCTGCCCGGCCTCACGATCAACGCCATCGGCAACATCAACGATTCCAAGTTCACCCGCGTGCGCCCCGCCTTTGCCGGTGCCGATCCGCGCATCGCCAACGGGCTGAGGTTGCTCAACACGCCCGAGCACAACTTCCGCCTGGATGCGAGCTACGAGCGCAAGATCGGCAATGTCGAACTCTTCGCCACCAGTTCGGCCACCTTTATCGGCCGATCGCGGCTGGGCGATGCGGTGGTCGACGAGATCGATCCGTACGAGCTGTATCAGGCCAGCCTGGGCGTGCGCTTCGACCGCTATGAAGTGCGGCTGTTCGGCGACAACCTGTCCGATCTGCGCGGGCCGACATCTGCCAACGGCCCGACGCTGCTGGCCGGGCCCCGCCCGCGCACCTTCGGCATCACCTTCCGCGTCAACACCAACTGAGCTCGTGCACGCGGCGTGCTTCCGGCGACGGACGGCACGCCGCGTGCCGCGTCGCTGGAGGCCCATGCCATGCCCAAGCCGGAGGAAGCCAGCCCCGCCTCGCCCACCGATCCCGATCGTCGCGGGATCATGACGGGGGCTGCGCTGGCCACCGGCCTTGCGCTCTGTCCTGCATCCGCCAGCCTGGCCGATGCCAAGACACCTGCCCCCGACCCCGCCAATCCCGAAATCAGCACCGACCCTGCGCAGGTCACCGCCAGGACCGCGAGCGGGCGGCTGCGCGGCTATCGCAAGGGGCGGGTCACGATCTTCAAGGGCGTGCCCTATGCCGCGCCGACAGGCGGCGCCAACCGCTTTCGCCCGCCCCGGCCGGTAGCCCCCTGGCAGGGTGTGCGCTCGGCGCTGCATTATGGCCCGATCGCTCCGCAGGACAAGGGCACCGGACGGTTCAACGACGAAGAGGCCTTCATCTTCCGCTGGAACGATGCGGTCGAGGACGAGGACTGCCTGCGTCTCAATATCTGGACGCCCGGGCTTTACGACGCGCGCCGCCCGGTGCTGGTCTGGCTGCACGGCGGCGGTTTTGCCGCGGGATCGGGGCATGACATCCCCGCCTTTGACGGCGAGAACCTCGCCCGCACCGGTGATGCCGTGGTGGTCACGCTCAACCACCGGCTCAACCTGCTGGGCTTTCTCGATCTGTCGTCCTGGGGCGAGGGCTTTGAAGATTCAGGCAATGTCGGCATGCTCGACATCGTCGCGGCGCTCGCCTGGGTACGCGACAACATCGCGCGCTTCGGCGGCGACCCCGACCGCGTCACCATCTTCGGCCAGTCGGGGGGCGGTGCCAAGGTCACCGCGCTGATGGCGATGCCCGCCGCGCGCGGCCTGTTCCACCGTGCGGCGATCCTCAGCGGATCGTTCGCGATGTTCAACACCCCCGATCGCAGTGCGCGGCTTTCGGCCTTGCTGCTGGCAGAGCTGGGGATCGCCAGGGGCGATATCGCGGCGCTGCAGGCGCTGCCCTATGCCACGCTGCGCGCAGCCGCCGAAAAGGTCATGGCGAAGATCAACCCCGGCTTCGACGGCTTCATCGACGTGCGCCGCATCGCACAGATGCTCAATTTCGCCCCCGTGGTCGATGGCCGCAACATCCTGCCGACACCCGGCGCGCCCGGCGTGCCGCTGACCGATCCCAAGGTCCCGCTGATCATCGGCTCGACGCTCAACGAGTTCGTCACCGGGATCAACCAGCCGGAGGTCGAGGCGATGACCGAGCAGGGCTTGCACGCGCGCGCCGAACGCTTCGTCCCCGGGCAAGGCGAGGCCATCGTGCGCGCCTTCCGTGCCGCGAACCCCGATGCCTCTGCGTTCGACCTGTGGAGCCGTATCGCCACGGCTCCCATCCGGCAGGCGGTGATCGATCAGGCCGCGCGCCGGATCGCCGCCGACGCCGCCCCCACCTATCTGTACTGGTTCACTTGGGCGACCCCGATCCTGGAGGGACGACCGCGATCGTTCCACTGCCTCGACATCCCCTTCTGGTTCGACAATGCCGCCGCCTGCGCGTCGATGACCGGCGGCGGCGCAGGGGGGCGCGCGCTGGCCAAGCAGATGTCGCAGGCGCTGGTCGCATTTGCCGCCACCGGCGTGCCCAGCGCCAGCGCGCTGCCCGTCTGGCAGCCGGTGACAGCCGGGGCGTTTCCATCGCTGCGGCTCGACACCGGTCCTCGCATGATCGCGGAAATCGACGCGGCCGAGCGGGCCAGCCTGAAGTAATGGTATATCGGCCATTGGCCCGATGCGCAGCCGCGTGTAGGAAGTGTGCGGGGTGTCAGCAGCCTCTGCCCGCACCGCACGGGCGGATACGAAGGATCCGATGGTCAGCGTCAAGAATCTGAAGGAATTTTCCGAACTCGCCGGGGTTTCCACGGCGACCGCCTCACGCGCGCTGACCGGATCGGGCCGCGTCAGCGAGGAAACCCGCAAGCGCATAGCCGCACTGGCCGAGAAATTGGGCTATCAGCCCAACATCGCCGCGCGCAACCTGCGCACCCAGCGCACCATGACCATCGGCGTGCTGGTTCCGCTGGGCCACGAGGCGCTGCAGCACCTCTCCGACCCGTTCTTCAACACCATGACCGGCTTTCTGGCCGATGCCTTCGCTGAGAACGGCTATGACATGCTGCTCTCGCGCGTGCTGCCGCGCAACGACCGCTGGATGGACCGCTTTATCGGCAGCGGGCGGGTCGATGGCATCGTCGTGGTGGGGCAATCGGACCAGTTCCATGTCATCGAGACGGTATCCCGGCGCTACCAGCCGATGGTGGTGTGGGGCGGGCATTCGCCCGATCAGCACCATTGCTCGATCGGCTCGGACAACCGTCTGGGCGGGCGCATGGCGACGATGCATCTGGTCGAGCGCGGCTGCACCCGGATTGCCTATGCCGGGCCGATCAAGGGTTCCGAATTCGGCGAGCGCGCCGATGGCGCGCGTGCGGCGCTGATCGATGCGGGACTGGCACCGCTCGAGGAAATCCCGACCCATTTCGAGCCCGACGCCGCTTATGCCGATGTCCGCGAAAAGCTCGCGGCGCTGCCGCACATGCCCGACGGGATCGTCGCGGGATCGGATGTCACCGCGATCAGCGTCATCCGCGCGCTGCGCGATCTGGGCCAGCGCGTGCCCGAAGACGTCAGGGTAATCGGCTATGACGGCCTACCGATCGGAGAGCATATGGCGCCGCCGCTCAGCACCATCGACCAGCAGCTACGCCACGGCGCGCAACTGCTCACCGAGACGCTGTTCCGGCGGATTGCGGGCGAGGACACCGTCTCGCAGCAGATCGAACCGCAGCTGATCATCCGCGGATCGACCTGAGACCCTGCGCTGGCGTCAGCCGACCACGCGCGCCGTCGCGCCGTCGAGCGCGATGCGAAAGAACGGCGCGGGATAACCCGCAAAATGCGCGCGGCGCTGCGCGGCGTCGACGATCAGCCCCATGTCGCGGATGCCGGGGAAGTCTGCGAACCCGATCACCTGCAGGTCGTCCAGCACCCACCAGCTGTATTCCTGCGCGGGGCATTCGGGCGGGGTGCCTGCAACCAGCCCGGTGCCGTTGAGCAGCGTGAACGGACCCAATGGCGAAGACGCCACCGCGCCATACAGCCCGGTGGGTGCCACGATGTCCTCGGCAAAGACCTTCGCCTGGGTCGACCAGAACAGATAGTAGTGCCCGCCACGCTGGCGCATGTGCGGGCGTTCGAGCTCGTTGTTGACGCCCGCCGCACTGAGCACCGGGGGCAGCATCTGCCACGCGCCGCCGGCGTCGTCCTGCCGCGCGACCCCGATATTGCCCGTCCACCGCGAGGACGAACGCGCGCACGATCCGGTAAAGAACAGGTAGGCGCGGCCCGTGGTGGAATCGCGGAAAAAGCCGGGATCGCGAAAGCCCAGGATTTCGCCGCCGCGGCCTTCGGTCTGGTTGGCGACCTGGTAGTCGATCCCGTCGGCGACCGCGGTTTCCTGCGGTGCCGACCAGTCGGACAGGATGATCCCGCCATCGGTGGCGGCAAAACTGCAGCTCGCCTCGAACAGGCGCTGCTCCAGGCTGGGCCCGGGCACGTTGCGACGCCCGGCGGCGGTGAAGTGGACGGTGAGCCGCGTGCCTGTGTCGTCGAGCACCGCCGATCCCGACCATTCGCGGTCGCCGGGGGTGAAGCCTTCCGGAAACACCGGCTGGTGCAGCGTCCAGCGGCCATGGCGTTCGCTGGCAAGATAGATGCGCGCAACCATGTGGCGGGAATCGGGATCGGGCTCGACGGTAGCTGCCAGCACCATCCACAAAGCGGCGCCGTCGAAGCGCGGCAGGCGGCCATCTTCATGCTCGACCGGCCACATGTCCCACAGATCGAAGCCGGGAACCCGCGCGCTGCTGTCCAGCGCGAAGGCGGGAATGGTGTTGGCAGGGTCGCGCATCAGCGTTGCCAGATCGCCCGCGGTCCAGACGGTGGGCGCGTGAGATGTTGCAAGCACAACCGCTTCGTCTGTTGTGCCCACACCGGTTACCATATTCCAAATTCCCTTTCCCAGCCGCAGCAGGGGCCTGCCCCCGCGTAAACGTTACACCATATTCCGAAGGGGATGCCGCCCGGGCACCGCGGTGCAGTCACCTGAAAGCCGCCGCTGCCCCCGTCAAAAGGCATATTTGCAAGACCCTCGCCCCTTGTCCGTCGCCCTTGCGGGCAACGCTTGTCGGCGACCTTAGGCAAGAGCAATCGATTGCGCAATCTTCTCTTTTGTGATCAAGCGTGCCACGATGATAGCAAGGACGAACCACCCCGATGCCCCGGCATCGATCCGCGGGAGAACGCAATGCGCTGGCAGGTCAACCGCAGGCAGATGCTGCTGGCGAGTGGAGTGTTGCTGATGAACGTGCCCGCACTCGATGCACGCGAGGCGCTGCAGATCCCGCAGGGCACCGGCCCGCTGCCGCCCGAATGGACCACAGCGCCATCGATCGCGCTGTGGGATGGCCCCCCGCCCGGTGCCCCCGCCAGCGCGCCGATCCGATCGGCCACGCTCGATCCGGTGTTCATCACCGGCGTCGCGCGCCCCGAGATGCGTGTCTTCCGGCCAGAGAAGAGCAATGGCCGCGCCGTGCTGACCATCCCCGGCGGCGCCTACAATTTCGTCTCGATCCGCAACGAGGGGACCGATGTCGCCCGGGTGCTGACCGCGCTGGGTTATACCGTCTTCGTGCTGGTCTACCGCCTGCCTGGCGAAGGCTGGGCCGAGCGATGGAATGTGCCGCTGCAGGATGCGCAAAGGGCGATGCGGATCATCCGCGCGCGTGCGCAGAGCTATGCGATCGATCCGGCCACGGTTGCGGTGCTGGGCTTTTCCGCCGGGGGCCATCTGGCTGCCTCGCTGATTACCGTGAGCGAGGACCAGGTCTATGCTCCCCGCGACGTGGCGGACAGTCTGGACGCGAGGCCAATGAGCGCGGGGTTGATCTATCCGGTGATTGCCGCGAGCGCGCCGCACACCCATGGCTTGTCGGCCGAGACGCTGCTGGGCCCGTCGCCCGGCGCTGACCGCATCGCGCTTCGCTCACCGGCGCTTCATGTCGATGCGGCCACACCGCCCACCTTCCTGGTCCACGCGCTCGACGATACGGCGGTGCCCTATCCCAACAGCGCGCTGTTCATGGACGCGATGCTCGCCGCCGGTCGTCCGGTCGAAACGCATTACTTCGAGGAAGGCGGGCATGGCTTCGGCATCGGGCCGGCCAATGCCCCCGCAGGGCAATGGCCGGCCTTGTTCGATGCGTTTCTCAGGCGGCACACCGGATAGGCGCAGCCGCTAGAAGCCGACGCGCAGCGACACCCGGGCGTTGAGGGCAATCTTCTCATATTGCTCCTCGGCGCCGACTTCGCCCGCCAGCGAAAAGCCGCTCTGTCCGCCGACCAGCCTCAGCCCGCCGATCCACCCATCGTTGCGCGCATCGGGGAGCAAACTGAACGCCGCGCCGCCCTTGAAGCGCGCGGTGGTCGCGCCGAGCGAGCCGCCGATGATCTGGCGGCGCCCGCCTTCGATCTCGGCACGCAGCCACACCGCGTCCGCTGCCAGGCTGCCGAGGTCATAGCCCGCCACCAGCGTGCCGTTGACCGCGATCTCGTCGCTGCTGCGCTTGTCCACCGTCAGGTTGAACGCATCGCCGCCGCCGGTCTCGGCAAAGCCGTCCTCGTCGAGCCGGTAATAGTCGATCGAGGCCGAAGGCCGCAGCGCAAAGCGCCTGCCGATCTTCGCCTCATAGCCCAGCCCCGCCGAGGCGCTGTAGAGCTGGCCCGACCAGGTTCCGCGGGCATTGCGTTCGATCACATTGGTGCCTTGCGCAAAGGCGAAGCGGCGCGTGCCTTCAAAGTCGATCTGCGCGAACGAACCGCGGGCAAAGGCGCGCAGCGGGCCCCAGTCGCCGCGCCAGTGCGCCGCCAGCTCATACTGGTCAGACCGCACCTCGTTGCCGGTGTCCTGATCGTGGTTCTTGCCGTTGAGATAGGCGAGCGAGACGCCAAACCTGCCGACATCGCCTGCCTTGATCTCAGCCCCGCCGGTTGCACCCCAGCCGCTGGTGTCGAATGCGGCGGTGCCCCGGTTGGCCTTTTCGCTGCCCCAAACGGTCTGCTGCAGCCAGAAGCCCCAGCCGCCCTGATCGCTATAGGGCGCTGCGGTATCGGTGAGGAACCGCGCGGTCGCGCGCGAGCCCTGGGTCACGGTGGCGAAGGTTCCCCCGGCGTGATCGGGCAGCATCTGCTGCACCGCGGCGCCCGCCTGCTCGGCATTGGCGATCGACAGGAAGCTGTTTGCCACCTGTGCATCGCTGTCCAGCGCCTTGAACACCGCATCATAGGCGCGCGCCTGCGAGGCCGAAAGGCTGAGCTCGGTGGCGGTCTTGCGCTTGATGTCGACCGCAACGGTGCCCGCGGCGTCATTGCCCGTCACGCTTGACTTGAACAGGAACGGCAGCGCGATGCTGGAGGCGACGAGATTGGCGCTGCCCGTCAGCCGGCCTGCCGACAGGATCTGGTAGGTCCCTTCCGACTGACTGACATTGACCAGGGTCACGCCCAGCCGCGAGCCTGCGCCAAAACTGGCGTCACCTGCGACGTCGAGCCGGGTGGCGGTGCCCGCCTTGCCGTCGATGGTCACGCCGAGCATGCCCTGGTCGGTGACCGCGAGCGAGCCCAGCGTCACGGTTCCGGGGCTGGTGATGCCAAGCGATCCCCCCGCAACCGTCACCGCTGCCTGCCCGGCACCCGCCAGCGTGCCGCGGAACTGCGCGGAGCCAGAGAGCGCGAGCGTGTCGGCGCCGCCGCCCAGGTCCAGCCTGCCGACCAGCGCCGACTTGCCTGCCAGCTGCACCGTATCGGCGCCGCTGCCGAAGGTCGCATCACCGGTGAGCAGCGCTTCGCCGCTCGCCAGCAACCGGTTGCTGCCCGCACCGAACTGCATCGCGCCGGTGATCGTGCCAGCCGACACCTCGAGCAGATCACTGCCCGATCCCAGCCGGATATCGCCGGTAATCGAAGGCTTGCCCGTGGGCGTCGCCGCGCTCTGGCGGATGGTGGCACCGCTGGTGTTGGCGGCCAGATCGATCGCGATCGCGCGGCCCGCTGCGGGTTTGGCGGCAACCGCGCTGATCGTGCCGCTGTTCTCGATCGTGCGGAGCGATCCCGACAGGTCGGCGATCGCGACGGCAGAACCCTCGCCCGCTGCGTTGGCGGTGATCCTACCGCTGTTGGTGATCCCTGCGAGCGATCCGCCCGCATCGATCACCACCGCGCGCACCTGGTTGGCGGCGACCGAGCCGCCACCCGCCTCGATCGTGCCGGTGTTGCGCAATCCCGGCACGCTGGCGAGCGCGCCGATGCGGATCGCGGTGGCGTTGCCTCCGTTCGATGCAGCGGAGACCGCGCCGTTGTTGAGCACGCCGCCGGTAATGGTGGTGGCCTGGCCGAGGCCGCCGATCACCAGACCGTTGCCCGCGACATCCTTGTAGACGCCGCTGCCCAGGATGCGGCCGTTGATCACCAGGCCGTTGCCCGCAGCCGCGCTGCCGCCCACCGCGCCGATGGCGACCGCGCCGGTCGCCGAGCCGATCTGCACGGCAGCGGCCGAGCCGAACGACGTGATCGTCGCGGTACCTTCCTTGTCGTCCTCGATCCCGTCCTTGTCCTCATCCTTGTCATCGGGCTTGGTGTTGGGCGGCGGTACATCGAGCAGGATGCCGCCTGCGACCGAACCTGACACCTGCAGCGCCGGGCCGCCCTGCAGCAGATCATCGGCATCGAGCTTGCTGACATCGGCAGGCGGGGTGGCGCTGCGATAGCCGGTGGAGGTGATGCTGCCCTGCACGGTGAGCGCGCCGCCGATCGGCCCGGTCAGCGCAACACCGATGGCGTTCGCGCCGACAGTCGCGATCGAGCCGGTGAGCGCGACATTGCCGCTGACCGCACCGGCGCGGATTCCGGCGGAATTGTCGCCGCGCACCGATACCGAACCGCTGCTGGTCAGCGATCCGGTCAAAGGGCCCTCCAGGCTGATGCCCGCGCTCGAATTGCCCTCGATGGTGATGGTGCCAGCGTTGATCACCGATCCGGTGAGCGCGCCCAGGGTGCGGATGCCGAAGCGGTTCTGGCCTTGCGCAAACGGTCCGTCGAGATCGCCGTCATTGTCGGTGTCGGTCGGCGCAAAGGTCTCGTCGATGGTGATCGTGCCCGAGTTGGTGATGGTCGCGCTGGTCCCCGCGGCCGCGACGATCCCGGCGGAATTGCTGGCATCGGTGGTCTGGATGGTGCCTTCGTTGGTGACATTGTGGTTGCTGTTGACCGTCACCGCAACGCCTCCCGATGCAGGCTTGATCGATCCAGCCGAGGTGATCTTGATGCTGTCGGCAGCGCCATTGTTGGCCGTGGCGGTCGCGATCGGCGTGGTACGCGCGGTGGTCACGCTGGTTTCGGCAAGCGCCGCAGCCTGGGGGAGCAGCAGCGATACGGGAGTCAAACAGGTACAAGCCAGCAAGAGGCGCATGATCGTCCTTTCAGGGTCTTTCAGGGAAGTGTGTGGGTTCACTCACCAAGACGCTGCGGACGAATCAGACCCGCATGGCACTCACCGAAAGGCTGCGCATATTCGGAGCAACATTCTGCGAAATATGGATAATTTCTGTCAGAAGCTGAAGTCCGCGCCGATCCGGATGGTGCGCGGGCGCAGCGGCGTGGTCTGTTCGCCCCAGGGCAAGGTGAACGGCGATCCGAGCGCGAAGCGGTTGCCGCGGGCATCGAACAGGTTGGTCGCCTGGATCCAGAAGGTGCTGCGCTCGCGCGCCAGGCTGGCCGAAACGCCGGTGTCGAGCACATCGCCCTGCTGCACCCCCAGCACCGGCCCGATGCCCAGCCGCGACCGCCCGACATAGCGCAGCGATCCGCTGATGCTGAGATCGCCCACAGCGCCCAGCGACGCGCGATAGCTGCCCGCCAGCCGCCCGGAAAAGCGCGCGACATTGGGAAGGTCGTTGGTCTCTGCCACCACCGCGCCTGCGGGGATCGAGGCAAAATCGAAGTTCGCGCGGTTGGCAGGCAGCACGAAGATTCCCGCTGCGGGCGTGACCAGACGGCTGTCGGCCCAGACCGCCGAGGCCTCGATCGAAACCGCGCTTACCGGGCGCCAGGCCAGCGTCGCATCCAGCGTGACGATGCGCCCGTTGCCGATGTTTTCTGTCGCCGGCAGCCCGTCCGCATCGATCAGATCGGCCTGGATGTTGCGCCAGCGGGTATAGGCCAGCGTCACGTCGCCGCTCAGCGTATCGGCGGAAAACGCAAGGCCCGCCTCCACCGCCGAGACGGTGTCGGGGCGGTAGCGGCGCACCATCTGGTCGCGCACGCCGATGCCCCCGGGGCGAAAGCCCTCCTGATAGCGCGCGTGCGCCGACAAACCGTCCGAAAAACGGTAGCGCAGCCCCGCCGAGGGAAGGAAGGCGGTCTGGGTGCGCCGCGCATTGCTGCGTGCCAGCGCGGCGACCGAGAGGAAGGGTGAATCCAGCGCTTCGCCCGACAGCCGCATATGGCTGAGCCGTCCGCCCAGATCGAGAAACAGCCGGTCGGTCGCGGGGATGGCGAGATCGGCATAGGCGGTCGCTTCGTCCACCCCGTTTTCGATCCCGGTGATCGCCGCTGCGCGCGCCACCTCGCCGCGCGCGCGGCGGATACGGTAGCGGTTGCTGAGCAGGCTGGTGCCGACCAGCCAGCCGATCCCGCCCGCGGTTTCGCCCGACAGCCGGGTCTCGTTGGTGACCAGCCGCGTCTCGCCGCGCTGGCGGAACAGGCTGGGCGCCTGGCCGGGGACGCTGGCATCGAAGGTTTCGGTGAGGTCCAGCCCGGTCAGCGTCGTGGTCGAGAGCAGCTCGAAGCTGTCCCATTGCTTGCCCACCGCCAGCTGGCCCAGCCGGAAGCGGCTGCGAAAGGGCTGCGCGAACGGGCTTGCCCGGTCGAGGCCATCGCCCAGCCGGTCGGCATATTGGCTGTCGCGCCCGTCGATATCCTGCGCAGCGGCCATCATGTCGATGGTCCATCCCGCACCCGGCTCGATCCGCGCCAGCACGCGCCCGCCCACGGTATCGACGCGGTTGATATCGTTGCGCCCGCGCAGGCGGTCGTCGATATAGCCGCCGTCGCGCGCGCCATAGACCACCGCGCGCAGGCCCACCGCCCCCTCGACGACGGGAATGTTGAGCATCGCGCTGCCATCGAACGAGGGATCGCCGTTCTGCGTGGCGGCGAGCGAGAGCGACTGCGCTGCCTGCCAGTCGCGCGAATCGGGAAGGTTGGGGAGCAGCCGGATCACCCCGCCCAGCGTGCCCGCGCCATAAAGGGTACCCTGCGGCCCCTGCCGCACCTCGACCGTGGCGAGATCGACCAGCCTCAGGTCCGGATCGGGCGCATTGTAGTTGAGCCGCGCCGAGCCCAGATACTGGCCGACCACCGCCTGGGTTGGGCCGTTGAAGCTGGAATCCGAAATCGCGCGCAGGAACAGCCGGTTGCGCCCCGGTCCAAGCTGGGTGGAGCCCAGAGTGGGCAGCCGTTCGACCAGCGCATCTGACCCTCGGCCCTGCCCCCCCAGCGCAAAGTCGCCCTCCAGCCGGATGTGGCCAAAGGTGTCGCGAGTCAGCGCCTCGGGCGGCGGGCGCTGCGCGGTGACGACGATTTCGTGGATCGGTTCGGGCAAGGACGAGGGCACGGCCATTGCGAGCCGGATCGGCGCGCCGCTGCGCCTCGCGGTGACCGGCGCGCGCACGATGCGCCAATGATCGGCCGCCAGCCGCACCGCGCGGGCATCGCTGGCCTCCAGCAGCCGGTCGAGCGCCTCGCGCGTGGTCATGGTGCCGCGCAACCGGCGCACCCGGTGCGCGCCGATCTGCCGGTCGGTCAGGCCGATGCTGATTCCCGCCTGCCGCCCCAGGGCGATGATGGCGGTGTCCAGCCTGCCCGCCGCGATGTCGATCCGCACCGGCGCTTCGGCCTGCGCGGGCGATGCCAGCGCCGCCAGCGGCAGCGCGAGCATCGTCAGGCTAAGGCAGCGCATCGTCGCTCACCAGCTCCCAGCCATCGGCCCGGCGCACCGCGCGGGTGCCCAGCACCGGCGCGATCGCTGCCACCGCGCCTGCGCCCCTGCCGCTGATCTGCACCACCCCGCTGAACGGGCGCGCGGCGATAGAGGGGTGAACCAGGATGCGCGTGCCCAGCCCCCGCTCCAATGCCGCGGCGACCGCAGCCAGGCTGGTGCCAGCAAAGCTCAGCCGTCCCGATCGCCAGCTGCCAACCTGATCGGGCACGACATCGGACAGCATGATCCCGCTGCCTGCGCCTGCCATGACCGCGCGGCGTCCTGCAGGCAGGCGAACATTTTCCCGCTCGGGATTGACGATCACCACGCCCTCGGAAACCGCGACATCGAGATCGCTGCCGGTCCGCACGACATTGAACGCGGTTCCGGCATCGACCAGCCGGACATCGCCCGCCTCGACGACAAATGGGTCGCGCGCGTCGTGCTGCACCTCGAACAGCGCTTCTCCGGTCTCCAGCCGGGCAAAGCGCGGGTTGCCGCGATCCAGCCCGAGCCGCGAACCGCCGTTGATCACGATCATGCTGCCATCGGGCAGATCGATGCTCCGCGTCTCGCCCATCGCGGTGGTGACGGTGTAAGGCTGCGGGCGCATCTGCCAGGCCGGAATGGCGATCACCGCGAGCAGGCTGGCCGCCAGCGCACCGATCATCCAGCGGCGGCGCACGGTCTTTTGGCGCGGCCCGACTTCTTCGTCATTGGCCGCACGAGGCATGGCGGGCGCAGCCTGAGCGGCCAGATCTGCCACGCTCCCCGCCGCCGCCAGCGCCTGATCATAGGCAAGAGTGTGGCGCGGGTCGGCTTCCAGCCAGCGGGCAAAGCCGTCCCAATCGGAAAAATCCGGGTGCTGGGTCGCGATGGCCCAGTCGATCGCCTGGAGGCGGATATGGTCACCAGTGTCTGTCATCATGTCTGTCCTGGCCATAAGACGTCACGGCTGCGCTCAATCCACATCGAGTGTCTCCCGCCAGGCCATCAGCGCGCGATAGGCCTTTTGCAGATCCTTCTCCACCGCGCTCAGGCTGACCCCGAGATCCTGACCGATCTGGCGCTGGCTGACCCCCTCGATGCGGAACAGGCGGAAGACCTGCAGCACGCGGGCACCCTCTGCTGCCAGCACGGCTTCTGCCTGATCGAGCATGGCGCGCGCGATCAGCTGGCGGTCGGGAAGCGGCGCGTCCGATGCCTCGCCGGTGCCGCCCTGCACCTCAAGCCAGTCGGCATCGCGCTGGCGGCTGCGCTGTGCCGAACGATAGCGGTCGTGCATCACGTTGTTGGCGGCGCGGAACAGATAGCTGCGCGGATCGGCGACCGGCCCAGTATCCAGATTGGCCAGCCGCAGCCACAGCTCCTGCAGCACATCTTCTGCCGCTTCGCCCGCGCCGCGCGCGCGCAGGAAGCGCAGCAACGGCTCGCGTTCGGCGATCAGCACGGCTTCGAGGCCTTGGCGGGACATAGGATACGGCAATCACATCTGCAGCGGAAGGAATGCGGGCACAGCCCATGCACCCAGACGCCGCCGCGCGCAAGAACCCGCACCCCATCTGTCCCCGTGTGCATTTTTTTCGCACAGCCATGCGGGTGTGGCGGCGGCGCGGCGTCTTAGCGGCAGAACCGGCCAAGCCCCGGCCGGTTCTATCCGGTCATGGTGCCCCCCATCGACCGGCTGCACCTTGAGGGCCGGGTCGCGACCACTTCCAGCCCTCAAGGTGCCCTTTTCTTGAACGCCGGGCGAGCAGGAGACAGGTCCCATGCCCTATCTGCGCACGCAGCTTGGCGCACTTGCAGTGATGCTGGCGCTGGCAGGCAAGGCGGATGCCACGGGACCCGCCGACAAGGACATGTGGTTCGTGCCGCCAGTCGAATACGCTTCTGACAGCGACGGCGAAACCGGCACCCAGTGCATCGCGCTCCACCGCGTGCGCTCCACCCGCATCCTGGCCGGCGAAGGGATCGTCTATCAGATGAGCGGGCGCAAACTGCTGATCAACCGCGTGCGCCGGGGTGCGAGCCTGCTTAACCGCAACCAGATCCTGATCACCCGCACCTCCGGCGCGCTGCTGTGCGCAGGAGACATCGTCCAGCTCGCCGAAAGCTCGCCAGGAATCTCGGCGGGCTTCGTAGCACTTGGGCGATTCGAGCGATATCACCCTCCGGCGCGTCCCTGACCGCCTATCTGCCGAGCGCCCCCATCGGCGCGGTCCGTCGCAATAGCACTTTGCAGACGCCAACATTACAGTTATGTGACCGTTTTGTTACGCGCCATCCGTCCGTGGCGGCGTGATGCATAAGATATCCGGACCGGGGGAAGAGGGACATTGCCGAACCTTTGCCTGCGCAGCCCAGCGGCGGCGCGGCACTGCACCGGTGTTGCCAGCAGAAGGCCCGGCGCACCGAACCTGACCTTCACCCACCCGGACCGCCCAGGGGAACCACCATCCGCCAGATTGCCGCCCTGCCCTATCGCACCGACCGCGACAACGTCACCGCACCGGTCAGCATCCTGCTGATCACCTCGCGCGAGACCCGGCGCTGGGTGCTGCCCAAAGGCAACATGATCGACGGGCTGCAGCCGCACGCCGCCGCCGCGCACGAGGCCGAGGAAGAGGCAGGCGTCAAGGGCGCGGCCTGCCCGACCGCGCTTGGCAGCTATCGCTATCGCAAGAAGCGCAAGAACGGCGCGTCGCTGAACGTGGATGTCGATGTGTTTCCCTTTTCGGTGACCGATCTGCTCGACGAGTGGGAAGAGCAGGACCAGCGCCAGCGGCAGTGGTTCTCGCTCGAGGAAGCCGCACAGCTGGTCGACGAGCCCGAGCTTGCCGAACTCATCCGGCGCTTCCGCGCCAGCGAATCCGACCGGCGCATCGCCAAAAGCGGATTTGTTCTCGGCACACAGAAAGCCTCTCCGAAAATGGCCGTATTCCAGTGGGTTCAGGCGCTGCTTCCCAAGCAGGGCAATTTCTTCGAGCTGTTCGAGGCGCATGCGCTGACGTTGCTGTCGGGCTCCAACGCGCTCGCGCGGCTGCTGGGCGGCGGGCCGGGCATGGCCGATCACATCCAGGAGCTGACCGAGCGCGAGCACGAGGCGGACCTCATCACCCGAGAGGTGCTGCAGACCGTTCGCCGCACCTTCCTCACCCCGTTCGACCGCAGCGCGATCACCAGCCTGATCGGATCGATGGACGATGCCATCGACGAGATGCAGAAGACCGCAGGCGCGATCGATCTGTACGAGCTCACCGAGTTCAAGCAGGAAATGAAGGACATGGCCGCGATCATCGTCGATTGCGCGCGGATCACCGTCGAGGCGCTGCCGCTGCTGCGCCAGGTCAACCGCAACGCCGGGCGGCTGCACGAGCTGACCGAACGGCTGGTGATCATGGAAGGCCATGCCGACGAGATCCACGCCCGCGGCCTGAAGGCGCTCTACAAGCAGCATGGCGAAGCGAACCCGCTGCGCTTCATCGTCGAACGCGAGCTGTTCACGCATCTCGAGCGCGTGGTCGACCGCTTCGAGGATGTCGCCAACGAGATCGACGGTCTCGTGATCGACCACGCCTGAGCGCCCCGCAACCCCCATGGAAACCACGATCATTGCCATGCCGCTGCTGATCGCGCTGATCGCGCTCGCGCTGGCGTTCGACTTTCTCAACGGGCTGCACGATGCCGCCAATTCGATCGCGACGGTGGTGTCGACCCGGCTGCTCAAGCCGGTGCACGCGGTGGTTTTCGCCGCGTTCTTCAACTTCGCGGCCTATTGGGTGTTCGGGCTCAAGGTGGCAGAGACCGTCGGCAAGGGCATCATCCAGGTCGATATCGTCAATCCGCAGGTGATCTTCGGCGCTTTGGTCGGGGCGATGTTCTGGAACGTCGTCACCTGGTGGAAGGGCATCCCCTCCTCCTCGAGCCATGCGCTGGTCGGCGGGCTGATCGGCGCGGGCGTGATGCGCGCCGGGCTGGATGGCATCGTGTGGTCGGGCGTGCTCAAGACCGCATCGGCGATCATCCTGTCGCCGACCATGGGCATGATCCTGTCGATCCTGCTGGTGGTGCTGACATCCTGGGCGTTCATGCGCGCGACCGCAAAGAGCGCCGAGGGCATCTTCAAGCAGTTGCACCTGCTCTCTTCCGCCGCCTATTCGCTGGGCCATGGTGCCAATGATGCGCAAAAGACGATGGGGATCATCACCGTGCTGCTCTATTCGCAGGGCATGCTCGACGGCGAGTTCGCGGTCCCCGGCTGGGTGGTGCTGAGCTGCTACATCGCGATCGCGCTGGGCACGCTGTCGGGGGGCTGGAAGATCATCGAGACGATGGGCACGCGGATCACCAAGCTGTCGCACCAGCAGGGCTTCTGTGCCTCGTCGGGCGGATCGGTGATGCTGTTTGCCGCCACCGCGTTCGGCATTCCGGTCTCGACCACGCACACGATTACCGGCTGCGTCGTCGGCGTGGGCGCGGCGCGCCGCGCCTCGGCGGTGCGCTGGGGCGTGGCGGGCCGGGTGGTCGTCGCCTGGCTGATCACCATCCCCGCCTCGGCCGCAGTCGGCGCGGTGTTCTACTGGCTGACGACGATCTGGTAAGCCACGCGAGCGCTCCGGCGAGTCAGGGCTTGAGCGTCAGGCTCAGCCCCGACACGACCAGCTCGGCGCGATCGGCGATGGCGGCAACCTGCTGGTTCAGCCGCCCCGCCATGTCGCGAAACTGCCGCGCGAGCGCATTGTCGGGCACTATGCCCATGCCGACCTCGTTGCTGACCAGTATGACCGGCGAATGGGCCTGCGCCAGCGTGTCGATCAGCCGCTTGGACGCGGCGGCGAAATCATGCTCGCCCAGCAGCAGGTTGCTGGTCCACAGCGTCAGGCAATCGACCAGCAGCACCCGGCCCGGTCCCATCTCGCGCCCGATCGCCTGCGGAAGGTCTACCGGGCACTCGACCGTGCGCCAGCGCGCGTCCCGGTCCGCCTGGTGCCGCGCGATCCGATCGCGCATTTCCTCGTCAAAGGCCTGCGCGGTCGCCAGATAGACCAGCTCTCCGGAATGGCTTTCCGCCAGACACTGCGCGCGCGCGCTCTTGCCCGAACGCGCGCCGCCGGTGATGAAGGTCAGCACCGCATCGATCCATTTTCCTTGCAAAACGTAAAGTCGCGCCATAATGCGGCGACGCGACAGGTTCCCAGAGATGGGATTAATAGGGAACGCGGAAGCAGGTATCCACCCCTGTAATCCGCGGCTGTCCCCGCAACTGTGACCGGAGAGCGGTCGCCCTATCATGCCACTGGATGCAACCGCATCCGGGAAGGCGGGGCGGACGTGTTGACCCGGGAGCCAGGAGACCTGCCTGACGCAGTCGGTCCTTTGCGCGGACGGGGTGTTCAGCGTGATCGAGGTTCATCCTCGCGTGACGACATCGATCGGGGTGGCGCGCGCGGGTGATAGGCCGGCGATTGCTCAGCTGTACCATTGGTGCGTGCAACCCCTTGTTGTTAGACAGGGGATACACATGCCTACATCGTTTCTGAAAACTACCGCCTCCACACTCGCATTCTGTACCGGCGTCTGCGCGCCTGCGATCGCGCAGGACAATCTTGCCGCAGCCGACCCGCGCGAACCCATCGTCGTCGTCACCGCCAACCGCACCGCGCAGCCGGTCGAGCGCGTCGGCCAGTCGATCAGCGTGGTCGATTCCGAAGAGATCGAACGGCGCCAGACCCAGTCGGTCGCCGACATCCTGCGCACCCTTCCCGGCGTCAGCATCATCCGCAACGGCGGCGTCGGCGCGACCACATCGGTGTTCATCCGGGGCGCCGAGAGCGACCAGACCGCCGCATTGATCGATGGCGTCAAGCTCAACGATCCCTCCACGCCCGGCGGCGGCTTCAACTTCGGCCATCTGCTCACCGGCAACATCGAGCGGATCGAGGTGCTGCGCGGCCCCTCCTCCGTGCTGTGGGGCAGCCAGGCGATCGGCGGGGTAATCAACATGATAACTCGCCAGCCGACCGAAGAGCTCGCGGTCAACCTGCGCGGCGAATATGGCTATCGCGACACCGGCCAATTGGTCGGCAACATCTCGGGCAAGGCAGGTCCCCTGTCGGCGAGCGCGGGCGCGGGCTATTTCCGCACCGACGGCATTTCGTCGTTCAGCGAGGCGCGCGGCGGGACCGAGCGGGACGGCTATGAGAATTACGGCGCCAACGGCAATTTCAACCTGGCGCTCAGCGATGCGATCTCGATCGATGCGCGCGGCTGGTATTCCGAAGGCCGGGTCAACATCGACGGCTTCCCCGCACCCGCCTTCGCCTTTGCCGATGTGAACGAGGAATCGCGCACCCGCGAGATCGTCGGTTATACCGGCATCAACGCTGCGCTGT
This sequence comes from Blastomonas sp. AAP25, assembly GCF_001295965.1. Lineage (NCBI taxonomy): Bacteria > Pseudomonadati > Pseudomonadota > Alphaproteobacteria > Sphingomonadales > Blastomonadaceae > Blastomonas > Blastomonas sp. AAP25. The sequence continues at coordinate 201,859 of NZ_LJHP01000020.1, forward strand.
TCGACGGACGGTTTCGCAACCGGCTGGGCTATGCCTATACCGACACCCGCCGCCGCTCGATCGCGCTCGATGGCCCTGCAACCGAGACCTTTGTCGGCCATGGCCGCAACGAGCGGATCGAATATCAGGGCATCTTCGACATCGCCGAAGGCTGGCAGCTGACCGGAGGGCTCGAGCGCGAAACCTCGCGCTTTTCCAGCAGCAGCTTCGGCGCAGCGCCCTCGCTGGGACGCGCGCGGATCGACAGCCTGTACGGCCAGATCGTCGCCACCCCCGCCAAGGGGCTGACGCTGACCGGCGGGGTGCGGCACGACGACCACAACCGCTTCGGCGGCGCGACCACCTTCGGCGCGAGCGGCGCCTATGCGATCAGCCAGACCGGAACGATCGTGCGCGCGAGCTATGCCGAAGGGTTCAAGGCGCCGTCGCTGTTCCAGCTGCAAAGCGATTTCGGCAACCAGCAGCTGCAGCCCGAGCGCTCCAAGGGCTGGGACGCCGGTATCACCCAGAGCCTGGTTGAAGGCCGGTTGCAGGCCAGCGCCACCTATTTCCGGCGCAATTCGAGCGACCTGATCATCTTCGTCTCATGCGTCGCGCCGCTCACCGGCATCTGCGCCAACCGGCCGTCGGGGACCTATGACAATGTCGCCCGGGCGCGCGCAGAAGGGGTCGAGATCGGCCTGACCATGCAGCCTGTTGATGCGCTGCGGCTGCAGGCCAACTATACCTATACCGATGCCACCAACCGTTCGCCCGGCAACGCCAATTTCGGGCGTCAATTGGTCCGCCGTCCGCAGCACAGCATGACCGCGCTGGTCGATTATCGCTGGGGCTTCGGGCTGGAGACCGGGGTGACGCTGACCCATGTCGGCGCGAATTTCGACAACGCCAACAACAGCCGCAAGGTCGAGGGCTATGTGCTCGCGGACCTGCGCGCCTCGTTCCCGCTGACCGAGCGGATCGACATCTATGGCCGCGTCGAGAACCTGTTCGACGAGCGCTACGAAACGGTGTTCCGCTATGGCTCGCCGGGCCGCGCGGGCTATGCCGGCGTGCGGTTGCGCTACTGATGGAACAGGCTGCGCGCGCCCCTCGCGATCTGGTCGCCGATTTCGCCCGGCATGGCGGGCGGATCGATCTGGCGCGCGCAGTCTTTCCGCAGGTTGCGGATTGGACCGACCTTTCGACCGGGATTGCGCCTTGGGCCTATCCGCTCGGCAATGCGCGGGATCAGGCCGAGCGACTGCCCGATCCTGCGCAATTGAAGGCGCTGGAGTTAGCCGCAGCCGCCTGCTTCGACGCGGACCCTTCGCGCGTCGTCGCGGTGCCGGGAAGCGATCTGGCGATGCGGCTCCTCGGTGTGCTGCTGGATGACAGGACATTGCCGCTGCAGCCTGCTATCGTGCGCCCAGGCTATTCGGGCCATGAATCGATGTGGGGCGCTCAAGCGGTAACACTCTGCAATTCCGACTCCGTGCTTGCTATGGCACAGACGCACGATGTGCTGGTGCTGGCCAGACCCAACAACCCAGACGCGGTGATCGCTGATCGCACGCAATTACAGGTTGCTGCCTCGCTGCTTGCGGCGCGCGGCGGGCATTTGATCGTCGATGAAGCTTTCGCCGATGCCGATGCGCATGACAGCCTGGCCCGCTGCGACTGGCCGGGGCTGATCGTGCTGCGCTCGTTTGGCAAGTTCTTCGGCCTCGCTGGTTTGCGACTGGGCTTCGTTCTCGCCCCGCCCAAAATTGGAGAGCGCCTGAGCGCGCTGATCGGCGACTGGCCGATCTCCGGCCCTGCGCTCGCCACCGGGCTTGCCGCCTATCGCGATACCGCTTGGCAGGACACGCAGCGCGCACGACTGGCGAACGCTTCACAGCGGCTGGCGGATGTGCTGACCGGCCAAGGCATCGAAATCGTTGGCCGTACCGCGTTTTTCGTGTTGATCAACACGCCGCAGCGTGATGGCCTGTTCATGCATCTGGCACAGGCGGGCGTGCTGACCCGGCCCTTTGCCCAGTCGCCCGACTGGCTGCGGATCGGTTTGCCGGGCAATGAGACTGACTGGACGAGACTGGGCGATGCGCTCGCCACATGGAGAAATGGATGACCGAGACGCCCGACGATTTCGCCCGCCACAACGCCCGCATGAAGAAGGTGCAGGCCGCACGCGAACGCATGCAAGCCAAGCGCACGCTCGAGCGCGGGCTGCTGATCGTCCACACCGGCAACGGCAAGGGCAAGTCCTCCTCCGCCTTCGGGATGGCGATCCGCTCGCTGGGCTGGGGGATGAAGGTCGGCATCGTGCAATATGTCAAAGGCGCGTGGGAGACCGGCGAGAAGAATTTCTTCCAGGCCAATCCCGATCTGCTGACATTCGAGGTGATGGGGGAGGGCTTTACCTGGGACACGCAGGACCGCGCGCGCGACATCGAGGCGGCGCGCGCCGCCTGGGAGCGCTCGAAGGAACTGATCCTCGATCCCGAATACGATTTCATCATCCTCGACGAACTCAACATCGTGCTGCGGCAGGACACGCTGCCGATCGACGAGATCATAGCCTTCCTCAAGGAGCGCCCGCTGACCAAGCATGTCTGCATCACCGGACGCAGCGCCAAGCCCGAGCTGATCGAGATCGCCGATCTGGTGACCGAGTTCGAAGAGGTGAAGCACCCGTTCAAGGCAGGGTTCAAGGCGCAGAAGGGGGTCGAGTATTGATCCGCGCTCTCGCCTTGGTTCTGGGTCTTGCGGTCGCGGGTTGCTCGTCGCAGGCGGCTGACCGTGCGGCGCAGCGCGCTGCGCCCGGGCGCGAGGCGCTGCCGCGTGTCGTCTCGATCAACCCGTGCGTCGATGCGGTGCTGATGCAGGTGGCAGATCCCGCGCAGATCGCGGCGATCAGCCATTATTCGCAGGACGAACGCGCCACGTCGATCCCGCTCGAACAGGCGCGGCGGTTCGCTGCGACGTCGGGCACCGCCGAGGAGGTGGTCGCATTGGCCCCCGACATCGTGATTGCCGGTAGCCATGTCGCGCCCTCGACGATTTCCGCGCTGCACCGGATGAACATTCCGCTGATCCAGATCGGCGTCCCCGAGAGCATCGACGAGAGCAGCGCGCAGGTCCGCACCATCGCCGCCGCCATCCGCCAGCCGGCGCGCGGGGAGGCGCTGGTCGCGCGGATCGATGATGCGGTGCGCGCGGCATCGGCAAGCAGCGCCGCCCCCTCCGGAGCATTGATCTGGCAGGGCGGCGGTCTGGTGCCGGGCGATGGCACGCTCGCCAGCGAGCTGCTGCGCGTCACCGGCTTTCGCAATCTGAGCGCGGATTATGGTCTCAAGCAATGGGACGTGCTGCCCCTCGAATACATGGTGGCAAAGCCGCCGCAGGTGCTGCTCTCGGTCGGCGCGCATGACCGTTCGGACAGGATGCTGGGCCATCCGGTGCTCGCCGGTCTGAAACAGCAGATCGCGGTGCGCCGATACCCTGAAAAGCTGCTGCATTGCGGCGGCCCGACGATCATCGATGCGGTGGGCCACCTCGCCCAAATCCGGCGGACGCTGTGACGCGGTCGCTGCGGATCAATCTGGCGCTGCTCGCAGGCATTGCCCTGGCCTTCGCGCTGTCGCTGATCGCGGGCAAGGTGTGGATCCCGCTCGACGCCTGGACTGCGGGCGATCCGCGCTGGCCGATCATCGCCGAGCTCCGCCTGCCCCGCACCCTGCTGGCGGCGCTGGTGGGTGCAGCACTCGGCCTGTCGGGTGCTGCCATGCAGGGTTATCTGCGCAATCCGCTGGCCGATCCCGGGCTGTTCGGTGTGTCGTCGGGCGCCGCGCTGGGCGCGGTGATCTCGCTTTATTTCGGCTATGCCGCGTCCCCGCTGCTGCTGCCCGCCTTTTCGCTGACCGGCGCAGGCATCACCATGGCGATCCTTGCCTTGCTGGTCGGGCGCTCGGGCAGCGTCATCGTGTTCACGCTGGCAGGCGTGATCCTTTCGAGCGTGGCGGGATCGATGACCGCGCTGGCGATCAGCCTGGCCCCCACCCCGTTTGCGACCTCGCAGATCGTCACCTGGCTGATGGGCGCGCTGACCGATCGCAGCTGGGACGACGTCTGGCTCGCGCTGCCGCTGCTGGCGCTGGGGTGCGTGCTGCTTGCGTTCACCGGGCGTACGCTCGATGCGCTGACCTTGGGCGAATCCGCCGCGCGCTCGATGGGGGTCGATCCGCTGCGGCTGCAGCTGCTGATCGTGATCGGCGTCGCCTTGTGCGTCGGCGCGTCGGTGGCGACCGCAGGCATCATCGGTTTTGTCGGGCTGATCGTGCCGCATCTGGTGCGGCCGTTCGTCGGCAACCGGCCCTCGGCGGTGCTGCTGCCGTCGGCGCTGGCGGGCGCATTGCTGCTATTGCTCGCCGACAGCCTGGTGCGCGCGGTGCCGACGGTGAGCGAATTGCGGCTGGGGATCGCGATGTCGATGCTCGGCGGGCCGTTCTTCCTTGTCCTGCTGCTGCGCATGCGCCGGAGGCTGGCATGAGCGTGCTGGCGGCTGAAAACCTGACATGGAAGCTCGGCGGACGCCGGGTGCTCGATGCGGTGAGTGCGCGCTTCACCCCGGGACGGGTGACCGCAGTTCTGGGGCCGAATGGCGCCGGCAAATCGACCCTGCTCTCGTGCCTTGCCGGACTGCACACACCCGAAACTGGCCAGGTGCTGGTCGGCGGCCATCCACGCAGCACGCTAGGCATGCGCGATCTGGCGCGGCAGATCGGGCTGCTGCCGCAGGGTGGCGATGTGCATTGGGATGTCGATGTCGCGACCCTGGTGGCGCTGGGCCGCTACCCGCACCGCGCGCGCTGGGGCGAGACCGAGGCGGACCGCGCGGCGGTCGCGCTGGCCATGGCCGCGACCGATGTCACCCAGTTCGCAGCGCGCCCGGTGACCGCGCTGTCGGGCGGCGAACGCGCGCGCGTGCTGCTCGCGCGGGTGCTGGCGGGCGAACCGCAATGGCTGCTCGCGGACGAACCGCTCGCCAATCTCGATCCCGCGCACCAGCTCGACACGCTCGAATGCCTGCGCGATGTCGCACGCGGCGGCGCAGGCGTGATCGTGGTGCTGCACGACCTCAACCATGCGATCCGGGTGGCCGATGAGGTGCTGCTTCTGTGCGATGGCGGCATCGTCGCTCAAGGCGCGCCCGACGACGTGCTGACGCCCGAGCGGATTGCCGAAACCTATGGCGTATCCTCGCATATCGGCACCACCCCCGACGGCGTGCGCTTCATCGTGACCACCCCTATGGCGCGGCCCTGATGATGGCGCGGCCCGAACAGCTGCTGCTGGCGCTGATCGGCGAGGCCGCGATCGGCTATCCCGCCTGGCTGCTGGCGGTGATCGGCCATCCGGTGATCTGGATCGGCGCTGCCATCGCCGCGCTCGACCGCAGATGGAACACGGGCACCGCGCTGCGCCGCCGGGCGATGGGTGTGGCGCTGCTGGCGCTGGGTGCAGGCGGGGTCGGCGCGATTGGATGGCTGATCGAACGCTGGGCGGGCGACGGGCTTGCAATCGGTCTGGTGATCGTGCTTGCGACCACCGGCCTCGCCCAGCGCAGTCTCGACGATCACGTCCGAGCGGTCGCCGGTCCGCTGCTGCGCGGCGATGTGAACGCAGCGTGTGCGGCGGTGGGACGCATCGTCGGACGCGACACCCAGGCGCTCGATGAAAACGGCATTGCGGTCGCGGCCACCGAGAGCCTGGCAGAGAGCTTCTGCGATGGCGTCGTGGCACCCGCCTTCTGGTTTATGATCGCGGGGTTGCCGGGGCTGTTGGTCTGCAAGGTGGTCAACACCGCGGATTCGATGATCGGCCATCGCGACGCGCGGCATCTGCATTTCGGCTGGGCGGCAGCGCGGACGGACGATCTGGTCAATTTCATTCCCGCGCGGATTTCGGGCGTGTTCGTGTGCCTCGCCGGGCTGGGCGGCTGGGCCACGATGGTGCGCGATGCGGGCCACCACGACTCGCCCAATGGCGGCTGGCCCGAGGCTGCGATGGCAGGCGTGCTGGAACGCAGGCTGGGCGGGCCGGTCAGCTATGACGGCGAGCCAGCGCACCGTGCCTGGCTGGGCGATGGCCCCGCGCCGGATGCCAGCGATCTGCAGCGCGCGCTATGGGTCTATCGCCGGGCATGCGTGCTCCTGTGGGCGATCGTGGGAGGTCTTGCATGGCTGCTGTGATGCTGCAGGGGACCGGATCGGATGTCGGCAAGTCGGTGCTGGTCGCAGGCCTGTGCAGGTTGCTCGCAAACCGTGGACTGAAGGTGCTTCCGTTCAAGCCGCAGAACATGTCGAACAACGCCGCGGTAGCGCAAGGCGGCGAGATCGGCCGTGCGCAGGCGCTGCAGGCGCTGGCGTGCCGCGTGCAGCCGAGCATCGACATGAACCCGGTGCTGATCAAGCCGCAGTCCGATACCGGCGCGCAGGTGGTGGTGCACGGCAAGGTGGTGGGCATGCTCGGTGCGGCAGATTACCAGCACCGCAAGGGCGAACTGCTGCATGCCGTGCTGCAATCCTGGAATCGATTGAAGGCGGACGCCGATATCGTCATCGTCGAAGGCGCAGGCAGCCCTGCCGAGATCAACCTGCGCGCCGGCGACATCGCCAATATGGGCTTTGCCCGCGCCGCGAACGTGCCAGTGGTGCTGGTCGGCGATATCGACCGTGGCGGCGTGATCGCCTCGATCGTCGGGACCAGGGCCGTGATCGACGCAGACGACGCCGCGATGATCCACGGCTTCCTGATCAACAAGTTTCGCGGCGATGTCCGGCTGTTCGACGATGGCTATACCGAGATCGAACGCCGCACCGGCTGGCCCGGGCTGGGGGTGATCCCCTGGCTCGCCGCCGCGCGGCAGCTGCCCGCCGAGGACGCGGTGGTGCTCGATTCCGCGGCGACCAGCGAGGGCGCGATCACCATCGCGGTGCCGATGCTGTCACGGATCGCCAATTTCGACGATTTTGACCCGCTGGCGCACGAGCCCGGCGTGAAGCTGGTAATGGTCCCGCCGGGCCAGCCGCTCCCCGGCGATGCGGCTTTGGTCATCCTGCCCGGGACCAAGGCGACCATCGCCGACCTTGCCTTTCTGCGCGCGCAGGGCTGGGATATCGACATCGCAGCGCATGTGCGGCGCGGCGGCGGATTGCTCGGCATCTGCGGCGGCTATCAGATGCTCGGACAGAGCATCGAGGACCCCGATGGCGTAGAGGGTGTGCCCGGAAGCGTGGCGGGACTGGGCTATCTGCCGGTCGCCACCCGGCTCACCGGCGACAAGCGCGTGGTCGATGTCACGGGCACCAGCCTGCGCGACGGCGCGGCGTTCGCGGGTTATGAAATCCATGTCGGCCAGACCCGCGCGCTGGGCCCGGTGCAACCGCTGCTGCGGCTCGCCGATGGCGCGGAGGACGGCGTGATCAGCGCCGATGGCCGGATCGCGGGCTGCTATATCCACCGATTGTTCGATCACCCCGCGCAGCGTGGCGCGTGGCTGGCGCGGCTTGGCGCTGAGTCCGATGGCGTCGCGCAAGAGCACCGTGTCGATCAGGCGCTCGATGCGCTGGCGGCGGGGCTGGAACAGCATGTCGATATCGATCGGCTGCTGGCGATTGCGGGGCATCGGCCATGACTGAGCCGATGTTCGACGCCGCTTTCCGCGACCAGCTCGACAGCCTGCTCGCCTGGCGCCGAGATGTGCGGCATTTCGAGACTCGCGCGCTTCCGCAAGGCCTGCTTGGCAGCCTGCTCGAAACCGCGTGCCACGGCCCGTCGGTCGGCAATGCCCAGCCCTGGCGCTTCGTCCGCATCGTCTCGCCCGAGCGCCGCGCCAGGCTGGCGGACACGGTCGATGCGCAAAAACGCGCGGCGGGCGCGGGCTATTCCGCCGAGCGCAAGGCGCTGTACGACGGCCTGAAACTCCACGGCCTGCGCGAGGCGCCCGAGATCGTCGCGGTGTTCTGCGACGAGCAGGGCGAGGCCGGCCACGGGCTTGGCCGCGCGACGATGCCCGAAACCTTGTGCTGGTCGGTGGTGACCGCGGTGCACATCTTGTGGCTTGCGGCCCGCGCGCACGGCATTGGCCTGGGCTGGGTGTCGATCATCGACCCTGCAGGCATGAACGCGCTGCTCGGCGTGCCCGGAGATTGGCGCTTTATCGCGCTGCTGTGCCTGGGCTATCCCGAGCGCGCGAGCGAGACGCCCGAACTGGTCCGGCATGGCTGGCAGGACCGGCTGCCTTCTGAAATCACACGGCTGGAGCGCTGATGATCACCCGCGAAGACATTCAGGAAAAGCTCGATTCGCTCGCCAAGCCGGTGGGCAGCCTGGGGCGGCTCGAGGCGCTGGCGGTCGAGCTGGCGCTGGCGGGACAATCTCTCACCCCGCTCACCCGCCCGCGCCGCCTGGTGCTGTTCGCCGCCGACCATGGCGTGGTGGCGCAGGGCGTCACCCCCTGGCCCTCGGCGGTGACCACCGCGATGGTCGAGACGATCCTGGGTGGCAAGGCGAGCAGCACCGCGCTCGCCACCGCGCATGGCGTCGATGTGCGGGTGGTCGATGCCGGGATGGCACAGCCACCGCGACAGCCATGGCCCGCGCACTTCAATCAACACACCGTTGCGCAGGGCACCGCCGATCTCAAAAGCGGGCCGGCGATGACTGAAGACCAGTTCGATGCCGCCTGGGCGCTGGGCGAGGCAGAGGCGAAAAGCGCGGTCGATGCGGGCCATCGCCTCCTGATCGCGGGTGAGATGGGGATCGGCAACACCACCGCTGCGGCCTGCATCACCCACGCGCTCGCCGGGATCGATGCCAATACTGCGACCGGCAGCGGCGCAGGCGCCGATGCAGCGATGCGCGGCATTAAGCGCGATATTGTCGCTGCTGCGGTTGCAAGGCTGGACGGTCGCACCGACAAGCCTGCGCTGGCGGCGATCGCGGGGTTCGAGATCGTCGCGATGGCGGGCTTCTATGCGCAAGCCGCGCGGCAGGGCGTGCCGGTGCTGCTCGACGGCTATGTCACCACCGCCGCCGCGCTGATCGCCGAGCGGCTTTGCCCGGGGACGCGTGCGGTGATGATCGCGGGCCATCTCTCAGCCGAGCCTGGCCATCGCGCGGCGCTCACGCAACTCGGCCTGACCCCGGTGCTCGAATGGCAGATGCGGCTGGGCGAAGGTAGCGGCGCCTTGGTCGCGCTGCCCTTGCTCGACAGCGCAGGCGCATTGCTGTGCGATGTCGCACGTCTCGCGGATATCGGGACCTGACATGGACAGCAGATGCCCTGCCTGGGCGCCGCCCCTGCTCGCGATCCAGTTTCTCACCCGCATCCCCGTCCCCGGCACCGATAGGTTGAGCGCGCAGCAGGTCGCGACCGGGCTGGTGCAGGCGGTGGGCTGGTTTCCTTTGGTAGGCGCAGGCATCGGCGCTGTCACCGCAGGCGTCGCGCTGGCGGCGGACGCCTTCTGGCCGGCTTTGGTCGCGGTGCTGATCGCGCTCGCGCTCGAGGCGCGGTTGACCGGCGCGTTCCACGAGGACGCGGTCGCCGATTTCTGCGATGCGTTCGGTGGCGGCTATACCGCAGACGATGTCCGGCGGATCATGAAGGACAGCCGCATCGGCAGCTATGGCAGCCTGGGGCTGATCCTCGCGGTCGGCCTGCGCGCCGCGCTGACGCTGGCGGTGATCGAGGCCATGGCACCATGGGCGGCCTTTCTGACGATCGTTGCTGCGGCGACCTTCGGGCGGCTGTTGGTCGTCGTGCTGATGACTCTTGTCGCGCCCGCCCCGCAAGGCACTGGGCTCGCCAAGGATGTCGCATCGGGCGTCGGGCCAGCCATCCTGCTGACGGCGCTGGCGACCGCGCTGCCAGGATTGCTGGGCTTTGCCGTGCTGAACCCTCTGCCCCTCCTGGCAGCCCTGCTGGCTGGCGGGGCGTTCATCGCATGGTTCCGCGCGCTGCTGCTGCGGCGGATCGGCGGCAGCACAGGCGACTGCCTGGGCTTTGCCGCTTATGCCGGGCAACTGATCCTCCTGCTCGCGGCGACGACGGCGCTGTGATGCGCACCTTGCTACTGGTCCGTCATACCGAGGTTGCTCGCGCCTGGAAGGGCCGCTGCTACGGGCAAAGCGACATGGGGCTGAGCCGCGAGGGCGCCGCGCACGCCCGCGCGCTCGCCACCGAGCTGGCCACATGGCACCCCGAAACCATATTGCATTCAGGCCTACGCCGCGCGCGCATCCTGGCCGAGGCGATCGCAAGTCTAGCAGGCGTTGGCGTGCTTGCCGTGCCCGATTGGCAGGAGCGCGATTTCGGCAGCTGGGAGGGACGCAGCTGGGATGCGATCTACCGCGAAACCGGCAATGCGATGGACGGGATGATCAACGATCCGCACCACTTCCGCCCCGGCGACGGCGAGACCACGATGGAGCTGGCCCGCCGCTCGCTCGCCGCGTTCGACCGCCTGCCGCCCGGCCGCGTGCTGGTCGTTACCCATGGCGGCCCGATCGCGGCGATCCTGGGCATGCGCAAGGGTCTCGCCCCCCGCGACTGGCCCGCGCTTATCCCGCCGCCGGGGGGCTCTGTCGAGCTCGCCTGACCTCGCCTCGCTCAGTGTCACCCGCGCCCGGGCCAAAGCGTAACCGTTCCGCGTGCCGGGTCGAACATTGGGGATGCAACTCCCAAGGATCGACCCATCCATGAAGCTTCTCTGGATCACTGCCGCTGCGGTTCTCACCACGCTTGCCATCTCCGCCCTCCACGCACCATCTCAAGGGTCGGCGCTGGGCAATTCCGCGCCATCACCTGCAAGACTGACGTCTAACAGACTGGCGATTTCGCAATCGGGCCCCGTGGTCGCCGAGCTGTTCACCAGCCAGGGCTGCTCGTCCTGCCCGCCCGCCGATGCGGTCGCAGCAAGGCTGGCGCGCGATCCTGCCATCCTCGTCATCAGCCGCCCGGTGACCTATTGGGACCGGCTTGGCTGGAAGGACAGCCTGGGCCGCGAGGAGAACACCCGGCTGCAGCGCCAATATGGTGACACGGCCTTTGCCGGGGCGAACATCTACACCCCGCAGCTGGTGATCGATGGCAGCGCGCAGGGCGTGGGATCGCAAGAGGCCCATGCGCGCAAGCAGATCGCGCGCGCGGGCGTCATCCGCGCCCGCAGCGGCGTCACCGTGCGCGTCGCCCGCACCGCCGATGGCGGGCGCAGCATCGCGCTGCAAGGCAGGCCGGGGACCGGCGCGGAGGTGATGCTGATCGCCCTGTCCTCGCGCGAAACGGTAAAGATCGGTCGCGGCGAGAATGGCGGGCGGTCGGTCAGCTACACCAATGTCGTGCTCGATGAGACCCCGCTCGGCCGCTGGAGCGAGGGCCGCCGCGCCATCGTGCTCAGCCCCGATCAGCTCAATACGCGCGGCGCCGACCGCCATGCGCTGGTCATCCGGCGCGGCGCGGGCGGCGCGATCATCGGCTCGGCGCTGATCTGAGCACGGGCCGGCAATAACCCTCTGGCGTAAATCGGCGATGCCGCTAGTTTCCCTGTCCGGGACACGGAAGGGATACACATTGATGACCGAACACGCTGCAGGGGTCGCGCCCGAGGTTACGGGATGGCGTGCATCGCTGCCGGTGGGCTTGCGGCCCTATACCGAGGCGGCTCCGCTCGCGGCGCTGTTCCTGGGCATGTCCTCGGGCTTTCCATTCGCAATGATTGCCGCGACACTGTCCACCCGGCTGGCGCAGTCGGGGATCGAAAAGTCCACCGTCACCGCCTTTGCGCTGACCTTCCTCGCCTATAACTTCAAATGGCTGTGGGCGCCGATCATCGATGTGGTGAAGCTGCCGCTGCTCGGCCGGATCGGCCAGCGCGTGTCATGGCTGATCCTGTGCGCGGTGCTGGTGATGATCAGCATCATCTATCTGGGCATTCTTGATCCCGAGGCCGATATCGGCAAGGTTGCGGTCGCTGCGATCCTCGTCGGCGTCGCCGGCGCGACCTTCGACATCGTCATCGACGCCTATCGCATCGAACTGCTCGAGCCGCACCAGTTGGGCGTCGGATCGGGGATGAGCCAATATGGCTGGCGCATCGGGGCGGCCCTTGCAGGATCCTTGGCGCTGGTGATCGCAGCGCGCGCCGACTGGACCACGGCGTATATCGCGGTGTCGTTCTTCGGGCTGTTCGCGGTGATCACCGGGCTGGTGATGGGTGAGCCCGCACGCCGGCATGAACCCAAGCCGTTGAAAGGCCCGGTCGCCGCCGCCATCGCCTATGTCAGCCCGCTCGCCGAGTTCTTCAAGCGATCGGGCGCGCTGGTGGTGCTGCTGTTCGTGCTGGTCCACAAGATCGGCGACACGCTGGCCACCCTGACGCTGCGGCTGCTGTTCGAGGACCTGGGCTACACCAATGACGAGGTCGCGATCTATGATGTCGGCCTGGGCTTCTGGGCGCTGCTCGCGGGGATCTTCGTCGGCGGGTTCCTCTATGCAAAGCTGGGGATGAAGCGCTCGGTGCTGATCAGCCTGATCCTGATGGCCGTTTCCAACCTCGCTTTTGCCGGGCTCGCCAGCGCAGGCCACAACAACTGGGCGATGGCGGGCGCGGTCGGCTTTGAGAATTTCGCCAGCGGCATCGGCGGGGTGTGCGTGGTCGCGTATCTCTCGGCCCTGTGCAACCTCGAGTTCACCGCGACCCAGTTCGCCTTGCTGTCCGCCGCGGCGAGCATCACCGGGCGGTTCCTGACCGGAACGCTGGCAGGCGGAATGATCGAGCAACTGGGCTTTGCCAATTTCTACCTCGTTACCACGCTGGCGGCGCTGCCCGGCGTGCTCCTGTTCTGGTGGATGATGGCGAGCGGGCTCGTCGATCGCTCGCTGGGCACCGCGGGCACCGAGGAGAGCGGGGAATAGCCCCGCAACCCACGCCGCGATCGGATCAGCGGAACGGCAGCTGCATCGACCAGCCGAACCGCATCGATTCGCGCCCCGGATAATCGGCAAGGCCGATCGTCATCGCCTCGTGCCCGCCGCTGGGCCGGGCGCGATAGGTGCGAAAGAGCCGGTCCCAGATCGCCAGGCAGAAGCCGTAATTGCTGTCATGCTCGACCCGCCGGGTGCTGTGATGCACGCGGTGCATGTCCGGCGTGACGATCACCAGCCGCAGCATGCTATCCAGCCACAAGGGCAGCGCGAGATTGGCGTGGTTGAACATCGGCAGCACCGCAAGCAGCAGCTCGAACACGATCAGCGCCCAGAGCGGCGCCCCCAGCGCCAGCGCCACGCCCAGCTTGAACAGCATCGACAGGCCGATCTCCAGCGGATGGAAGCGCAGCGCCGTCGACATGTCGAGATCGCGGTCGGCATGATGCACGCGGTGCAGCCGCCACAGCAAAGGCAGCCGGTGCGTCGCCCAGTGCTGCGCCCAGACGGCCAGATCGAGCAGCAGGATTGCGATCAGCCCCTGTGCCCAGAAGGGCAGCCCGGTCTGCGGCAGCAGCCCGAAATCAGGATGGAGCGCGTAGCCGGTGACCGCGCCGAACACGCCGATGAATACCAGGGCCTGGACACCCCGCTCGATCGGCATGTTGACCAGCACAAAGCCCAGATGCGTGCGCCAGCGCTGCACGAGCGGCATCCGGTGGCGGCGGCGCGGCCAGACCGCCTCTGCCAGCAGCAGCGCGAGCGCGGTGCCGATCAGCACCCCGCTGATCAGCCAGGGCTGGCCGCTGGCGATCATGAGGCTGTGGCGGTTTCCGCGACCAGCCCCTGTTCGGCCATGGTCGGATAGTCGGTATAGCCTTCTGCCCCCTGACCGTACCAGCGCTTGGGATTGTCCGGGGTGAGCGGCGCATCGACGGCCAGCCGGGCGGGCAGATCGGGGTTGGCGAGGAAGGTGCGGCCAAAGCTGATCGCGTCGGCGCGGCCTTCGGCCATCGCGGCAGAGGCGTTCTCCAGCACATAGTCGCTGTTGAGCACCAAGGGCCCCTTGAACACCTTGCGGATCTGCGGGCTGACCGGCGGAACGTCGCTGGCGCCGAAGGTGCCGGTGGCAGGCGGCTCGCGCAGTTCCAGAAACGCGATGCCGATGCTGTCTAGCAGGGCTGCGGCGGCGGTGAAGGTCGCCTCGGGGGTCGCATCGTTGACGCCCTGGGTTTCGCCGTTGGGCGACAGCCGCACCGAGACATGCTCGTGGCTCCAGACACCGACCAGCGCCTGGGTGATCTCGCCCAGCAGCCGGATTCGGTTTTCGATTGCGCCGCCATATGCGTCCTCGCGCAGGTTGGACGAGGAGCGGATGAACTGGTCGATCAGATAGCCGTTGGCGGCGTGGATCTGCACCCCGTCGAACCCGGCGCGGCGCGCGTTCTCGGTCGCGCGCACATAGTCCGCGATCACGCGGGGGATTTCGTCCACCGGCAGCGCGCGCGCGGTGTCATAGGGCTTGGTGCCCTCATAGGTATGCGCGTGATAATCGAAGCGCGTCGCCGACGCCGAGATCGGCGGCTTTCCGCCGATGAAGTCCGAATGCACCAGCCGGCCCATATGCCACAGCTGGCAGATGATGCGCCCGCCGGCCTTGTGCACCTGATCGGTGATCGGCTTCCAGGCTTCGACCTGCTCATCGTTCCAGATGCCGGGCGCATAAGGCGTGCCCAGTCCTTCGGGGCTGATGCCGGTGGCTTCCGAGATGATCAGCCCGGCGCTGGCGCGCTGCGCGTAATAGTCCCCCATCAGCGCCACCGGAACATGCGCCCTGGTCGAGCGGCAGCGGGTGAGCGGCGCCATCAGGATACGGTTGGGGCAGGCAATCGCGCCCAGCTGGATGGGATCGAACAGATTTGGCATCGGGATCGTGTCTCCGTCTTTTTCGTCCCGATTTTGCCGAGACAGGATTTGAGGGATTGGCTAAGGCCCCGCGATGACAAAAGCAACCGAGCGCGGTGGCGGCCTTGCCCTGCTGGCGCTGATTCTGTCCAATGTGGCGCTCGCCTTCGGCCCGCTGTTCGTGCGGATGGCCGATACTGGCCCTGTGTCCGCAGGATTCTGGCGGCTCAGCCTGGCGCTGCCGGTGCTGGTGCTGATCGCGATGCAACGGCGCGAGCCGCTGTCGGGCTTTCGCCCGGGCATCTGGTGGATGCTGGCGCTGGGCGGCTTTGCCTTTGCGCTCGACCTTGCCAGCTGGAACTTCGGGATCGAACGCACCAAGCTCGCCAATGCGACCCTGTTCGGCAACATGGGCAGCATTCTGCTCGTGCTCTACGGCTTCGTCATCAGCCGTGCCTGGCCGCACAAGGCGGAGGCAGGAGCGGTGCTGCTGGCGATCATCGGCGCATCGCTGCTGATGGGAAGCTCCTACGAGCTCGATGTCCGCAATCTGGTCGGCGAT
The DNA here is from genome assembly GCF_001295965.1 of Blastomonas sp. AAP25. Classification (NCBI taxonomy): domain Bacteria; kingdom Pseudomonadati; phylum Pseudomonadota; class Alphaproteobacteria; order Sphingomonadales; family Blastomonadaceae; genus Blastomonas; species Blastomonas sp. AAP25. The sequence continues at coordinate 217,293 of NZ_LJHP01000020.1, forward strand.
CTGTTCTGCCTGGCAGCGGGCGTGCTGTATGTCGTGTATCTGCTGAGCATCCGTCATGTCCGCAACGATCTGGGCAGCTGGTCGGTGCTGGTCTGGTCGACCGTCTTCGGCATCGGCCCGTTGCTGGGCATCGCGCTGCTGCTGGGCGAGCCCGTCTGGCCGACCGACTGGACCCCGGTGCTGCTGCTCGCAGTGGTCTGCCAGCTCTTCGGCCAGGGGCTGATGGTCTATGCAGTCAATCATTTCTCGCCGGTGGTGCTGGGCATCGCCTTGCTCGGCCAGCCGGTGATCGCGTGCATCATCGGCTGGGTGGTGTTCGACGAGATCTTGTCGCTGGCGGACTGGATCGGCATGATCGCGATCGGCATCGCGCTGGTGCTGGTGCGCCTTCCCGAGGCACGCCGCGCCGCGCGACTTGCAGGTTCGGCTCCGGCTTCCTAATTGGAAGTGGACCCTAGGAGGCACTGCAAGCCGATGTACCGCCCGACCAAGCTCGATACCCTGCCCGCCGATGCCACGCTCGACGATGTGCGGCTGTTCCTGCCGCCGTTCATCGCCGATGAAGCCGTATTCGATGGCTGGACGCCGGCTGCACGCGATGCCGCCGCAAGCGCCCAAGGCGTCGAACTGGGGCTTGCCCAGCTGGCCTTCGACCAGGGCGCGATGGACATGATCGAGGCGTGGATCAGCCACATCGACGCACAGATGATCGAGGCGTTTCCGCCAGAGCGGATTGCTGCGATGAAGATCCGCGAGCGAATCACCGCGCTCGTCGCGTTCCGGTTCGAGGCGGTGGCGCACCAGCGCGAGGCGCTGCGCCGCGCGACCGCGATCCTGGCGTTGCCTTCCAATCTGGGGCGCGCGGCGAAACTTTCGTGGCGCACCGCGGACCTGATGTGGCGGCTCGCCGGCGATACCGCCACCGACTACAATCACTATTCCAAGCGCATGATCCTCTCGGGCGTCTATGGATCGACGCTGATGGCATTTCTCGATGACGAAAGCGCCGACTTCACCGACACCCACGCTTTTCTGGGCCGCCGCATCGACAACGTCATGCAGTTCGAAAAGGCCAAGGCCAAGTGGACCAAGGGCGGCGAGAGCCTGAGCCTGACCCGCTTTCTGGGCCGTCTGCGCTACCCGGCGCGCTGACCGCGCCGCTGCGCTGCCATATCCATTTGCAGGTTTGCGGCGGAACCGAAAACGGTGCATGAACCAGGCTGGTGAGAGCACGCGGGATAGGTGATGACAGCCTTCAATCTGTACAAGTTTTTGCACATTCTTGGCATCATCCTGCTGCTCGGCAACATCACCGTCACCGCCATCTGGAAGGTGTTTGCCGACCGGACACGCGACGGCAACATCGTCGCCTTCGGCCAGCGACTGGTCACCGGGACCGATTTCGGCGTGACCATTCCGGGGATCATCCTCACCATCGTCGGAGGCTATGGCGCGATGTTCGAGGCGCGCTACGGCTTTCCCGGCCCCGACTGGCTGCTCTGGAGCCAGCTGTGCTTCGTCGCCGCGGGCGTGCTGTGGCTGGGCATTCTGGTGCCGATCCAGATCAGGCAGGCCAGGCTCGCGCGAGGCTTCGCAGGCGCGGACACGATCAGCGAGGAGTATCGCGCGCTGGCGCGCCGCTGGCTGTTCTGGGGGCTGGTCGCGACGGTTCCGCTAGTCGCGGCGCTCTATTTCATGATCGCCAAGCCCTAGCCTGCCGAGCCTTAGCCGCGCGGCGCGATGGTCCGCCAGGCTTCCGCGATTTCGGCGAGCATCTGGCGGGCGGAAATCAGCATGTCGACCTTGTCGATGCTGATCGCGGCGTTGATCCGGCGGCTGGCTTCGCGATAGATTCGCGCCAGCGCCAGCGCCAGTTCGCCGCCCTTTTCGAAATCGAGGCTTTCTTCCAGCGCGATGACGATCGCCGAGGCACGCGCGCGCGCCTGGATCATCGGAACGCTTTCGCCGCGCTGGGCATGGCGCACCGCAGCATCGAGCCGCAGCAGCAGTTCGTCGAACAGAATGACGACCAGATCATGCGGGCTGGCGCCCTCCACCCGGCTGGCGGTATCGACGGCCTTGTAGCTGCCCATGTTGCGGCGGGGGGAAATGAAGCTCATGATTGTCCCTTATCGTTTCTTGTTCTTAGTTGTTGTTGCTGTTCGACCAGACCGAAACCTGCTGCTCGATATAGCTCTGCGTTGAGCGCAGGATGGTGAGCTGGCGGTCCATATCGCCGAAGGTCTTTTCCAGCTGCTCGCGATAGCGATCGCTGTCTTCCTGAACCTTTTCCAGCTGCTCGGTCAGATTGGCGGCAAGCTTCTTGAGCCGCTCCTGTGCGCCGGTGAGCGAGCTGCTGGGCGCCTTGAGGCTGGTCTTCACATCCTCGAACGCCTTGGCGAGACCGGGATTGGCCGCAGTGGGGGTCGCAGGCTCCAGCATCCTGGCGACGCCTTCGGGATCGGCGGCGAGCGCCCGATCGAAGCGGACGCTGTTCAGGGTAAGCGTTCCGTCACGGTTGGTGCTGACGCCGATATCGGCCAGCGACGTGTACGCGCCGGTGTCGGTCAGCGGCTTGGTCGTGAGCGATGCCATCGCGCGCATCATGTCGCGCGCCGCGCGCTCGCCGGCCAGCGGCCCGCCGCTCGCACCATCCAGCCCGGGCGCGGTCGCCTCGTTGAGCGCGCCGCGCAGGTTGTTATAGGCCTTCACGAACTCGGTCAGCACGTCCTTGATCGACGAGGTCGGCTGATCGCCGCTGATCACCACATTGGTGCCGGGAGCCGCCGCTAGCAGGTTGATGCGCACGCCGGGGACGGCGGTGTCGATCTGGTTGGAGCTGTTGACCACCTGGATGCCGTTGACATTGACCAGGCTGTCGGCGGCGGTGGTGACCGAATTCATGCCCGCGCCGCCCGCCGGCGGATAGGCGAACGCATCGAGCGCCGCGCCGCCGCCCGATCCGGTGACGGTAAAACTGTTGGCCGATCCTTCGCGCCCGCGCAGCACCAGCCGCGATCCCGAATTGTCGGTGACGATGCTGGCGGTGACGCCGCCATCGGCAGCGTTGATCGCATCGCGAAGGCCGCCCAGGCTGTTGTTGGTGGAATCGATCGTGACGTCGAAGCTTCCGGTCGCGGTGGTGAAGGTCAGCGTCCCCTCACCCACCTGCGCATTGGCGGCATAGGACGATGCGGACACCACGCTCTGCGCCGAGGCGAGCTGGCTCACCTGCACCGTGGCGGGCAGTCCCTCGGGCTTCTGGCCCGGAATGAAGCTGGCGGCAACGAGGTCGCCGCGGGTCGAGACAAGCGAGCCGGAGAATTTGCGGCCGTTGAGGATTTCGGTGAGCGCGGTGGAGAAGGTGTCGAGCGCCGAGGAGGCGGAGGCGAGCGCGGAAATCCGCGCCTGGTTCAGGTTCTGCCGCTCGCGCACCGCATCCTGTTTGGGCTGCAGCGATGCTGCCACCAGATCGTTGACCAGCGATGCGCTGTTCACGCCGGTAAAGCCGGTGATGAGATTCGAAATTCCGCTATTGGTGACCATGGCCGTGTCCTCTTGAAACTGTTAACGGCGCAGGCGAGCCGGGTTTAAGCGAATTTTCCGTCATTTCTGCGGCTTTCCGTCCATATCAAAAAGCATGTCGGCGGGCACCGCGAGGTCGGGTTGGCCAAAGCCGACATCCATCTTTTCGTTGATGCGGAAGACGAAGGCGAGCAGCGTCGCGACCGCCATGTACAGCCGCTCGTCGATGATCGCGCCCGGCTTGGAGGTGAAGTAGATCGCGCGGGTGAGTTCGGGATAGCGCAGGATCGTGACGCCCTTTTCCATCGCAATCTCGCGCATCGCCTGGGCAATCGCCCCACGGCCACGCGCCAGCACCACGGGCGCCGCATCGCGCAGCCGGTCATAGCGCAGCGCGATGGCGAAATGCGTCGGGTTGACCAGGATCACGGTCGCTTCCTCGACCGCCTTGCGGGTCGATCCGTTGAGCATCTCGTACTGCCGCCGCCGCACCGCCTGTTTGAGCTCGGGCGAACCTTCGGTTTCCTTGTGCTCGTCCTTGATTTCCTGCTTGGTCATCTTGAGCTTCTGGTTGCGCTGGAACCATTGCGCGGGGACATCGATCATCGCGATCAACCCCAGGCAGCCCGCCATCGCCATCATCGTCAGCGCGAACAGGTCGCCGAACGCCCCGATCCCGGCGCGGACATCGCCATGGCCGAGCTCGGCCATCTGCGGCAACATCGACATGATCATCACCACGCCCACGGTGCCCATCAGCGCAACCTTGGCCATGGACTTGCCCAGCTCGATCAGCCCGTGCAGCCCGAACATCCGCTTGAAGCCCGCCATCGGGTTGAGCTTGCTGGCCTTTGGCGCCACCGCGCTCCAGCGGAAGCCCAGCGAGCCGAGCGACGCCGGTGTCGCCACCGCCGCCAGCATCAGGAACACAAACAGCCCGCCAAAGGGCAGCGCCAGCGGCGCCAGCAGCGTGAAGGTGCGTTGGCCGACGTTGAAATCGGTTGCGTCGTGCAGATCGAACACCAGCCCGGTGCGCAGCATCGATGCGATCGCCGAGACCATGACATCGCCGAACAGCACGAAGGCGAAGGTGCCGCCGATCATGATCATCGCGGTGCCCAGTTCCTTGGACTGGAGCACGTCGCCCTTTTCCGCCGAATCGCGCAACCGCTTTTCGGTTGGTGCTTCGGTTTTTTCACCGCCGCCGGGGGGCTGTTCTGCCATCGCGTCAGCCCTCCCCTGCCATCACTTCGGATTGCTCGAGGCCCAGTTCGATCGCGCGCATCATGCCATCGGCGAGCACGGGTGCTGCCATCGCGAGCAGCACGATGCCCGCCAGCACCGCGACCGGGATGCCGACAGAAAACAGATTGAGCTGCGGCGCCGAGCGCGCGAGCATCGCCATGGTGACCTGCACGATGATCAGCGCCGCGCCGACCGGCAACGCGATCACCAGCCCCATGGAAAACAGCGTGCCGCCGAATTCTACCAGATCGAAGATGACGCGCGGCGACAGAAACGCATTGCCCGGGGGCAGCGCCTCGTAGCTCTGCACGATGATCGCGATCAGCATCAGATGCCCGTCCATGGCGAGCAGCAGCAGCACCGCGACGATCGACAGGAAGCTGCCGATGACCGGGCTCGATGCGCCGCTTTGCGGATCGCTCATCGAGGCAAAGCCCAGGCCCATGGTGTTGCTGATCACTTCGCCCGCGACGAATGCTGCGGAATAGCCGACCTGGAGCGCAAAGCCGATCGCCGCGCCGCAGATCACCTCGCCCAGGATGAAGACAAAGCCCGAATAGCTGACCAGGGTGCTGTCGGGCAGGTTGATCGTGACCGAATTGGCCGCGGCAATGCCGATCATCGCCGATAGAATGATGCGCACCTGCAGCGGCACCGCGGTCGCGCCGAACACGGGCGCCACCATCAGCGCGGCACCGGGCCGGATCATCGCCATGATCCAGATCCACAGTTGCGCTTCGACAGTGGCGAACCCCGGTGCGATCACAGCAGCAGGTCCGGAATACGGCTGAAGATTTCGACGGTGAAGTCGGCGATCAGATAGAGGATCGATCCGCCGAACAGCGCCAGGATGATCGCGAGCACGACCAGCTTGGGCACGAAGCTCAAGGTCGCCTCGTTGATCGAGGTCGCCGCCTGCACCATGCCGAGCAACACGCCGACCAGCAAAGCGGGGATCAGCAGCGGGGCCGAGGCCAGCGCGGTTATCCACAAGGTCTGCTGCGCGAGGCCGATGAAATAGTCGGTCTGTTCCATGTCAGGATCCGGTCCAGGGAAAATCGGGGATGTGCACGATGGCGGGCAGGCAGGCGGGCATCGCGGTCACGTCACGAACGACCCGGCAAGCGACCCCATGGTCAGCGCCCAGCCATCGACCAGCACGAACAATAGCAGCTTGAACGGCATCGAGATGATCGTCGGCGACAGCATCATCATGCCCAAAGCCATCAGCGTGGAGGCGACGACAAGGTCGATGACGAGGAAGGGCAGGAAGATCATGAAGCCGATCTGGAACGCGGTCTTGAGTTCGCTGGTCACGAACGCGGGCAGCAGGATCGAGAACGGGATGTCCTGCGGCCGTGCGAACGACTTTTCCTTGGCGAGATCCATGAACAGTTTGAGGTCGGTCTGACGCGTCTGCTTGATCATGAACTTGTGGAATTCCTTGCCGGAAATCTCGATCGCGGTTTCCAGCTCGATGGTGTCGGCGGCATAAGGCGCGACAGCGCGCGAATTGATCTCGGTAAAGGTCGGCGCCATCACGAACATCGAGAGGAACAGCGACAGGCCTATCAGCACCTGGTTGGGCGGGGTCTGCTGCAGCCCCAAAGCCTGGCGCAGGATCGAGAGCACGATGATGATCCGCGTGAAGCTGGTCATCATCAGCAGCATCGAGGGCAGAATGGTGAGCAGACCCATCAGGACGAGGATCTGCAGGGAGAGCGTCAGCGGCTTGCCGTCGCCTGCGACATCGTCGAGCGCGCGGCCCAGCGCCTCGGAGGCGCCCGGCGCTGCGACCGGGCCGGTTGCCTGCGCGAATGCGGGGGTGGCAAGGAGGATGGCAAGAGCCGCGAGCAGGATCGCGGCGATCCACCAGCCCAGCAGGCCCTTGCCTGCGCGGCGGCGCCGTGGTGTTGCTCCGCTCATGCTCCGAGCGCCTTGAACGCTGCGAGCAGGTCGCGCTCTGATCCGGCCAGCGTCGCCGGGGGAGGTGATACGCTGGCCGGACCGTTTCCGGCATCGGCGCGGGCGATCGTGTCGATCCGCGCGCGCGTCACCGAAACCAGAATTCTCTGCCCTGCAAACTCGACCACAGCGAGCTTGCCCGACACACCCATGCTGACCGTTTCAACGACCCTGAGGTCGCGCTGCGGGCCTGCCATGTCGAGCCGGGCCATCATGCCGGGCTGGTACTTCTTGTACAGCCACAGGCTGCCATAGATCATGCCGGCCATGATCGGCAGCATGATGACGAGTTTGATGATGTAGTAAGTCATCGGTTCCGCTTCTTGTCCTCCGCCGCGCCGCCGGGTTTCCGGCGGGGGCTGGCGGGGACAAAAAGGGTCCCGTCAGACTCGCCGTTCGACCCGTGCCTGGCCGACGTTCTTCGTCACCACCTCGGCCACCCGGATTCCGAACCGGCCGTCGACAGTGACAACTTCCCCTCTTGCAACCAGCGTGCCATTTACGTTGATGTCGAGCAGCTCATTGGCCTGGCGGTCGAGTTCGACCACCGAACCTTCGGCAAGCTCCATGATTTCGGCGAGGCGCAGCGATGCGCTGCCGACCTCGACCGACAGCCGCACGGGGATGTCGGCAAGAAAGCGGTAATGATTTGCCGCCTCATGCAATCCGTTGCCGCTCAGGTCCACAGCCTCTGCAGGGGCGCCCAGCATCGGGGCTTCGCTCATGTCGCTCATGGATCCGTTATCCTTTTTCAATGGTTTCGATGCGGAACGCGGCCAGGCCGTTCTGTTCACCCAGGCTGCCGCGCGCGAACACGCGGTCACCGATGATCAGCGGCAGGTTGCGCGCCGGTGGAATGGGAATGATGTCGCCGGGCTTGAGGTCGGCGAGCTGCGGCAAAGTGAGCACCGGACGGGCGAGCACCGAGCGCGCGGGCAGGCTGACATCGGCGAGCACCACGGCCATCTGGTCGCGCCACGCCGGATCCGGCCCGCGCTCCTCGGCAAAGCCTGCAGGCGTCAGGCACTGGTCGGCGCCCTGCAGCCCGTCGAGCGGGTAGACGATCTCGATCTCGTAGCGGCTGTTGCCGGGCAGGGTCAGGCGAAAACGCTGGATCACCATGCGTGCCGCCGGCGCCGCGATCCGCGCGCCGTCGACGCTGCTCGAATGGCCCGCGGCGTGGCAGGCAAAGCTGCCGACCTCGTTCCAGGCCGCGCCCAGACGTTCGCCGATCGCCTTGGCCATGCGGCCGATCAGGCGGATGTCGGTCTGGGTGAATTCCTTCTTGGCGACAGCGCTATCGCGCGGCGCACCGCCGAAGAACGCATCGAGCATTGCCGACACCATCGCAGGTTCCATCCGCAGCAGCACGCGGCCCTTCATCGGGCTGAGCTGGAACTGGCTGATGCTGACCAGTTCGGGCTGGCGGTCGCACCAGGCATCGAACTGGGTAAATTCGGGATCGGGCGTGTCGACGCGCAGCTTGACCCCGGCAATCGGCTCGAGCGCATTGCGCAGGCCGACGCACAGCGATCGCGCGACCCGGCGCAGCACCGGCACGACCGTCTTCTGGTCGGCATCGGCGCGGGCAAAGCTGTGCTCTGCCGGGCGACGCTCGGTCACCGGCGCGGCAGCCTCTTGCGGCGCTGCTTCAGCCGGGGATGCGGTGGTTTTGGCCTTGCTCATGAAATGCTGTCGTCCCGTCTCGCTGAATTCGGCTTCACTGAACCACGATGCTGGTGAAATAGACGTCCTCGACCCCGCCAAAGCCGGTCTTCTCGGTCAGCGTATCGTTGATGACCTTCTTGATCTGGCCCTTGAGCTGGTTCTTGCCCTCCATCGATTCGAGCTGCATCGCGTCGAACTCGCTGATCGTCATCAGCACGGCAGAACGCACGGCGATGTTGTGCTCGGTCAGCGCGGCGGTGATCTTCTCGTCGAAATAGGTCGAGACCGCGAGCGACATCTGGGCAAAGCCGGTGTCGCCGCGCAGATTGGCGGTGAAGGGTTCCTCGATCGGGAAATAGGTGACCTTGAACTTGGCATCGAGCTGGGTTGCCGATCCCGGGTTCTTGAGGCCCGCCGCCTTGGCAGACACGGTCGTTCCGTCCTTCAGCACCACCTTGGGGGCATTGGGGTCTTCATGCTCCCCGCCGCCGATCATGCCGGCCGCAAAGAAGCCCGCAGCCGCGCCGCCGCCGCCAAGCACCAGAACGGCGACGAGGGGAATCAGCAGCTTTTTGACCATGCCGCCCTTCTTCTTCGGTTCCTTTTCGGTTTCAGCCATCTGTCGATCCTTAAGAGAATATCATGTGTTCAAAAGGTTAAGCGTAACGCACATTGCCGCGGGCGCGGCGCTGGGCGGGGGAAGTCTCTGCTTGCGGGTCAGCGGTCGTCTGGCGGGCAAGCGCCTCGCGGGCGCTGCCGGCTTCCTGTCCGGACTGGCCGCGCTGCTGCTGCGCAGATCCGCCCTGCGCGCCCGGTGACTGTTGGCGCAGTTCGACGGTGACATCGGCGCTGCGCTGGTTGTTGGCGCGCAAATCCTGCTCGAGCCGCACCTGCGACTGGACCAGGGTATCGCGCACGGCGTCATGCTCGGTCGTGATGCGGACATGGTCGCGCTCGGGCCCGGCCAGCATCTCGATGTCGATCCGGCCGAGATGTTCGGGGCTGATCTGCATCCGCACCATCTGGCCGCCACCCACCACGCGGGCGATCTGGGTTTCGACGTTGCCGACGAACCCGGCATCAAAGGCGAGCGTCTCCAGCGGCGCGGCCTGCGCGGCGCCGGTTGCGACAGGAGCGGTCAACCCCTGAACGGTGTTGGCGATGGCCGGAGCTACGACCGCGTTGAGCGCCGCAGCCCAGGAGGGCGGCACGGCCTCTGCCGTCTTCGCGCCGACGGCATCCAGCATGCTGGCGGCCGATACCGGCTGCGCGGAAGGATCAGCCAGATCGAACAGCGCGCTCAAGGCCTGGGCGGGCCGCGCGGCCTGCGCTGCGGCCTGGATGGCGCGCTGGCCCGCAGCGGACACGGTGGTACGCGAAGCGGGCGTTACAGTGCTGCGCTGCGGCTGCAGCGGAATCTGACCGGGCACGACGATCTCGGCGGTCGCCGCTGCATCGGTCACCGGCGCCTGTTCGGGTGCGACCTTCGGAGCCTCGGTCTTTGCCGGCGATGCCGGGATGGCGACGGGCGCCGATGCGCGCTCTGCGGTCACGCCGCGGCCGGGCTGGGCCTGTGCGGTCGGGGCGGGCGTGGTCGTTTCGGCGCTGCTGCGGACCGCTTCGCTCTGTACCGCATCGCTCTGCAGCGACGAAGCGGCGACGGTCTGAGGCGCTTCGGCTGGCAGCTGCGCGGACTGAGTGGGGGCCACAGGTTGCGCCGGAGCCTGGAGGGGGGCGGCGTCAGCGACGGTGTCTGCGGCATTCGCTGTGGGCGCGGACTCGGTCACCGGCGCAGGCCGAGCGCTGATCGCGACCCGCACGCTGCCGGTGTCGGGAGCAAAAGCTTCCGGCCGCACAGGCGCGGGAACAACAGCCTCGATGGCAGGAGCAGCAAGCGGCACCGCATCGGCTGCGCCGGCGACCGTCTCGTCCAGCCTGGCGGTGCGGCGCGGGCGCGCGGTGTGCGGGTCTGCGGCGATGTCTTCGGCTGCGACCGCTTCGGGCAGCGCCTGCGGAGTGATCTGACGCAGCGCGGGGGTTTGCGGCGCGAGAACAGCAGCGGCGGCCTGTGTGACGGGAGCTTCCGCAGCGATCGGAGCCGATGCCGCAACGGGTGCAGCAGCAGGCTTCATCACGCCGCCCAGCACCGCCTCGATGATCGCGGTCGGGCTGGCATCTTCAGGCAGCGCGGGGATTTCGGGAGCGTCGGCCAGTGGCACGGCTTGCGCGACCGCAACAGGTGCGGGCACCTGCGCCAGCGCCAGGGCAAAGCCTGCGTCGCCTGCACCCGCCGCGGCAGCGCGTGCAGCCCCGGTGTCGCCCATGGCGGCATCGGGTCCGGTCATCTGCGCCAGCTGGCTGGCAAAGGGGTTGGCGTCAAGCATCATGCCCGACTTCACAGCAGGAAGCGTGCCAACTGAAAGCGACATCAGCGAAGATCCCGACAGCGCCTGCATCATGTCCTGGCTCATTCTTCGGTTCCTTTGCGGTTTCTGCGGCGGATCGGCAGCCGCGCGGCCTTGCGGTCGGCGGTGTCGTCGGCATGGGCGATCGCCCGATCAAGCAGTCTGGATGTGGTTTCGCGATCGATATAGGCGGCAGTGCGTTGCCGCTCGACCTGGGCAAGATGCTGCCGCGCGCGCACCAGCGCGGCGTTGATCTCGCCATCGGCGCGGATCAGCCGCTGCGCGAGCTCGAGCTGCGCGTGCAGCGCGGCGCCGTTCTGGCAGTGCGCCGCCTCGAACGCGCCGTCGCGCAGCTTTTTCAGCCGCTCGGCATTGTTCATCAGCGTCGCCTCGTTGCGCATCGCATTGGCGGCAACGCCGATCGCGAGCTTCACCTGCGCATCGCGCACCGCGTGGACCCGCCGCCAGGATTTGGGCTTCAGGCTCATGCGCCAAAGCCCTGCATCAGATCGGCAACGCTGGCGTCGAGATCGACCCGGTCATGCGGCGCCTGGCGGATGAAATCGAGCAGATCGGGCCTGCGCGCGACCGCTTCGTCGATATTGGCATCGGTGCCTTCGCGATACGCGCCCATCAGCAGCAGATCGCGGTTTTCCTCGTAGGCCGACCAGATCCGGCGGAAGTTCGCCATCGCGCGGCGGTGTTCGTCCGAGATGATGTCGGTGGCGACGCGGCTCAGCGACTTGCCGATGTCGATCGCGGGAAAGATGCCCTGTTCGGCCATCGAGCGCGACAATATGATGTGCCCGTCGACGATCGCGCGCGCGCCATCGACGATCGGGTCGTCGAGATCGTCACCATCGGCGAGCACGGTATAAAGCGCAGTGATCGATCCGCCGCTTTCGCGGTCGTTGCCCGCGCGTTCGACCAATTTGGGGATCAAGGCGAGCGCGGAAGGGGGATAGCCCTTCATCGTCGGCGGTTCGCCCAGCGCCAGCCCGATTTCGCGCTGTGCGTGCGCGATGCGGGTCAGGCTGTCGATGATCAGCAGCACCTTCTTGCCCTGCTTGCGGAAATATTCGGCGATCGCGGTCGCGCGATAGGCCGCGCGCAGCCGCAGGATCGGAGAGTGATCGGCGGGTACCGCGACGGTGACGGTGCGCGACTTCATCGGGCCGGCCATCTTGGTCTCGACAAAATCGCTGACCTCGCGGCCGCGCTCGCCGATCAGCCCGACGACAATCACGTCCGCCTCGGCAAAGCCGATGATCTGGCCGATCAGCACCGATTTACCGACGCCCGATCCTGCCGCCACGGCAATGCGCTGGCCATGGCCTGCGGTGAGCAATGCGTTGATCGCGCGGACGCCGAGGTCAATGGTCTTGGTGACCCGGCCACGGTTGAGCACGTTCTCGCGCTTGCCCGCAAGCGGCCAGCGATCGTGCGCGATTACCGGGCCAAGGCCGTCCAAAGGCTCGCCCATCGGGCCGATGACGCGACCGAGCAGAGCCTCGCCGACCACGGCCATGTTGGCCTGCGCGTCGGGTTCGACGCGCGCGCCGCTGCGCAGCGCGGCATCGCTCTCGAGCGGCACCATCATTGCGCGCGACCCGCGAAATCCTGCAATCTCGGCGCGGATGCGGCGGCCATCGGCGGCGCGGACCGATCCGCCATAGCCGATCGGATAATCGAAGCCGGTTACTTCCAGCATCCCGCCTTCATGCGCGACCAGCCGGCCGACGCGGCGCGGGCCCGCGCCAAGCGCGGCGACCTTGTCGGTGAACTGGCGAACCGCCTCTTCCTGTGCAGCGATCATTGGTCCCCCTCCAGATCGTCGATCAGCCCTTGCAGAGCGTCGAGCATCGGCTGGGTTCCTTGCTCAATCCATCCATCAGCATGGTTAAGTGAAACTGTCCCGCGCCGGATCGTCGGATCGGGTGTCAGCACCAGGCCGCATTCGGCATCGCCCAGCAGTTTCATGTCCTCGGGGTGCAGGTGGAGCGCGCTGCCGCGCATGTCGCGGGTAACTAAGGTGGCGAGCGACTGGCAGTGCTTTTCCAGCACCGCTGCATCAGGCTCGGCAAAACCGCTCGAACGTTCAAGCATCTGCTTCATCGCGTGCAGCAGCATCGCGCACAGCCCCTGCGAGAGCTGGGGACGCAGCGCGGTGATCGCGGAGGACAGCGCCTGGGTGGCCGCATCGCTCGCCTGCTGTTCGGCTATCGCCTGGGCGATGCCATCGGCAACCCCCTGGTCATAGGCCTGCACCAGCAGCTCCTCGGGCGAAGGCCCCTGGTCGATCTCGGGTTCGTCGGCGAGGTCGTCTTCCTCGTCGAAATCGATCACCGGCGGCTGCGCATCAGCGCTGGCAAAGCCCGCCATCGCAGCAAAGATCGCGGAGGGACGGAACACCGCAGGCGGCGCCTGCATGTCCCACACCGGCAGAAACTCCGCGCTGCCATCGGGACCGATGGTCATCGGACGATCAGACATATTCGTCGCCGCCTCCGCCGATCACGATTTCGCCCGCATCGGCCATGCGCTTGGCGGCCTGGACGATCGCCTTCTGCGCCTCGACCACTTCGGACAGCGGCATCGGGCCACGATCGGCGATATCGTCGGCGATCGACTGTGCGGCACGGCTGGACATGCAGCCGAACATCTTGTCGCGCAATTTGTCTTCGGCGCCCTTGAGTGCGGGAACCAGGATTTCGGCGTCGATCGACCGCACCAGCGCTCCCAGATCCTTGGGATCGAGCCGGATGAGATCGGCAAAGACGAACATCTCGTCCTCGATCTTGCGCGCGATCTCCTTGTCGCGCTTGGTGACCGCACGGATGATCCGCGCGCTTTCGCGCTTGTTGATGATGTTCATGATCGCTGCTGCGTCCGACGTGCCGCCCGACGAGCTCGATCCGCCGCTGCGCTGGCCGGCACCCTGGCTGGCGAGCAGCGCATCGATGGTCTCGAGCGCCTCGGCGCTGACCGGACCCAGCGTCGCCAGACGGAAGACCACGTCTTCCTGCACGTCTGTGGGCAGCAGCTGCAGCACATTGGCGGCAACCTCTGGCTTGAGATACGACAGCACGACGGCGGCGATCTGCGGGTGCTCATGCTCGACCAGCAGCGCGATCTCGACCGCGTCCATCCATTTGAGCGCCTCGAGGCCGTTGCCGGACTTCTTGGGCGCGACGCGGGTGATCATGGTTTCGGCGCGGCGATCGCCCAAGGCGCGCTTGAGCATGCCCTCGATCTGCTCGTCGGCCTTGTAGCCCAAAGTCGTGCGGTTGCGCGCCTTGTCGATGAACAGGTCGAGCACCTCGTTGATCTCCTCGGCACCGACATCGGCGACCAAATACATGATCTCGCTGAGCTGGCGCACCTCGTCGGGCTCCAGCCGGGTCAGGATCTCGGCTGCCTGCTCTTCGGCGAACAGCAGCATCAGGATCGCGGCGGCATGATCCGAGGGGATCGGGCGACGGCCTGCGGGCGCGACGCCATCTTCGACCACGGCATCCAGGGCATCAGGCATCGACCGGCTCCTTGGCGGCATCGGCATTGCCCTTCAGCAGATCACGGACCACCAAGGTGGCGTGATCGGGGTTCTGCCTCACGAAATTCTGGATCAGCAGCGCACGCTCCTGATAGCTCGACGCGGCGTTGATCATGTCCAGCGTCACCGGCTCGTTGTCGTTGACGGTGCGTCCTGCGGCGCGCGGATCGGTTCCGTCACGGGCCAGCGCCTGGGCGAGCAGCCCGCTGGGGCCCTCCCCTGCGGCGGCAGCGGCGGCTTCCTTGTCCTCTGCCTTCTGCTTGGTGTAGCGCTTGAGCAGCGGGCGACCGATGCCGAAGATCAGCGCGAGCGCGACCAGCAGCGCCGAGACGTTGCGCACCAGCATGTTGAACCAGCTGGTTTCGTAGAACGGCTCTTCCACCGCGGTTACCGGCTCGAAGTTGCGCGACGAGATGGCGACCTGGTCACCGCGCGCGACATCAAAGCCGATCGCACCCTTGACCAGTGCCTCGATCGCGGCGATTTCGGCGGCGCTGCGCTCCTTGCCACCGGCCAGGTTCTTGACCGCGACGGCGACCGAGATGCGCGTGACCTTGCCCGAAGGCTCGCGGGTCACGGCAACCTGACGGCCGAGTTCGAAGTTGCGGTTGACCTGTTCGTTGCGGGTCGTGGTCTGGCCGGGGGCTGCACCCTCGGCGCCTGCCAGCTCCGCACCCGGTTCGGTGGCGACAGTCGGATCGGCGGGCGGCTGGTTGGCCAGCGCACCGGGCACACCGCCTGCGGGGGCAGGCTGGGCTTCGGTCGACGTGACCGTCTGTTCGCTGCGCACCCGTGCTTCATCGGCGGGGAAGGTTTCGGTCGTCGCCTGACGCTCGGCAAAGTTCACCTCGGTCGAGACTTCGGCAACGAAGTTGCCTGCACCCAGCATCGGGGTCAGCAGCGCGGTCAGCTGACGGCGATAGCGTTCCTCGATGGTTTCCTTGACCTCGATCTGGCGTTCGGCCTCGTCCATCGAGCTGCTCTTGGAGTTGCTCGAAAGCAGGCGACCGTTCTGGTCGACCAGCGAGATGTTCTCTGCCGACAGCCCGGGGACCGAGCTTGCCACCAGATGGATGATCGCCTGGACCTGCGATTCGGGCAGGCGGCCGGCATCGGCGAGCTGGAGCACCACCGATGCGGCCGGCTCGTTGCGATCACGGATGAAGATGCTCGGCGGCTCGACGGCGAGATGGACCCGCGCCGATACGACCGAGTCCATCGCTTCGATGCTGCGGGCAAGATCGAGTTCGCGCGCGGCGCGGAGCTTCTCGTTCTCCACCGCGCGGCTGGCACCCATCGGCATGGACGAGATAAGATCGTCGCCGCTGGGCGAGCTTTTGGGCAGGCCCTGCGCTGCGAGCGCAATCTTCGCCTTATGATAATCATCTTCGGACACCATGATCGTGCCCGAGCTTTCCTCGAAGCTGTAGGGAATGGTCGAGCTGTCGAGCGCGGAGATGACTGCAGCCTTGTCGCTGTCGGGCAGGCCGCGGAACAGATCGCGCTGCGGCGGCTCGCGAAGCGCCGCCCAGGCCAGGATCGCCAGCATGACGATGCCCAGAAAGCCGATCAGCGGCATTGCCTTGGCGACTGCCGGCTGGCTCACGAAGTTGCGGACCTGCGCCGGGATGGCTGTGCCACCCAGAATGCGCCCGGACGCGCCCGAACCTCCGGTACCGGCGACCAGCGCAGGCGTGGGGTTGTACGCGCCACCGTCGGATGGATTGGGGCTGATGGTAATCTCTGACATGGATTATACCGGCATGTTCATGATGTCCTGATACGCGGACAGCAATTTGTTACGGACCTGAAGGGTCGCTTCGAAACCGATCGACGCCTTCTGCTTGGCCATCATCACCGCGGCAATGTCGGTGGTCTGACCCATTTCGTACGATGTCGCCGCGTTCGATGACGCGTGCTGCACCTGGTTGACCTGATCGAGCGCGGTCTTGAGCGTCCCGGCAAAGCCGTCGGGCTTGGTCTCGGTCGCCTCGGTGCCCAGCATCGGGGATTTCTTGGACAGCTGCTGCAGCGCGCTGTTCTGCTGGAGGATCGCATTGCGCGCCGCCATAATGGTGCTGCTGATGTTGCTCATGGCCTAGCTCCTCTCGCCCCGGTCACGCGGCAGCTGCCAGCTCGCGCATATTGGCGAGACGGTAGCGCAGGGTGCGTTCGGAGATGCCCAGCATGCGGGCGGTTTCGCGGCGGTTGCCGCCGTTTTCGTCCAGAGCCTGCTGGATCGCATCATGTTCGACAGCGCGCGACAGGCTGTGCAGATCGCCGGCGCGCATCAGCTTGACCGTGCCTGCGGCGGGCACCGGATCGGCGCGCGGGCCGAAGGCTGCGGGCGCAGGTGCAGCGGCAGGCGCGGTGAACAGGCGCATCGGGGCAAGCCCCAGATCTTCGGCTTCGATCGCATCGCCATCGCGCAGCACCAGAGCGCGCTGCAGCACATTGCCCAGCTCGCGGGCGTTGCCCGGCCAGCTGTGCGCCTGCAGCGTTTCCAGCGCTTCGGCGCTCAGCCAGGCGAAATCGCTGGCATCGTTCTGCATGCGGATGAGCATGGCGGCGGCAATGGCGCGGACATCCTGACGGCGATCGGCAAGGCGGGGGAGTGCGATCGGCATCACGTTGAGGCGCCAGTAAAGGTCTTCGCGGAATTCGCCCGCGGCCACCAGCTCGGCGGCATCGCGGTTGGCGGCGGTGACGATGCGGACATCGACCTTGACCGAACGGGTCTCGCCGACGGGCAGGACTTCACCTTCCTGCAGCGCGCGCAGCAGCTTGGCCTGCAGCGCCAGCGGGAGCTCGGTGATCTCGTCGAGGAACAAGGTGCCGCCATCGGCAGCGCGGAACAGGCCCTCGCCATCGGCCGATGCGCCGGTAAACGCACCCTTCTTGTGGCCGAACAGGATGGCTTCCACCATGGTTTCAGGCAGCGCGGCGCAGTTGACCGCGATGAACGGGCCCTTGGCGCGGGGGCTCTGGTCATGCACCAGACGGGCCATGCCTTCCTTGCCAGTGCCGGTTTCACCCTGGATCAGCACCGCAGCCTCGCTGCGGGCGATGCGCGCGGCATAGCCCATCAGCTTGGCCATTGCAGGCTCGCCCACGGCGGGACCGCGTCCGGCGCGCAGAAGTTCGGCGATCAGCGCGAGGCCGAGCGGCATGTCGTCAAAGCCGAAGGCGATGCGGGCGGGAAGACCGTTGGCGGCGCGCACCAGCTGCGGTGCGCCGTCCGTGAGATCGACAAGAATGTCACGATGGCTGGCCGAGGCGATTTCCTGCGCCATCAGAACCTTGACCGCACCGGCGGTCGTGGCGACCGCAACCGGGTTGATCCAGGCTGATTTGAGCCAGCTTTCGAGCATGGGCAGGTTCGTACGAACGGCCTCGCTCAGTGTGCATTCGATCATATTTCAGTCCCCCGACTTAATGGATCGCGGAGACTGCCGTTAAAGAGAGGCCCCGCAGAGACTATTCTAGCAAGGCCTGTGCCAATTGCGGGGAATGGCCGGAAAGCGCGGCTCTGGGGCGCCTGTATATAAGGCATCACCCGCCCGCGTCATTTTATTGACGCGAGCAGTCAAGGAACCGGTGACGGATTTTTGACACCTGCACGGGGAAGGTGTCGGCGGATTGACGCCCCTTGCCTTCCCTTTCGCACCGGCCCGAACGGACGCGTCGATTTTTTTTCTTAATGCCCCCTGCCCTGCACCGTTAACGCTTTCGAGGCCGCTTTGGTGGGACCGAGCCGCCCCGTTCAAGAACTGAAAGGAACAACAGATGACTGTTATCGGAACCAACGTCGCGGCAATGCGTGCATCCTATGCCTCGACCACTGCACAGAACAGCCTGTCCAAGGCAATCGACCGCCTGTCGACCGGCAAGCGCATCAACTCGGCAGCCGACGACGCCGCCGGCAACGCCATCGCCACCCGCATGACCTCGCAGATCCGCGGCCTCAACCAGGCTGTCCGTAATGCGAACGACGGCATCTCGCTGGCGCAGACCGCAGAAGGCGGCATGAACGAAATCGTCAACATGCTGCAGCGTATGCGTGAACTGTCGGTTCAGTCGGCTTCGGGCACGCTGCAGGACACCGACCGTGTCAACCTGCAGGCTGAAGTTGCCGAACTGATCCTCCAGATCGACGACGTCGCATCGCGCACCGACTTCAACGGCGTTGCCCTGCTCGACGGCACCAACGCAACCGTCGACGTCCAGACCGGATCGTCCTCGGGTGAAACCGTCGCCATCACGCTGACCGACGTCACTGCCGCTACCCTGGCCGTCGACGCGATCGACATCGGCACCGCTGCCGGTGGTGACGGCGCCCTGACCGTGCTCGACACCGCGCTCGACACGATCACGACCGCTCAGGCAACTCTGGGTGCCGCGCAGAACCGTCTGCAGGCAACCGTCTCCAGCCTGGTGAACCGCGTCACCAACCTGTCGGAATCGCGTTCGCGCATTCAGGACGCCAACTTCTCGGAAGAATCGACCCAGCTCGCCAAGGCGCAGATCCTGAGCCAGGCATCGACCGCGATGCTCGCCCAGGCGAACCAGAGCCAGCAGGGCGTTCTGAGCCTGATCCGTTAATCGGTCGGGAACAACAGACGACTTCAACCGTATAGGCTCCGCAACGGCCATTTTACGACAACTCACTGGCCTGAGCCTTTCGAATTCCGATCAACCCCCTTCCCCGTCCAACGGGAAGGGGGTTTTTCGTTGTTGGGGGTTGGGGCTTTAGACCCTCTCCCCTTGAGGGGAGAGGGTTGGGAGAGGGGAATGCGCTGGACGTTCAGCCCCTCTCAGCTGCGACTACGCAGCAAGCTGCCAAGTCTCGCTTCTCTCCCCCGGGCCGCAGGCGAGCGAAGCTCAACGGGAGAGAGCTATATCATTACCGCGTGCTTGCCAGCCGCTTGCGCAGCTTTTCCAGCGCGGCCTTCTTGATCTGGCAGACGCGCGCGGCGGTGATGCCGAGGATCAGGCCGATCTCGTCGAGGTTCATTTCCTCGATATAGTGCAGCTGCAGGATCAGCTTCTCGCGATCCTTGAGCGTTTCGATGCTGGCATTGAGCAATTGCTTGAGGTTGTCCGCCTCCATCCGGGTTTCGGCCGAATCCTCGTGATCGGCAAACCACATCGAATGTTCGGAATAGACCTCGTCCATCGATTCAAAGCGCACGTCCTGCGCGGCATCGGAGCGCATGCGGTATTCCGCCGCATCCATGCCCAGCGCCGCGGCCACTTCCGCCTCGGTCGGGTTGCGGCCCAGCTGGCGGACCAATTGCTCCTGCGCCCGGCGCAATTTCTTGCGGAAATCCATCGCCGATCGGCACATGTTGCTCGACGAGCGCAGATGATCGATCAGTGCGCCGCGAATGCGCATGCTGGCATAGGTCGCAAAGCCGTGGCCGCGATCCTCGTAATGGTTCGCCGCCTCGACCAGAGCGACCATGCCGATCTGGATCAGGTCCTCGATCTCGATCACGCCCGGCGCCATGCCGCGGACGTGCCAGGCCAGCTTGCGGACCAGGGGCAGATGCGCCTCGATCAGCTTGCCCGGCGCAATCGCGGCGGGTTTGCGGCCATAAGTGATCGTCTCGATGGGTATGTGCTGCATATTATGTGTCCAGCTTCATGAGAATGTCGGGCTGCGGCTCTGGCTTTCAGCCGCGCGAGAAGGAATGTTCGGCCTGGGGCGCGCGGTATTGCGTCTGCCCGCCAACCGTTGCGACCACCTCGACCGGCTTGTCGTCGGGCAGCTCGCGGAACGAGAGCACCGGCGTATCGGGGAAACGCGGGCGCAGCAGATCGGCGAGCGGCTTGCGCGCCAGCGGCGAGGTGACCAGCGCGTAGTTGCGCTGCTCCAGCATCAGCGGGCGCGCGGCCTGCTCGATCGCTCCCAGGATGCGCTGGGCAAGTCCAGGCTCGATCGGGAAGGCAGCATCGCCTGCGACGCGCAGCGACTGGGCGAGCAGCGTTTCGAGCTCGGCATCCAGCGTCACCACGGGCAAAGGCAGGTTCACAGGCACCAGCGACTGGATGATGATCGAGCCGATCCGCTGGCGGACGCCCTCGACGATCTGTGGAACGGTGGTGCCTTCGCCCGCCGCCTCGACCATTGCCGAACAGATCCGGCGGAAGTCGCGCAGCGGCACGCCCTCGCGCAGCAGCTCGCGGCACACGGCGGAGATGGTGAACAGCGAGAGCGGCTGCGGGGTGAGCCCGTCGACCAGCTCGGGCGAGCTTTCCTTGAGCGTTTCGAGCAGCTTCTTGGTCTCGTCCATGCCGAACAATTGCGCGGCGTTGAGGCGGACCATCTGGTTGAGATGCGTCGCCATCACGGTAGCGGCATCGACCACGGTATAGCCGGCGACGATCGCCTCGGCACGCATGTCGGAAGAAATCCACACCGCATCCATGCCGAAGGTGGGGTCCTTGCACGGACGGCCTTCGATCGGGGTGTCGATATCGCCGCTGTCGAGCGCGAGCAGATCGTCGGGCCAGATCTCGTCCTCGGCAACGATGGTACCGCCGATGGTGATGCGATAATGGTTGGCGGGCAGGCTCATGTCGTCCTTGATCCGCACCAGCGGGATGACGAAGCCGAGTTCCTTGGAGATCTGCTTGCGGATGCCGGTTACGCGGCGCATCAGCGGCGCATCGCGGCGTTCGTCGACCAGAGGCACCAGGCCATAGCCGACATCGATCCCCAGCATCGCGCCATCCGAGACGTCCTGCCAGTCGATGGCATTGGGATTTTCGGGCGCAGCGGGGGCAGCGTCCTCGATCACCGGCGGCTTGGGCCGCGACAGCTTCCACGCGATGAACCCGGCAACCGCAGCGGCCGGCAGGATGATCAGATGCGGCATCCCGGGCAGCAGGCCCATGATGCCCAGGATCGCGGCCACCGGCACCCAGGCCTTGGCGATGCCGAACTGGCCCGAGATCTGGCCGGGAAGATCGAACGGCGAATTGACGCGGGTGACGATCGAAGCGGCGGCGATCGACAGCAGCAGCGCGGGCACCTGCGCCACCAGCGCATCGCCGATGGCGAGCATGGTGTAGTTGGATGCGGCCTCGCTGATCGACAGGCCATGGCTGACCATGCCCAGGATGATGCCGCCGACGATGTTGACCACCAGGATCAGCACGCCTGCAACCGCATCGCCCTTCACGAACTTGGACGCACCATCCATCGAACCGTAGAAATCGGCTTCGGTGGCGACCTCGACCCGGCGGGCCTTGGCTTCCTCGGGCGTCATCAGTCCGGCGTTGAGATCGGCGTCGATCGCCATCTGCTTGCCGGGCATCGCATCCAGGGTGAAACGCGCCGAGACTTCGGACACGCGGCCTGCGCCCTTGGTGATCACGACGAGGTTGATGATCATCAGGATCGCGAACACGAAGATGCCGACGATATAGTCGCCGCCGATCAGCAGGCTGCCGAACGCCTCGATGACATGGCCCGCCGCCGCGCCGCCTTCATGCCCGTTGACCAGCACGACGCGGGTCGAGGCGACGTTGAGGCCGAGGCGCAGCAAGGTCGCGAACAGCAGCACCGTGGGGAAGCTGGAAAAGTCGAGCGGCTTGGTGACGTTCAGCGCCACCATCAGCACCGCAAGGCTGATCATGATGTTGAAGATGAACCCGATGTCGAGCACCAGGGCAGGCACCGGCAAAATCAGGAACACCACCAGCAGCAGGGTCGTGAGCGGCAGGATCGCGCCGCGCGACATGGCAAGGATGCCACCGAGTTTGCTGACGGAAGTGTTGGGCGCAGGTGTCATGAAATTCAGGCTCCCATCGCGGCGAGCAGCATGTAAGCCAGCCGCGCATTGTCATTGCCGCCAAGGCTGGCGGTCATTTCGGGTCGGGCAGCGCGCGCATTGGCGAGCCGGACGTAATCTGCAGGTTGCACCTGCGGCAGGTCATTGCCTTCGCGCGGCAAGCGGCTGCCGCCGCCATTTGCCGCTCCGCCCAATTTGTCGGCAAAGCGGCCGCGGATCTCGGCAAAGCTGCGCGGGTTGCCCGAGCGGTCGTAGAAGATGTTGCGGTTGGCCTGGGCTGCGCGGCCGAACTGGGGCGCGGCTGCTGCATCGGGGTTGGCATCATGCGCGGCGAGGAACTGGCGGGCGCCTTCGGGGCCCAGGAAATGCGCGAGATACAGATCGACCGGCGCGGCCTGACGGCCCAGGCTGCCTTCTAGATACTGGCGGTTGTCGGAGGCAAATTCCCCCGCCATCAGCGCGGCAACCTCGGGATTCTTGCGCAGGGCAAGGATCGCCTGGCGGGTTTCGGGGTCGGCCACGCGGTAACGGCCCTTGCCGTCGCGCTGGATGGCGTTTGCCGCCCAGTCCAGCCCGTGCTTGGCGCCATGCTTGTCGACGACGCCCAGCCAGCTCTGGTCGATGAACTGATACAGGCCGGTGGCGGACGAGGTCGAGGCCTTGGCGTCCGGATTCATGCCGCTTTCGATGCGTGCCTGACCCATCAGATAGGTGAAATCCACGCCGGTGCGGCGCGCAGACGTGGCGATCGCGCGGGTTACGCGATCTCCATTGCTGCCGACACTGCCAAGATACGAGGACAAAACGAGTCTCCAGAGGTTCTGGAGATGTATCAGCAAGACCTGTGCCAATTTGTGGGGTGTGAGGGGCAGTCGGGCCAGGGGGGAGATCGCAGAACAACTGTCTCCCCTACCGCTTGCGGGAGGGGCAGGTCCGGCTTGCCGGACCGGGGTGGGTTGGGAGCACGGCCCTCGGAAGGATTCACATATTCTCAGCCCCACCCCGGCCTGCGGCCACCCCTCCCGCAAGCGGTAGGGGAGAGGGAAACAACACGAAAAAGCCCTCCATCCGGTACCGGATGAAGGGCCAAAAGCAGCGTTATATCAGAAAGTTACGCTCGGCGAACCGGCGCGCTGTAGGTGCTGTAGGCTTCCTCGCCCTGGATCTCCGCGACGCGGCGTTCGACATGGTCGCGCAGGAAGCGCAGCCGCTGGGCGGCGGCGGTGTTGAACTTCAGCAGGCTGTCGAGCTGGCTGCGGGTGCTGGTGTCTGCGCGCAGCACGCCCTGATTGCGCAGCGCGTCGGTGATGCCGCCCAGATCGCGGGTGTGCGCGATCATCGCGGCGGTATCGCCTGCATCCAGGGCTGCGATCAGCGCGCTTTGCGTGTCGGCGAAGCGCTCAAGCAGATCGCCCTGCATCAGTTGGCGACTACGCCGAGGTCGAGTTCGATCATCTTGGCCGCAAGCTTTTCGGCATCGATGACATAGCTGCCATTGGCGAGCGCATCGCGGATCGCGGCAACGCGGCCCTCATCGATCGGCGCGGACGATGCCGCGACCTGCGCGAAGCTGGTGGTGGTGGGCGCGTTGCGCACGGTGTTGTCCGTGGGCGCAGCAACGGCTGCGGCCTCTACGGACTTCTCGGTCGCACCGCTCTTGCGGGTCGCGCCGAGCGCCGGACTGCCATAGGCTGTAATGCGGGACATGGAATAAAGACCTCGTTCTAGCATGACTTACGTCCTTTAACGGCCTTGGCCTGAATTGCTTAAGGCGAATTTTTGACAAAAGGTTAACGCGGTCTGGCCCGCATTGGTGAACGGTTTAGTTACCAAGAATGGTGGCGCGGCCCGGTTCGATGATCCGCACGAAGATCGGCTTGCCCCTGGGCTCGTCGCGCACGGGGATGACTTCGCCCACGCGGCCGTCCTTGTCGGCGATCATCACCCGCGACAGCGAGAAGCTGGGGCGCTCGACGGTGAGCAGGATCGGCTCGCCGCGCTTGATGCCTTCCTGGCCCAGTCCTGCGGCCCCACGCTGCAGCGGCGCGCGCGAGGCGCTCGCCTGAGCAGGTTCGGCGGCAAGATCGAGCGGAACGCGGATGCGCCAGCCCAGCGTCGGGCAGCGTACTGCAGCAGCGCCCATGTCGGGGCCGGTGATCTCCAGCGCCACCGGGCAGGCCTTGAGCTTGAGGCGGCGGTCGACCAGCGCGCGTGCGCCGCCCGGCTGTCCGACCTCTGCGCCCATGGTGGCGGCGACGAGAATGTCGATCTCGCCCAGATTCTGCATCCCCGGTGTCTGGGGCTGCGCCGTGGCCGACGCGGATATGGCGAGGGCCGGGATCAGGGCCAGCGCGGCCATTGCGGATTTGGGAGCGAACATAAGCGGTCCTTTGATGACTGTCGGAACAATCACAGCAAGGTCCGTGCCAGAATTCCGCTATTGCCGGGGCGCAGTTGCGCGCAGCGTGAGCGTGACATCGCGCTCGCTGTCGGCAGAGCCGGTGCCGGGGCGGGCCAGATCGGGGACCATCGCGCTGTCGGCGACGCCCTGGTCCGCGAGCACGCGCATGATCGCTGCGGTACGCGCGGCCGCCAGCTCCCACCTGTCGAGCCTCGAGGCGCCCTTTTCGGCCACCACCGGCACGATGATGCCGATCTCGACAGTTTTGCTTTCGGCAGGGCGGGCCCTGGCCCCCAAGGCAGTGATATCCGCCACGCCCTGATCGGTCAGCCGTGCCTCCTGCGGCTCGAACAGCCTGGCGAGCTTGAGCGTGACGCGCTCGGCCGATGCCGGTGCGCTGCTGCCGAAGCTGTCGGCCAGCGCTTCTGCCACCGCCGGGTGCCGATCGCCCACGCTGGCGATCATCGCCATCACCCCGGTCATGATCAGGGCGAGGTCGAGAAACGAGACGGTGGTGCGCTGCGCGGGGGTCATGACGACACGGCGGGCGTCCGCACCGTGCGCGGCTCTTCGGTCGCGACGCACAGCCCGCTGGCGGTGATGTCGGGATATTCGCGACGGCCGATCTCGATCAGCCGGCGCGCGGCGTCCTCTTCCCAGCCGATCTGCTCGCTGGCGATCCGCGCCAGCCGCTGCGCGATCGGCCCTGCGATCAGGTTGGAGAGCACCAGCCCATATAAAGTGGTAAGCAGCGCCACCGCCATCGCGCGGCCGATCGAGGCGGCGTCCGAGACATTGCCGAACAGCAGGATCAGCCCGACGACGGTGCCCAGCATCCCCATGGCCGGCGCGCAATCGGCGACATTTTCCCAGAAGCGGACCATCGCGGTCAGCCGCGCGCGGCGATGCGCGCCCAGCCGCAGCATGGCTGCCTGAAAGCCGTCGAGCGAGCGGTTGTTGGCCATGGCATCGGCGGCGGCGGAGACGAACGCGCCGCCTGCCTTGACTCGGTCTGCGCAGCTGATGCCGCGGCTTTCGACCGTGTGCTCGATCCGCAGCACCGCGCGGTGACCCTCATCGGCCTGGTCCTGGACCTTGATCCACAATTCGCGGCGCAGCGCCGAAAAGCCGCTGAGCGCAGCCCCCGTGCCGTTCTGCACCCAGGCGACGGCAAAGCTGCCGCCTGCAACGCAGCCCAGCGCCAACGGATCGAGAAAGGCGGCAATCGTCATGATCTGTCCTGTTCAACCCCCGATTGCGCAACCCGGCCAGAGCGGCAAAAACCTGCCGCCCGACCGGCAAAAACCTGCCGCATGGCCCTGGGCGCGCCCGGCTGGCCCGCCTGCGCACCCCATGAAATCCACGGAAAACCAAGCTTTCCGCAAAATGGCACGGCCATTGCTTACCCATTGGGCGACGCATTCTGTCCATCGCTTATGACGGCAGATGCAGCCATTGGTTAAGAGGATTGGTCCCATGGGGGCAGACAGGCTTTTTGGAATGCACGGCACGGCGCTGCAGCTGCGATCGCAGCGGCTGTCGATGCTGGCATCGAACATCGCCAATGCCGCGACGCCCGGATACAAGGCGCGCGACCTGGACTTCGACAAGGCGATGCAGCGCGTGCAGGGTGGCGACAGCCTGGACGCGGCGCTGGGCGAAAATGCGGGCTACCGCGTTCCGCTGCAGCCTTCGATGGACGGCAACACGGTGGAGCTTTCCACCGAGCAGACCTTGTTTGCCGAAAACGCCATCGGCTATTCGACCACCCTGTCGTTCCTTGAGGGCCGCGTCGCGACGCTGACCCGCGCGATCAAGGGAGAATAAGCCATGCCAGGCCCCATGAACATCTTCGACATTTCCGGACGGGCGATGTCGGCGCAGCTGTCGCGGCTCAACACCACCGCGTCGAACCTCGCCAATGCGCGCACCACCTATTCGAGCGAGGCTGAGGCCTATCGCGCGATCAAGCCGGTGTTCAAGACCATCGAGGAAAGCCCCGGCGTCGCCACAGTGCAGGTCGACAAGGTGATCCAGTCGGACATCAAGCCGGTCAAGCGGCACGACCCGACCAACCCGCTGGCGGACGAGGAAGGCTATGTCTGGGATGCCGGGGTCGACGAGACCGCCGAGCTGATCGATATGCTCGAGACCGCCCGGCAGTACCAGAACAACGTGCAGGTGATGCAGACCGCCAAGTCGCTGATCCTCGATACCGTAAGGATGGGCAAATGACGACGATTGCAGGCGATTTTGCCACCACCCAGACCAAGACGCAGACGGTTGCCGCCAAGAACAGTCAGGAATCGCTCGGCCAGGCCGCGTTCCTGAAGCTGATGACCGCGCAGCTCAAGTTCCAGGATCCGTTCGATCCGGTCGACAACCAGGCGATGGTGGGCCAGATGGCGCAGTTCAGCCAGGTTGCCGGCATTTCCGAAATGAACGCCTCGCTCAAGGCCATCGCGGGCGGCTTCGGCACCTCGCGGCTGTCGGAGGCCGCAAGCTTCATCGGCCGGTCGGTGCTGCAGGATGGCGACACCGCGCATGCCGATGCCGAGGGCCGCTATCGCGGCGAATTCACCGTCAATGCGCCTGCACAGAATGTCGCAGTCGAATGGCTGAATGCCGCAGGCGAAGTGGTTCACACCCAGCAGCTGGGCAACGTCAATGCGGGCAAGGTGCCGTTCGAGCTGATCAGCCAGGACGACGCCGGAAACCCGGTCGATGTCGGCGCGCTCAAGGTCCGCGTCACCGGCGCAGCGCCCGCCACGATGTCGGTCTGGCTGCCTGTGACGGCGGTCGAATCCAGCAGCAACGGTGCAGAAGCCATGCTGGTGACCCCGGCAGGCAACATCTCCGCCGCCAGCGCCAGACGCATCGGCTGACAAGATTTCCTTCCCCTTATCCACGATCCAGATTTCACTGAGGAGTAAGCCCAAATGTCCTTCGTCACCTCGCTGAGCGGCCTGAAAGCGGCCCAGACCGATCTTTCGGTCGTTTCCAACAACATCGCCAACGGCAACTCGATCGGCTTCAAGAAGAGCCGTGCCGCCTTTGGCGATCTTTTCGCATCCGCGCCCACGCAGAGCACCAAGTCGGTCGCCGGCCAGGGCGTGCGCCTCAACGGCATCGTCCAGCAGTTCACGCAGGGCTCGCTCAACTCGACCGATCGCACGCTCGATCTGGCGGTCGCCGGCGACGGCTTCTTCGTCGTCAAGGGCCAGCCCCCGCGCGAGGCGCAGAGCTATACCCGCAACGGCTCGTTCTCGGTCAATGTCGACCGCGAAGTCGTCGACAACACCGGCAACAAGGTGCAGCTGCTGCCGGTCAACGCTGCAGGCCAGGTCACCTCGACCGCCAATGCCGACATGTTCGATTTCGTGCTGCCCCAGACCGATCCCAACGATCCGTCCGCCGTGCTCTCCAACATCACCGTCGCCGATGACGGCGCGGTCACCGCGACCTTCTCCAACGGCAGCCAGACCCGGCTGGGCGCGATTGCCATGGCAAGCTTCGCCGCGGTCGAGGGCCTTCGCCCGATCGGCGATTCGCACTGGCAGGCAACCGGCGATTCGGGCGTCGCGCTGCTCAACCAGGCCGGCAACGGCCCGCTGGGCACCGTCCGTTCGGGCACGCTGGAAGCGGCGAACATCGACCTGACCGAAGAGCTCGTCGCGCTGATCGCGGCGCAGCGCAACTTCCAGGCGAACGCCCAGGCGATCGAAACCGCCAACAACATGACCCAGACGATCGTCAACCTCCAGGTCTGATGACGGCTGAGTGACTGACCTTTCCACCTCAAGACACGGTGCCCTGACATGGACAAGATGATCCACACCAACCTCAAGGCCATGCAGGGCATCATGAACCGGCAGACGGCCATCGCCAACAACATGGCAAATGCCGATACCACCGGTTTTCGTGCCGAGATCGTCAACGCCCGCGCGCTATATATCCAGGGCGAGGGTCTCGACAGCCGCGTCTCCACCAGCGAGGCGGTGATCGGCGCGGACATGAACGGTGGTACGATCGAGAACACCGGCGGGGTGCTGGACATCGCGCTCAACGGCGATGCGCTGCTGGGGGTCCAGGCCGCCGACGGCGCCGAAGCCTATACAAGGCGCGGCGATCTGGTGGTCAACGAGACCGGATTGCTCACCACCGGCGACGGCCACCCGGTGCTCGGCCAGAACGGTCCGATCACCCTGCCCTCTGCCGACAGGATCACCATCGCCTCGAACGGGGCGATCTCGATCGTTCCGGTCGGCGGCGATCCGGCCCAGCCGATCGAGGCGGGCCGACTGAAGCTGGTCAGCCCGCAGGGCAGCGAGATCAAGAAGGGCCGCGACAACCTGTTTCGCGTGCCCGGCGATGGCGTGCTGCCCGATGACCCCGATGCCAGCGTCACCACCGGCGCGCTGGAAGGATCGAACGTCAACATGACCCAGTCGCTGGTCGACATGATCGAGGCCAGCCGCGCCTGGGAGACCCAGGTCAAGATGCTGACCACCGCGCAGGAAATGGACGATAGCGGCGCGCGCATCATGCAGATGCCCGCTTGACCCCCAACGGAGTGAATTGAGATGAGCAACGGAGCCCTTCAGGTCGCCCGCACCGGGCTGGACGCGCAGAACACCAAGATGCGCGTCATCGCCAACAACCTGGCCAACGTGAACACCACCGGTTTCAAGCGCGACCGCGCCAACTTCGAGACTTTGGCCTATCAGCAGCAGATCGCGCCCGGTGCGCGCGCCGATGCGCAGAACCGCTATGCCACCGGGCTTTCGGTCGGCACCGGGGTGAAGGTCGCCGGCACCAGCCGCATCGACACCCAGGGCTCGGCGCAGATTACCAACAACGCGCTCGATCTGATGATCGAGGGCAATGGCTATTTTCAGGTCCAGCTTCCCGATGGCAGCTTCGCCTTCACCCGCGCGGGCAATTTCAACCAGACCGCCGAAGGCCTGCTGGTCACGCCCGAAGGCCTGCCGGTCGTCCCCAACATCCAGATCCCGCCCGGCGTCACCGGAATCACCATCGGCGCCGACGGCATGGTCTCGGCCACGCTGGCCGGACAGGCCGAACCCAGCGAGCTCGGCCAGATCGAGATCGCCAGCTTCGTCAATCCGGCGGGCCTGCAGTCGCTGGGCGACAACCTGCTCGCGCAGACCGCAGCCAGCGGCCCCGCCGTCACCGGCGCTGCCGGGCTGGAGGGCCGCGGCAAGGTGCGCCAGGGCGCGCTCGAGGGATCGAACGTCAACATCGTCGAGGAGCTGGTCGACATGATCGAGACCCAGCGCGCCTATGAGGTCAACTCCAAGATGATCCAGGCGACGGACGAAATGCTCCAGTTCGCCAACCAGCAGATGGGTTGAGGATATTAAATGACGCGCAGCAACAATAACCACGGCATCGTGCCCCCTCTCTCCTCCCGCTTGCGGGAGGGGTGCTCGCAGGGCGCGTCGCAGGGGGACGCCCGCGCTTTTGCTGCGCCGGCCCTGCCCCTCCCGCAAGCGGGAGTGGAGAAAATGCGTTCGCCAGCTCGCGCCGGTATGGTCGCAGCCATCGCGCTTTCGCTCGTCATGTCCGCCTCCCCCGCCTACGCCAAGAAGAAGAAGCAGCCGATCCAGCCCGATCCGGAGTACGCACCGACCCTGTCGATGCCGCGTCCGGCGCCGGCTGTGCCCAATGGCGCGATCTTCCAGGCGAGCAACGGTTATTCGGCGCTGACCAACGGCGCGCGCGCCGGGATGGTGGGCGATGTGCTGACCATCGCTCTGGTCGAGCGCACCCAGGCGGCCAAGTCGAACGGCGCCAACACCGATCGCAACGGCAGCATCGGCATCACGCCACCTGCCACCGGCCCGCTGAGCTTCTTCAACCCCAGCGATATCGGCATGGGCGGCAACACCACCTTCCAGGGCGCCGGCACCGCGCAGCAGTCGAATTCGCTCCAGGGCCAGGTCACCGTCACCATCGCCGAGGTCTATCCCAACGGCACCATGCTGGTGCGCGGTGAGAAGCTGATCAGCCTCAATAGGGGTTCGGAGCATATCCGTTTCAGCGGCATCGTCCGCGCGGTCGATATCGGTCCGGAAAACATCATCCCGTCCTCGCGCGTCGCCAATGCCCAGATCATCTATGGCGGCAGCGGCGAAATCGCCCGCGCCAGCCAGAAGGGCTGGCTGCAGCGCTTCTTCGAAATCATCAGTCCGTTTTGAAGGCCACTGACATGACCCTTTCCTTCCCCCAAATGGTTCGCGCGCTGACCGCGCTGGCGCTGGCGCTGCTGGCGGCCGTGCAGCCTGCTCATGCCGAGCGGATCAAGGATCTGGGCGGATTCCAGGGCCTTCGTGCCAACCAGCTGACCGGCTATGGCATCGTCGTGGGGCTTCCGGGCACCGGCGACGACAATCTGCAATATGCGACGCTGGCGATGCGCGGCGTGACCAACCGCTTCGGCCTGTCGCTGCCGCCGGGGCTCAACCCCGCCACCCGCAACGCCGCTGCCGTGATGGTGACGGCAGAGCTGCCGCCGATGGCCAAGCCCGGCCAGCGGCTGGATGTCACCGTGTCCGCGATCGGCCAGGCCAAGTCGCTGCGCGGCGGCACGCTGATCATGATGCCGCTGCTCGGTGCCGACGGCCAGATCTATGCCATGGCGCAGGGCAACCTCGCCGTGGGCGGGCTGGGCGTGACCGGCGCGGACGGCTCCAACACCGTCGTCAACATTCCCTCGGTGGGCCGCATCGCTGCGGGCGCCACGGTCGAACGCGTGGTCGAGACCGGCTTCGAGCAGACCCCCTATCTGCTGTTCAACCTGACCGATGCCGACCTCACCACCGCGATGCGCGTGGCCGACGCGATCAACAGCCAGTTCGGCTATGCGCTCGCGGTCGCCAATGACGCGGTCTCGGTGCGCATCGCAGCGCCCGTCACCGCGCAGGAGCGCGTGCTGATGATGTCCCGGATCGAGAATATCGCGGTCACCCCGGCAGAGGCCGCAGCGAAAGTAATTGTTAATGCCCGCACCGGCACGGTCGTTATCAATGGCGCAGTGCGGATTAGCCCTGCCGCAGTCAGCCATGGCAAGCTGACCGTGAAAGTGCAGGAAGCCCCGACTGTCGTTCAGCCCGCGCCCTTCAGCGATGGCCAGACCGCCGTGGAACAGCGCAGCCAGATCGAAATCGAAGAACAGACCAACCCGGCGTTCGAGATCACAAAAGGTGCAAACTTGTCGGAGATTGTCGAGACCATCAATGCCATCGGTGCATCGCCCAGTGATCTGGCCGCGATCCTGGAAGCATTGAAGCAGGCCGGCGCTCTGAAGGCGGAGCTGGTGATACTGTGA
The DNA here is from genome assembly GCF_001295965.1 of Blastomonas sp. AAP25. Lineage (NCBI taxonomy): Bacteria > Pseudomonadati > Pseudomonadota > Alphaproteobacteria > Sphingomonadales > Blastomonadaceae > Blastomonas > Blastomonas sp. AAP25. The sequence goes on from NZ_LJHP01000020.1 coordinate 249,205, forward strand.
CCGTGATGCCCGCCTCTGCCGCGTTCCCGCTGGCCCGCACCAGCGCTGCGCTGCCGCTCGGCAAGCCCGCCGCGTCCGCTGCCGGTGCCGCATCCGCGACCGCGTCTGCTGCAGCCGGTGCGACCGGCGATGCCAGGACGCAGGAACTGCGCAAGGCTGCCGAATCGTTCGAGGCGGTGTTCCTGCGCCAGATGATCGGCGCGATGCGCAGCGCCACCAAGGGCGACACGCTGCTGGGGTCCGACGCCGGCAACCAGTTCCGCGACCTCATGGATTCGCGGCTTGCCGACGACATGGCCGGCAAGCAGAGCTTCGGTATTGCCGAGATGGTGCTCAAGCAGTTCGGGGTGGATGACAAATGAGCGACCTGCTGGGCATCGGCCGTTCGGGCCTGCGAGCCTATGCGCGCTCGATGGAAACCGTGTCGCACAACATCGCGAACGCGGAGAACCCCGATTATGTCCGCCGCACCACGCTGCTTGCCGACGCAACCGTGTCGGGCAAGCTCAACCCGCTTTACAGCGCGCAGACCGGGCTCAACGGCGTGCGGATCGACAGCGTCTCACGCTCGTCGGACGAGTTTCTCGAGGCGCAGGTCCGCCAGTCGGGCGCCTCGCGCATCCGCACCGAGACCCAGGCCAGCTGGATGGAGCGGATCGAGACCAATCTCGACAATGCCGGGTCCAATGTCGGTACCCGGCTCAACAGCTTTTTCGGTCGCGGCGAAGAACTGGCCGCAGCCCCGTTCGACAGCGCGCTGAGGCTGACCTTCCTGAGCGAGATGGAATCGGTGGTCGATTCGTTCCGCCGCACGTCGCGGAGCCTCGAGCTGACCCGCGACCAGGTGAGCCAGACCGCGGATCTCGAAGCGCTGACGCTCAATTCGGCGCTCGAGAACCTCAACGAGATTAACCTCAACATCACCCGCACCCCGGTGGGCACCGATGCGCATGCCGGACTGCTCGACGCGCGCGATTCGATGCTCGCGGTGATCAGCGAGAAGCTGGACGCCACCGTCGCGCTTTCGGGCAACGGCACCGCGACCGTGACCTATGACGGCCAGACGCTGGCCGGGGTCAACATCGCCTCCACCGTCACGGTCGCCACCAATGCCGATGGCAGCCTGGGCATCCTGATCGACGGCAACGCCGCCCGCTCGCCCAGCAACGGATCGCTCGCAGGGCTCAGCCGCGCGGGCGCGACCGCGCAGACCCGGCTGACCGAACTGGAGGCGCTTGCCCGCCAGTATGTCGACGACGTCAACGCCTGGCAGGCCAATGGCCGCACCGATGCGGGCGCCGCAGGCGGTCCGCTGCTCGCGATGACCGGCGGCGTTTCGACGCTGGCGGTGACCACCACCGCGATCGCCGATCTGGCGCTGGCCAGCGCCGATGGCGCGCCCAACGGCAATCTGCTGAACATGCCGGCACTGCGCACGGCGGACGGCGTGGAGACGCGCTGGAATAATTTCATGGCAGGCCACGCCACCGCGCTCGCCTCGATCCGCAGCGAGGCCGCCGCCGCCACCGCGCTCGACAGCAGCGCGCGCAGGCAGCGCGACAGCGTGTCGCGGGTCGAGCTCGACCGCGAAGCTGCCGACCTGATCCGGCTGCAACAGGCCTATGAAGCGTCGGCCCGCGTGATCCAGATCGCGCGCGAAACGCTCCAGTCCATTCTGTCGATTTTTTGAGGCCGGGATAAGATAACATGGTCCAGTCAGTGAACCGCTACCGTGCTCCCGAGGCTGTCGCCCAGCAGATCCAGCTGAGCCAGCTGATCGCCAAGCAGCAGGCGCTGGTGGGCGGCGAAAGCCGGGTCGCCCGGCCGTCCGACGACCCCAAGGCATGGCTCGAAGTCGCCAACATCTCGCAGTTCCAGACCAACGAAGCGGCGTGGACCAACAACCTGGGCCGCGCCGAAACCCGCGCGAGCCAGGCCGAGGCCAGTCTCAACACCATCGTCAGCGGCCTGATCCGCACGCGCGAGCTGCTGCTCCAGGCCAATTCAGGCACGATCTCTCCCACCGATCCGGAATCGCTGGCGCTGGAAGTGGACGGGCTTGCCTCGGACTTCGGTGATGCGCTCAACCAGCGCGACAATTATGGCGGCCAGCTGTTCGGCAGCGGTCCGCCGATCCGTGTGCCGATCAGCGACGGGCGCACCACGGTGGCGTCCCCCAACTTGGATACGGTGCGCGAGGGAATTCCCGTGGGCGGCGGGGCGACAGCCTCGCTCGACGAGATCATGGCCGCGACCGCGGATTCGATCCGCAACGGCGATGGCGCGGATCGCGCCGCGCAGCTCAATGCGCTCGATGGCGCGCTCAACCGCATGACCCAGCTGCTCACTCAGCAGGGCGTAGTCCGCACCACGCTGGAATCGACCCGCGACCAGCTCGAACAGAGCAAGCTGTCGCTTGCCGGGCGCCGATCGGAGCTTTCGGATGCCAATGTCACCGAGGCGCTGACCCGGCTGCAGTCGCTGATGACCAATCTGCAGGCAACCCAGGCGGTTTACGGCCAGATATCGCAACAGAACCTGTTCGATTATCTCCGTTAACGAAAAATCGTTATTTATTAACCCTGTTTTGCCCTTAACCACGACTGGCGAAAGCCGTTCTACGATCTGAACGGGCCGATTTGCGGCCCAATTGCGCCACCTTTGTGGTGCGATTTATCGGATCGAGGGAACCGCCATGTTCGCTGCTATTGGCTTTGTCGTCCTGATTGTCATGGTGTTCGGCGGTTTCATCATCGCCGGGGGCAGCATGGGCGTCATCCTGCACGCCTTGCCGCTGGAAATGATGATCATCGGCGGCGCAGCTGCGGGCTCCATGCTGATCGGCAACTCCGGATCGCACCTGAAGGCCATCGGCGGCGGCGTCATGACGGCGTTCAAGGGCTCCAAATACAAGAAGCAGGATTTTCTCGACTGCATCTTCCTGGTGTCCAAGCTGATGAAGATGCTGCGCACGGAAGGCCCGGTGGCACTGGAACCGCATATCGAGGATCCGGCCAGCTCGCCGGTGTTTTCCGAATATCCCACGCTGCTCAAGGATTCGACGCTGGTCCACCTGATCTGCGATTCGCTGCGTCTGGTCGTCGTCTCGTCGGGCCAGCTCGATCCGCACGCGGTGGAGGACGTCGTCGATCAGGCGATCAAGACCCACCATCATGAAGCCATCGCACCCGCCGACGGCCTGCAGAACCTCGCCGATGCGCTGCCCGCACTGGGCATCGTCGCGGCGGTTCTCGGCATCGTCAAGACGATGGGTTCGATCGACAAGCCGCCCGCCATTCTGGGCGAGATGATCGGTTCGGCACTGGTGGGAACGTTCTTGGGGATTTTCCTGGCCTATGGCCTGGTCGGTCCGCTTGCCAACCGCTGCCGCCAGGTGATCGAGGCCGATGGCGCGATGTACCACGTCGCCAAGCAGATCATCATCGCATCCCTGCACGGCCACCCGCAGCCGCTGGTTATCGAGGCCGCGCGCTCGAGCCTGGGCCATGCCAACCAGCCAACGTTCGCCGACGTGTTCGACGGCATGCGGGGTCGTTAAGCCATGGCCGCCAAGCGCAAGCCCGATCCGGTCGAGAATGTTCGCCCGATCATCGTCAAGAAGATCATCGAGGAAGGCCATGGCGGCCATCACGGCGGTGCATGGAAGGTGGCCTATGCCGACTTCGTGACCGCAATGATGGCGTTCTTCCTGCTGATGTGGCTGCTTGGCGCCACCGAGGAAAAGGACCGCAAGGCGATTGCGGACTATTTCGCGCCCACGATGGTGCAGCTGAAGAACGGTAGCGCCGGCACCAACGGCCTGTTCGGCGGCGAATCGATCGTCGACCGCGACAGCTATGCCAAGCGCGCGTCACAGACCGGCACCCGAGCGATCACCATTCCGCAGGATGCAACCGGCACCAATGACGACAAGGGCAAGGCGGCACGCAGCGCGCAGCAGGCGCAGTTCGAGCAGCTGAAGAAGGAAATCGAGCAGCGGCTAGAAGCGCGCAAGGACCTACAGAAGCTGATGAAGAACGTCCGCTTCACCGACACGCGCGAGGGTCTGCGGATCGATCTGGTCGACGAGGCGGACTTCAGCATGTTCGCATTGTCCACCGACGCACTGGTGCCCAAGGCCGCCGAACTGCTGCGCGAGGTGGCGCAGGTCATCAACGGCATGCCCAATCCGGTGATCATCCGTGGGCACACCGATGCGCTGCCTTATGCCTCGGGCAAGACGATGAACAACTGGATGCTCTCGACCGCGCGCGCCGAGGCGACCCGCAAGGCGCTGGTCGTGGGCGGGATCGACCCCGGCCAGGTCGCGCGCATCGAGGGCGTGGCCGACAAGGAGCCGTTCAACCCGCAGGACCGCAACGATCCCGCCAACCGCCGCATGTCGATCACGCTTGCCTTTACGGGCAGCGCAGCCGGCGCGGCTGGTGCATCGGGAGCACCTCTGCCCGGAAGCTCGGGCGGATCGACCGCGCCTGCCCTGCCCTCAAGGCCGGTACCGGCACCGGTGCCGAAGAAGTAGCGAAGGGGTTGCGCTAAACGACCTTGCCCGCGCGCCCGGCCAGTTCGACGACATAGTGCCAGGCGATGCGGCCCGAGCGGGCACCGCGCTGTTTTGACCAGCGCAGTGCGTCTTCGGTGTCGAAATGCAGACCATACGCCTGCGCATAGCCAGCGATCATCGCGAGGTATGTGTCCTGATCGCAGGCATGGAAGCCGAGGCTCAGCCCGAACCGGTCGGCGAGCGCCATCCGGTCGTCGACCGCATCGCGCGGGTTGAGCGGATCGTCCTGTTCGCTCATATGCCGCTCGACGATCGCGCGGCGATTGGAGGTGACGGCAAGACGGACATTGCCGGGGCGTGCCATTGCGCCGCCCTCCAGCAGCGAGCGGAGCGACCGCGCCGCGCTGCTCGCCTCGGGCCCATCGAAGCCGATATCGTCGATGAACACGACAAAGCGCCGGTCGATGGTGCCGAGCTGGTCGAACAAAGCGGGGAGCGTGGCGAGCGCATCGGGACCGCCGCCTGCCTGTACCAGCGCGATGGGTGCGTCTTTCGCCTGCAGCGCGGCGACCGCCGCCTTGACCAAGGCCGACTTTCCCATGCCGCGCGCGCCCCAGAGCAGCGCGTCGTGCGCAGGAAGCCCGGCCGCATGACGCCGGATGTTTTCGGCAAGGCTCGTCTTCTGCGCATCGATACCGACCAGCCGGTTGAGGGAGACGGCCTGCAGGTCGCGCACCGCAAGCACGGTGGCCCCGCTCCAGACATAGGCAGGCGCGGCGTTCCAGTCTGTCGGCGGCAGCGGCGGCGGCGCCATGCGCTCGAGCGCAGCGGCGATGCGGGCGAGGGGGTCGGTGGGGTCAGTCATGTCCTAGTCCCCATTTTCGTCACCGCCGCGGAGGCGGGGGCCCCGCTTTCTTCTCGGCACAAAGCGCAGAAGCGGGATTCCCGCGTTCGCGGGAATGACGGAAAAAGGCGTTTGGAGACAGAAACCCCTCACCCCGCCAGGGCTTCGGCATCGAGCGCGTAAAGCAGCTCCGCGCCAGCCATCGCCGCGGCCTTCAGCCCGCTTGCCTCGGGCACCATGCGATCCAGATAAAAACGCGTCGTGACCAGCTTGGCGCTGAGGAAGTCGGCATTGCCCTCGCCTGCGTCCAGCATCGCCTCGGCGGCGCGTTGCTGCTTGAGCATCAGCCAGCCGCTCGTCATCACCGCCATCATCGTGCAATAGGGATAGCTTCCCGCGAGCCGGTCATCGACTCTCGCGCCCACCATGTATTCGGTGACCTCGGCGCAATCGCCCGCCAGCGCCGAGAGCGCAGGATGGTTGCCGCAATCGGCCTGCACACTGGCGATCAGCGAGCGCACGACATCGCCGCCGCCCATGCCCAGCTTGCGCCCGACAAGGTCCGCCGCCTGGATGCCGTTGGTGCCCTCGTAAATCTGCGCGATCCGGATATCGCGGTAATATTGCGCCGCGCCGGTCTCCTCAACATAGCCCATGCCGCCATGCACCTGCACGCCCAATGAGGCGATCTCACTGCCCATGTCGGTGCCATAGGTCTTGGCGAGCGGGGTCAGCAGATCGACCATGTCGCGCGCGCCGTCGACGCCCAGGTTCGCGCGGTCGACATAGCCCGATGCGAAATAGAGCAATGCACGGATCGCCTCGGTGCCCGCCTTCATCCGCAGCAGCATGCGCCGCACATCGGGATGCTCGATGATCGCGACGGGATCGCGGCCGCCACCGGCGCGCGCCGACTGCACGCGCTCGCGCGCGAACCACATCGCCTTCTGCGTCGCGCCCTCGGCAATCTGCACGCCCTGCAGCCCCACATTGAGCCGGGCATTGTTCATCATCGTGAACATCGCGCGCATTCCGCCGAATTCGGGGCCGATCAGCTCGCCGATGCTTTCCCCTTCCTCGCCGAACTGCAGCACGCAGGTGGGCGAGGCGTTGATCCCCATCTTGTGCTCGATCGACACGGTCTTGACGCCGTTCGCCTCGCCGGGATTGCCGTCTGCATCGAGCCGGTACTTGGGGACGAGGAACAGCGAGATGCCCTTGGTGCCCGCAGGCGCATCGGGGGTGCGCGCCAGCACCAGATGGATGATGTTGTCGGCCATGTCATGGTCGCCGAACGAGATGTATATCTTCTGCCCCTTGATCGCATAGGTGCCGTCGCCGCGCGGGGTGGCGGTGGCGCGCAAGGCCCCCACATCGCTGCCCGCCTGCGGTTCGGTGAGGTTCATCGTGCCGGTCCACTCGCCGGTCGCGAGCCTGGGGAGATACAGAGCCTGCTGCTCTGCGCTGCCATGATGGTGCAGCGCCTCGATCGCGCCGACGGTGAGGATCGGGCAGAGCGCGAACGCCATGTTGGCCGCGCCCAGCGAATCCAGCGCGACGGTGGCGAGCGAAAACGGCAGGCCTTGGCCGCCATGATCGGCAGGAGCGCTCAGCGCGCTCCATCCGGCCTCGACATAATGCTGATACGCGTCGCGAAAGCCTTCGGGCATCTTCACCGCGCCATCGATCAGCCTTGCGCCCACGGTGTCGCCGATGCGGTACAGCGGCGCGAACTCGCCCGCCGCAAACTCGCCCACGCCCTCGACGATCGCCTCGACCAGATCGGGGGTCGCCTCGGCAAAGCGTTCGAACGACGCCAGCTCCTCGATGCCGGTGATGGTCTTGAGCACGAACAGCTGTTCGGTGGTCGGTGCGCTGAATGTCATGTCTTTTCCCTGCTGTGCCTTGCGTCCTCGCGCTGTATAGGCACCAACATGCCCGCTTCCAAGCCTTCAGACACGCAGATCATGCCCGCCGACGACGCCGCGATCGGCCGCGCGGTGGCGATCCTGAGCGAAGGCCGTCCGGTCGCGCTGCCCACCGAAACGGTCTATGGCCTCGCCGCGGATGCCGCGCGCGCCGATGCCGTAGCGGCGATCTATCGCACCAAGGGCAGGCCCGATTTCAACCCACTGATCGTGCACGTGCCGGATATGGACGCCGCGCGGCGCCTCGCCTTTTTCGACGAGCGTGCAGAAAAACTTGGCCAAGCCTTCTGGCCGGGTCCGCTGACATTGGTCCTGCCGCTGGCGGACGACGCACCGATTGCGCCTGCGGTGACCGCCGGCCTGCCGACCATCGCGCTGCGCTGCCCGGCGCACCCGGTGATGCGCGGCGTGCTGACCGCTGGCGGCATGTTGCTCGCCGCGCCCTCGGCCAACCGAAGCGGGGGGATAAGCCCAACCACCGCGGCGCATGTCGCAGCCAGCCTGGGCGACGCCGTTCCTCTGATCCTGGATGGCGGACCGTGCACCGCAGGGCTGGAATCGACGATAGTTGCGCTGCGCAACTTTGCGGGCGCCGCGGCAGGCTGGCAGCTGCTGCGCCCGGGCCCGATCGACCCCGCTGAAATCGCTGCGCTGCTGGGCGAGGCCCCGCTGCCGCTGACCGATCACGCGATCGAGGCGCCCGGACAGCTCGCCAGCCATTATGCGCCGAGCAAGCCCGTGCGATTGGGCGCGGCGCAGGCCGGGCCGGACGAATGGCTGATCGGCTTTGGCGAGGTTCAGGGCGACGACACGCTGTCTGCAGCCGGCGATCTCGCCGAGGCGGCGGCGAACCTCTATGCCGCGCTGCATCGCGCCGATGCTTCGCCCCGGCTGCGCATCGCGGTGGCGCCGGTGCCGGGCGACGGCATGGGCGCTGCGATCAACGACCGGTTGCGCCGCGCGGCCGCCTAGGTCCTGCGCCTGCCGGGGCAAACACCGCGCCCCCCGAAAACGGCGTGACGCGGCCTGCGCCGGGCATTAGGGTTGCGGCCATGGCAGACATCCAACCCGCAACCGCCACTCCGGCATCGCTTCAGGCCCCGGCCGAACCCGCGGTCATCCGCCGCGCCGATTACCAGCCGCCCGACTGGTGGGTGAAGACGGTCGCGCTCGAATTCGACCTCGATCTGTCCGCCACCCAGGTGTCCGCAACGCTGCAGATCGAGCGCAATGGCGATCACGAGCGGCCGCTGCGGCTGGACTGCGACGGCGCGCTGCCCGGCTCGATCAGCGTGGATGGCGTGGCAGCCAACTGGCGGCACGAGGGCGACGGGATCGCGGTCGATGTCTCCGCCCCCCGCGCCACCGTGCAGCTCAGCACCACGATCGCGCCCGATACCAACACCCAGCTGATGGGGCTGTTCGCGTCGAACGGCATGCTGTGCACCCAGTGCGAGGCCGAGGGCTTCCGCCGGATCATCCCGTTCGTCGACCGGCCCGACAACATGGCGGTGTATGAGGTGCTGCTGCGCGCCGACAAGGCCCGCTTCCCGGTGCTGCTCGCCAACGGGGCGCTGGTAGATGCCGGCGATCTGGAGGGCGGGCGCCACTACGCCCGCTGGCACGATCCGCACCCCAAGCCGAGCTATCTGTTCGCATTGGTCGCGGGCGATCTGGTGGCAACCCGCGACCATTTCACCACCATGAGCGGTGCGCCGGTCGAGCTTGCGATCTATGTCCGCGAGGGCGACGAGGGCCGCACCGCGCATGCGATGCAGGCGCTCAAGGCCTCGATGGAATGGGACGAGCGCGTCTATGGCCTGGAATACGACCTGCCGGTGTTCAACATCGTTGCGGTCAGCGATTTCAATATGGGGGCGATGGAGAACAAGGGCCTCAACATCTTCAACTCGCGCTACATCCTGGCCGATCCCGATACCGCGACCGATTATGATTACGACGCCATCGAGGGCGTGGTGGCGCACGAATATTTCCACAATTGGTCGGGCAACCGAGTCACCTGCCGCGACTGGTTCCAGCTGAGCCTGAAAGAGGGCTTCACGGTGTATCGTGACCAGTGTTTCTCCGCGGATATGGGATCGGAAGCGGTCAAGCGGATCGAGGATGTGCGGATGCTGCGCGCGACGCAGTTTCCCGAAGATGCAGGGCCGCTCGCGCACCCGATCCGACCCGACAGCTACATGGAGATCAGCAACTTCTATACTTCGACGATCTACAACAAGGGCGCCGAGGTCATCCGCATGATGGCGACGATGGCGGGGCCTGAGCGCTTCCGTGCGGGCTGCGACCTGTATTTCGCGCGCCACGATGGCGAGGCTGCGACCTGCGAACAGTTCGTCCGGGCCATGGAAGATGGTGCGGGGCTCGATCTTGGCCAGTTCCGCCGCTGGTACGAACAGGCGGGCACCCCGCAGGTGCAGGCGCGGCTCGAACATGATGCCGACAGCGCCACCGCAACGCTGCATCTGCGCCAGCAATTCTCGCCCACCCCAGGCCAGCAGGACAAGCCGCTGATGCCGATCCCGCTGCGCACCGCGCTCATCGATCGCGACATGAAGGCGCATCGCGGCGAGCAGCTGGTGATGCTTACCCAGAGCGAGCAGAGCGTGACCTTTACCGGCTTTGCCCACCCGCCGGTGCTGTCGATCAACCGTGGCTTTTCCGCGCCAGTGACGATGGATGTCGCGCGGCGCAGCGGCGACCTGTTGTTCCTGGTGCGCCACGATGATGATCCGTTCGCCCGCTATGAGGCGCTGCAGCAATTGGTCATCGACCGTCTGATCGCGGATATCGGCGAAGAGGGCGCCGCAGCCGAGCGCGCCGCGGCGCTTGAGGACATATTGTCGGTGTTCGGCGATCTGGTCAGCGACCAGAGGCTCGACGATTCGATGCGCACCGAGATCCTCAGCCTGCCGACCGAGGCGTTCCTGGGCGAGCAGATGCTGATCGTACGCCCCGAGGCGATCCATGATGCGCGCCGCGCCCTGCGCAAGGCGATCGGCACGCGGCTGATCGACCAGTGGCGGATCGTGCACGAACGCGCCTCGGCTGTGCCCTATTCGCTCAGCCGCGAGGCGCGCGGCGCGCGCAAGATCAAGTCGCTGGCCTTGGGCTATATCGCCTCGGCCGAAGCCGCCGATGCCGCGACCATCGCCTTTGGCCAGTTCGCGCAGGCCGACAACATGACCGACCGGCAGGGCGCGACGATGGTGCTGGCGAGCATGGCCTGCGACGAACGCGAGACCGCGCTCGACAGCTTCTACAACCGCTATCAGGGCAATGCGCTGGTCATCGACAAATGGTTCTCGCTGCAGACCGGCTCGTCGCACGCCAAGGTGTACGAGCAGACTCTCGAGCTTATCCGGCACAAGGATTTCACGCTGACCAACCCCAACCGGGTGCGCGCGCTCTACTGGCCGTTCGTCTCAAACCAGGCGGCGTTCCATCATGCCAGCGGACGCGGCTATGAGCTGCTGACGGACCTCATCCTGCGGCTGGACCCGATCAACCCGCAGACCACCGCGCGCTTCATCGCACCTTTGGGTCGCTGGCGGCGGTTCGACGAGGATCGGGCGGCAAAGATGCGCGGGTGCCTCGAGCGAATCCTCGCGCAGCCAGGGCTTTCGAAGGACACGACGGAACAGGTGGTGAAGAGCCTTGAATAGGTCCTTCTCCCGGTGGGAGAAGGATACGAAGCCTTGCAGATCCTGAGCTTGTCGAAGGAGATGCTAGGCGCAGTTGGATGAGGGTGACGGGCGGTTGCTCTATAGCCGCCCTGCCCTCACCCAGCTTCGACTAATTCGCTGCGCTCATAAGTCTGCGCAGCCCTCTCCCTCCACGGGAGAGGGGTAACGGGAAACGCATCTTGACCAATACTGACCTCCCCCTCCTCACCTCGCCTGCCCTCGGTGCAATAGCGCACGGCTTTACCGGACGGCGCGGCGGCGTTTCGACCGGGCTGGTCGCGGGACTGAACGTCGGCTTGGGGTCGGACGATGATCCGGCAGCGGTGGCGCAGAACCGCAGGCTGGCGACAGAGGCGATCTTGCCCGGTGGGGCTTTGGTGACGCTGCATCAGGTGCACAGCGCCGATGTCATCCGCGTCAACGCAGCGATCCCCATCGATGACCGCCCCAAAGCCGACGCGATGATCACCGACCGGCCCGGGTTGCTGCTGGGCGTGCTGGGTGCGGATTGCCCGCCGATCCTGTTCGCGGACGAGGCGGCGCAGATCATCGGCGCGGCGCATTCGGGCTGGAAGGGGGCGTTTGCCGGGGTCGGCGAGGCGACGGTCGCCGCGATGGAAAAGCTCGGCGCGGACCGGACGCGGATCGTCGCGGCGATCGGCCCATGCATCCAGCAGAAAAGCTATGAGGTCGATAGCGGCTTCTACGTCCGTTTCTGCGAGGCCGATCCCGAAAACGAGCGCTTCTTCCGCGAAGGCAGGCCCGATCACTACCAGTTCGATCTCGAGGGCTTTATCGCTGCAAGGCTCGCCGGGTGCGGCATCGGCACGGTGCATGTGAGCGGGGTGGACACCTATTCGGACGCGGACAGCTATTACAGCTTCCGCCGCGCGACACATCGTGGCGAGCCGGACTATGGCCGGCAGATGGGGGCGATCGGGTTGCGATCCTGACTCTCCCCTCCCGCTCGCGGGAGGGGTGGCAGAGCCGAAGGCGAAGCCGGGGTGGGGCTGCAGTCTTGCCTTTTCAGGCCCACCCCGGTTCTGCAAGCTGAACCTGCCCCTCCCGCAAGCGGGAGGGAAGACAAGAGGGAACACGTTCGCATTGACCAACATCTGGGGCCTCATCATCGGCATCGCGGGTTTCGCGCTGACCCTTGTCACGCCGGCGCCGGGCGGGATGGAACCGCAGGCGTGGAGCACCGCGGGGCTGGTGTGGTGGATGGCAGCATGGTGGATGACGCAGGTCGTGCCCCTGACCGTCACCGCACTGCTGCCGTTCGTGGTGCTGCCGCTGACCGGGGTGATGAGCGCCAACGACATCGCGGCGGAATATTACTCGCCGATCCTGTTCCTGATCCTGGGTGGCGCGTTTCTGGCGCTGGCGATTGAGCGGGTGGGGCTGCACAAGAGGCTCGCGCTCGCGATCGTCAACCGATCGGGGCACACCTCGGCGCAACTGCTGTTCGCGTTCATGATCGCGACCGCGACGCTTTCGCTGCTGATCTCGAACACCTCGACCACCCTGATCATGGTGCCGATCGCCAGCGCGGTGCTGCTCGCGGGCAATGTGCCTGAGGGCGAGACCGAGGGGCTTCCCGGCGCGCTGATGATGGGCATCGCCTTTGCCGCGTCGATCGGTGGCCTTGGCACCTTGGTCGGATCGCCGACCAATGCGATTGCCGCAGGTCTGCTCGAGAAGACCACCGGCCTGCAGATCGGCTTTGCCGAATGGGCGGCGTACGGCATGCCGATCGTGATCCTTTCGGTGCCGATCGCAGCCTATATCCTTGCCCGTGTGCAGAAGCTCAGCCGCCACCCCTTCGATGTCGATGCCGCGCGCAGCGCGATCGCACGGCAGGACCAGTGGAGCGTTTCCGAGCGGCGGCTGGTGCCGGTGATCGTCTTGGTGGTGGTCGCGTGGATCCTGCAGCCCTGGTTCAGCGACATGCTGCCTGCAGGCGCGCTCACCGACGGAACGATCGCGGTGATTGCAGGGATTGCTTTGTTCATCCTGCCCGATGGCACCGGTCGCCCGATGCTGGTGTGGAAGGAGGCCAATCGCGCGCCGTGGGACGTGATCATGATGTTCGGCGGCGGGCTGGCGCTCGCGGCGGGGATCGGCGCGTCGGGGCTGGACAGCTGGATCGGCACCGCGCTCGAGCCGCTGGCGGGCGTGCCGCTGATCGTCATTGCACTCGCGCTGACCGCTTTGGTCGTGCTGGTCACCGAGTTTGCCAGCAATGTCGCCACCGCGAGCGGGGTGATGCCGGTGGTCGCGGCGCTGATCGTGACCCTGGGGGTCGATCCGGTGCTGCTCGCGATGCCGGTGGCGATGGCGGCGAGCTGGGGCTTCATGCTGCCCTCGGGCACCGGCCCCAACGCGATCGCCTGGGCCAGCGGCAATATCTCGCTGCCGCGCCAGCTGAAGGCCGGGCTGATGCTCGATATCGCAGGCGTTCCCCTCATGGTCGGCACGATCTGGGTGGTTTCCTTTGTAATCAGTTGAGCGCTCGGGCATAGATGGCAGCATAACAAGGGACGGGCCAAAGCCCCGCCCAGACCGCAGGAACCCAATCATGACCGACACTCCGATCAAGCCGATCACCACCCCCACCCCGCGCCGCAAGCCCAAGCCCAAGGTGGCCACTCTGGGTGGTCGCAAACTCAAGCCTGCCACCTTGATGATGGGCCATGGCTTCGACCCGGTGCTCTCCGAAGGATCGCTGAAAGCCCCTATCTTCCTCACCTCGACTTTCGCGTTCGAGAACGCAGCAGCGGGCAAGCGCCATTTCGAAGGGCTGACCGGCAAGCGTCCCGGCGGCGCCGAGGGCCTCGTCTATTCGCGCTTCAACGGCCCCAATCAGGAGATCCTCGAAGATCGGCTGAGCATCTGGGACGATGCCGAAGATTCGCTGGTCTTCTCCAGCGGCATGTCGGCCATCGCGACGCTGCTGCTCGCTTATTGCAGCAACAACGATGTCATCGTCCATTCGGGTCCGCTTTATGCCGCGACCGAGACGATGATCGCGCGCATCCTGTCGCGCTTCGGCATCACCTATCTCGACTTCCCCGCAGGCGCGACCCGCGAGGAAATCGACATGGTGATGGAACAGGCGAAGGACATGGCGACCAGGCAGGGCGGCCGCGTCGCGATGATCTATCTGGAAAGCCCCGCCAACCCGACCAATGCGCTGGTCGATATCGAGGCGGTGGCAGCCTCGCGCGACGCGGTGCTGGGCGGCGAGACCCCGACCCCGATCGCGATCGACAACACCTTCCTGGGTCCGCTGTGGCAGCAGCCTTTGCACCATGGCGCGGACATCGTCGTCTACAGCCTCACCAAATATGTCGGTGGGCACAGCGATCTGGTCGCAGGCGGACTTTCGGGCCCCAAGAAGTGGATGGACCCGGTGCGCGCGCTGCGCAACACCATCGGCACGATCTGCGATCCCAACACCGCCTGGATGCTGATGCGGTCGCTCGAAACGGTCGAGCTCCGCATGAACCGCGCGGGCGAGAACGCGGCAAAGGTCTGCGAATTCCTCGCGCAGCACCCCAAGGTCGATGGCCTAGGCTATCTGGGCATGATCCACGATGCGCGCCAGCAGGACATCTTCGACCGGCATTGCTCGGGCGCGGGATCGACCTTCTCGCTGTTCATCAAGGGCGGTGAGGCCGAGAGCTTCCGCTTCCTCGATTCGATGGTGATCGCCAAGCTGGCGGTCAGCCTGGGCGGCACCGAGACGCTCGCCAGCCACCCTGCGGCGATGACCCATCTGTCGGTGCCCGATGCGCGCAAGGCGGCGCTGGGGATCACCGACAATCTGGTGCGCATCTCGATCGGCGTGGAAGACCCCGACGACCTGATCGCCGATTTCGAACAGGCGCTCGAAGCGGTGTGATCTTGTGTCCGGCCCTCGGCGTGTCCGGGGGCCGGGCAGCTTTCAGCGGCTCATTTCTAGCGGATGGCGCGGTAGGGAACGCCGCCGCTTCCCGCCTGGCGTTGGCGGATCAGGCGGATATAGGTCGCGGCCAGTCCGCCGTTGATCCGGTCCCAGCTGTATTTCTCGCTGCGCCGAACACCGGCCATGCCGCGCGCGTGGCGCAGTTCGGGATTGCCGCAATAGGCCTGCAGCGCATCGGCGAATTCCACTGTCGCACCTGGGCGCACCAACTGGCCGGTCACGCCATGCTCGACCAGGCTTTCGCTGCCGGTCGCGCGCGCGGCGACCACGGGCAATCCGCACGCCATGGCCTCAAGCGTCACGTTGCCGAAGGTCTCGGTGATCGAGGGGTTGAAGAACAGATCCATGCTGGCGACCGCACGGCCCAGATCCGCCCCGCCCTGAAAGCCTGCGAACACCGCGCCGGGAAGCCGCGATTCGAACCAGCCGCGCGCTGGCCCCTCGCCCACCACCAGCACCTGATGCGGCACGTTGCGGCGGATCAGCCGGTCGATGGTGTCTGAGAACACATCGAGGCCCTTTTCCATCACCAGCCGGCCGAGAAAGCCGATCACCGGGACATCGTCCTTCAGCCCCAGGCTGCGGCGCCAGTCCATGTCGCGCACTTGCGGGTTGAAGATGTGCTTGTCGACGCCGCGCGACCAGATGCCGACATCATAGCTCATCCGCTGTTCGCGCAGCACCTGCGCCATCGAATCGGACGGCGCGACGATGGCGTCGCACTTGCGGTACAGGCGGCGCAGGATCGCCTCGAGCACCGGCTCCAGAAACGCCATGTTGTAATAGCGCGGATAGGTCTCGAACCGGGTGTGCACCGACCCCAGCACCGGCAGGTTGTGCTTCTGCGCCCAGCGCACCGCGCTGTGCCCGGCGCTGTCCGGGCTGGAGACATGCACGATGTTGGGCGCGAACCGGTTGAGGTCCTTCTTGATCGACGGCGGCAGCAATGTGGTGACGCGATATTCGCTGCGCCCCGGGATCGGCAGCGAGGGCAGGCTCACCAGATCGCCCGCAGGCTCGAACGCCGGGGTCTTGGTGGTGGGCGAATAGACACGCACCGCCGCGCCATGGTCGAGCAGCCAGCCCACCAGCCGGTTGAGCGCCTGGTTGGCGCCATCGCGCACGTAATTGTAGTTGCCGCTGAACAGCGCGATGCGAAGATCGGAAATATCCATGATCGCCCCGCCTTAGGCGCGCGCCGACCGAAAAGCCAGAGCGCGTGGGCCGCCGCTCACGCCTCTGCCACGGCCTGTTCGACCGGTGGCAGCAGGCGAATGCGCGTGACCCGGCGTTCGTCGCCATCGACGATCTCCAGCCGCCAGCCGCTTTCGTGGTCCAGAATGCGTCCGGGCGCGGGCACCTCGCCCGCCAGGATGAAAGCCAGCCCGCCCAGCGTGTCGACATCCTCGTCGATCTCGCCCAGCGCGGAATCGATCAGCTTGGCGACATCGTCGAGCTCGGCGCGGGCATCCGCGTCCCAGCTGCCGTCCTCGCTGCGGGTCACCAAGGTCTCGGGCTCGTCGTCGTGCTCATCCTCGATGTCGCCGACGATTTCCTCGACCAGATCCTCGATCGTCACCAGCCCCTCGGTGCCCGAATATTCGTCGATGACGATAGCAAGGTGCGTACGCGTCTGGCGCATTTCGGCAAGCAGATCGAGCACGCCCATGGTTTCAGGAACGAAGCGTGGCTGGCGGATCAGATTGTCCCAGGTCTCGGGCCGCTGGCCATCGGTCGCGATGATCGGGAAGACGTCCTTGATATGGACCATGCCGACGATGTGATCGAGCGAACCTTCGTACACCGGCACGCGGCTGTGACCGTGTTCGGCGAAGATCTGGACCAGCGCATCGAAGCTGGCATGCTTGTCGATGGCGATGATGTCGCTGCGCGGCACCGCGACATCATCGACGTCGTGCTCGCTGAAGTGCAGCAGGTTACGCAGCATCTCGCGCTCGACGCGGGACAGGTCTCCCTTGGCGGAAGCTCCGTCGCCATCGTCATCATCCTCATGCTCGTCGATGGCCTCTTCGAGCTGGGCGCGCAACGACTGGTCGTGGCTTTCTCCGAACAGCAGGGCCTTCAGACCCCGCCAAATTCGCCCCGTGCCCTCGTCGTTCGCAGCGGATTTACCGCCGCCATTACTGTCTCCGTCTGCCATGACTGGCTGTATCTTAACCCCGCTCTTGGTTGTTTTGGGAAAGCGCCACGCAATTACGCTGCGTCAATATGGATTGTCCAACCCCAGATTGGCAAGGGCTTTCACTTCCAGCTCCTCCATATGCACCGCATCGGCTTCCTCGATATGGTCATAGCCCACCAGATGCAGCGCGCCGTGCGCGATCAGATGGGTGGCGTGTGCCGCGACCGTGATGCCCTTCTCCGCAGCCTCGCTGGCGCAGGTCTGGAAGGCGAGCATGATGTCGCCGAGCAGCACCTCGCCATCGTCGGTGTTGGCCAGCGCCCCCAGCATATCTGGTTCCAGCATCGGGAAGGACAGCACGTTGGTCGGCTTGTCCTTGCCGCGATAGTCGCGGTTGAGCGCATGGACCTCATCATCGGTTCCGAAATGCACGCTCACCGAGACGGTGAGCCGCGCATCGGCGAGGCTGCCATAGGGGCTGACCGCGAGGGCTGCGGCTACGGCGCGGGTAGCCAGCGCCTCCCAGTCAGTGTCCGACGGCCACAGCGGATCGGTGGAGGTTTCGGTTTCTATCATGGAATCAAGCCCGTCCCGTCATTCCCGCAAACGCGGGGGTGACGGGCTAGATGATGGGGACCGCGTGATGCGAGCCTCACGCATCCTTACCCTCATAGGCCTCCACGATTCGGCCGACGATCGGGTGACGGACCACGTCGGCGGCGGTGAAGCGCACCGTGCCGATGCCCTGCACGCCCTCGAGCCGGCTCACCGCATCGGCAAGGCCAGACGCGCCGACGCCGCCGGGAAGATCGACCTGCTTGGGGTCGCCGCAGATCACCATCCGGCTGTTCATGCCGAAACGGGTCAGGAACATCTTCATCTGCGCAGGGGTGGTGTTCTGCGCCTCGTCAAGGATGATGAAGCTGTCAGCCAGCGTGCGGCCGCGCATGAACGCCAGCGGGGCGATCTCGATCTCGCCGCTGGCGATCCGCCGCTCGACCTGTTCGGCAGGCAGCGTGTCGTAGAGCGCATCGTAGAGCGGGCGAAGGTACGGATCGACCTTCTCCTTCATGTCGCCGGGCAGGAAGCCCAGCCGCTCGCCCGCCTCGACCGCGGGGCGCGACAGGATCAGCCGGTTGACGCTGCCGGTGATCAGCTGGCTGACCGCCTGCGCCACCGCCAGATAGGTCTTGCCGGTGCCCGCCGGGCCCAATGCGAAGATGATGTCGTCGCGGACCAGAGATTTCATGTACTCGGTCTGCGTCGCCGAACGCGGCACGATGGTCTTCTTGCGCGTGCGGATCATGATGCCGGGCGGTTCTGCGACCTCGGAGCGCACGATGCCTTCGAGCGTCGGCTCAGCCGACATGCTGATCAGCGCCTCGACCGCGCCTTCATCGATATCCAAACCTTGCTCGATCCTTTTGTGCAGACCCACCAGCACGTCGCGCGCGCGGGCCGCGCTTTCGGCCTCGCCTTCGATCTGGATGCGGTTGCCGCGTGCAGCGATATAGACGCCAAGCCTGTTCTCGATCGCGACGAGGTTCTTGTCGAACTGGCCGAACAGCGGGCCGAGCAATGTCGGCTCGTCGAACTCCACCCCGATCCGCGCCTTGTTGGCGGGTTCGGGTCGGTTGAACGGGAAATCGGTGCCATAGACCGGGGAGAGCCTGGCGCTCTGCGGTTCGGGCTTGCCGCGAAACTTGCCGCCATCGCCGCCGCGCCGGTCGCCGCCGCTGCTGCCGCCCTGCTTGCGCGCCATCAGGCGGTCACCAGCGCAAGGGCCTGGCCCTCGAGGCTGTTGGGCCCGGCGGAGACAAGTTCGACATCGATCAGATCGCCGATCCCGGCGCCGGGCGCCACGACATGCACCGATTGCAGCCAGGGCGACTTGCCGACCAGCTGACCCGGCTTGCGGCCCTCGCGTTCGAGCAGCACGCGCGTGCGCTGGCCGACGGTGGTCTGGTTGAAGGCCTGTTGCTGCTCGCCCAGCAATGACTGCAGGCGCTGCAACCGCTCGTCCATGATCTCGGGGCTGATCTGATCCTCCATGTCGGCAGCGGGCGTGCCGGGGCGCGATGAATATTTGAAGCTGTAGGCCTGCGCGTAATTGGCGGCGCGCACGATATCGAGCGTCGCCTGGAAGTCCGCCTCGGTCTCGCCGGGGAAGCCGACGATAAAGTCACCCGAAAGCGCGATATCGGGCCGTGCGGCCCGCACCTTGTCGATGATCGCGAGATAGCTCGCCGCATTGTGGCTGCGGTTCATCGCCTTGAGGATGCGATCCGAGCCCGACTGCACCGGCAGATGCAGATAGGGCATCAGCTTGTCGATATCGCGGTGCGCGGCGATCAGGCCCTCGGTCATGTCGTTGGGGTGGCTGGTGGTGTAGCGGATCCGCTCCAGCCCGGGCATCGCGGCCAGCACCTCGATCAGCCCTTCGAGCCCCTGGCTGCGGCCGCTGGCATCATCGCCCGTCCAGGCGTTGACGTTCTGGCCGAGCAGGGTGATTTCCTTCACCCCGCCATCGACCAGCGCCTTGGCCTCCTCGACCAGATCAGCGAACGGGCGGCTGATTTCGGCACCGCGGGTATAGGGCACCACGCAATAGGTGCAGAACTTGTCGCAGCCTTCCTGCACGGTGAGGAAGGCGGAAGGGCGCGGCTGGCGGGCGCGTCCGGGCAGCGCACCGAATTTGGTGACCGCAGGCATGTCGGTGTCGACCGCCGTTTTCCGGGTGCTGCGCGCCTGCTCGATCAATTGCGGCAGGCGGTGATAGGCCTGCGGCCCCACGACGATGTCGACGGTCGGTGCGCGCCGGGCGATTTCCTCGCCCTCGGCCTGCGCGACGCAGCCTGCGACCGCGATCATCGGTTTGGAACCGTCCTCGCGCTTCAACCGACCGATATCCGAATAGACCCGCGCCACTGCCTTCTCGCGGATGTGGCAAGTGTTGAGAATCACCAGATCGGCATCCTCGCGCTGGTCTGCGGCCTGCATCCCCTGCGCGCTCAGCATCTCGCCCATCCGCTCGCCGTCATAGACGTTCATCTGGCAGCCGAACGAGGTGACGAAATAGCGGCGGGGTCCGCCTTCCGCATCAGGCACGGAAGACGGGGGCACAAGTGTATCGGTGGATTGGCTCATGGATACAGCCGCTATACAGCCGGAATGCGGCCCAAGGAAGCAGAAAGCGCCGACTCGATGCGCACCCGCGCCTCGGCTGCGATCGCCTTGCGCCCGGGGAAATCGGCGGGGCTGAACGGCTCCAGGAAATGCAGCGTGACCTCGAAGCTGCCCTTGCGGGTGAACAGTCGCAGCGCGTTGTTGGGCGCGGTCTCTTCCCCCACCCAGGCGATGTCATGCGCCGACGCGCCGTAATCGAGGTACATCGGCTGAACCATCACGCCCGGCGGCGGCGGATCGAGCACCTGCAGCAGCGGCGACTTGAACGGCAGCAGGCTGCTGCCATCGGTGGTGGTGCCTTCGGGGAAGATCGTGATCGCCCAGGTCTCGCTGAGCGCATCGCGCAGTTCGTTGATCTGCCCGGCAATCCCCATGCGGTTGCTGCGCGAGACAAACACGGTGTCGTTGAGCTTGCACAGCCAGCCGACCACCGGCCAGCTCTTGATGCCGTCCTGCGCCACGAAAGCGCTGCCGTTGCGTCCGGCGATGACCGGGATGTCGAGCCAGCTCAGATGGTTGGCGATGTAGAACACATCGCGCTTGAGCGGTGTCCCGACGATCTTCACCCGCGCGCCGCAGGCACGGCCGACGGTGCGCAGGAACAATTTGGGCCAGGGATTGGAGAGCCTCAGCGTGCGCCAGATGTAATAGAGCGGAACCATCACCACCAGCGCCACCACGATCAGCCCTGCCCTCAGCGCCAGCCGCACCCGGCCGATCGGCCCGGGATCACGCCAGTGCAGATGCGCCATGTCGGGCGTATCGGGATACAGCGGCGGCGGAGGCGCGGGGGCCGCAAGAGCCTCGCTCATACGCGGTCAGTCTTTGCGGTCGATCGAGACGCCGTACAGTTCCATCCGGTGATCGACCAGCCGATAGCCCAGCTTTTCGGCGATCAGTTTCTGCAGCGCTTCAAGCTCCGGATCGACGAATTCGATCACCTTGCCGGTCTCGACATCGATCAGATGGTCGTGATGCGCCTCGGGCGCGGCTTCGTAACGCGCACGGCCGTCGCCGAAATCGTGGCGGTCGAGGATGCCCGCCTCTTCGAACAGCCGCACCGTGCGATAGACGGTGGCGATCGAGATGCGCGGGTCGATGGCGGAGGCGCGTTCGTGCAACCGCTCGACATCGGGATGATCATCGGCTTCGGACAGGACGCGGGCGATCACGCGCCGCTGATCCGTGATCCGCAGGCCGCGATCGGCGCACAGCGCCTCCAGGTCGATTTTCTGGCGCATGCTGCCCCTTTGACTGCCGTTGATGGTCCAAACCAGACCTGCTGCGCACAAAGGCAGCACCGTGACTGGCCGACGCGGACGATACCGCGCCTGCCAGCCAATTTATCGTGCATCGCAGCAATTGCAACCGCCAGCGGTGGCGGCGCGGCGCGAGCGGTTATTTTACCGGACGCTTGCCCGGCTTGCGGCCCAGACCAATCTTCTTGGCCAGTTCGCGGCGGGTGGCGGCGTAATTCGGCGCGACCATCGGGTAATCGGCGGGCAGGTTCCAGCGCGCGCGATATTCGTCCGGGGTCATGTTGTAATGGGTCATCAGATGGCGCTTGAGCATCTTGAGCTTTTTGCCGTCTTCCAGGCACACGATATAGTCGGGCTTGATCGAGGCGCGCACCGATACCGCAGGTTCGGGACGCTCGACTTCGGCCACCACTTCAGACGGCGACAGGCCATTGAGCGCACGGTGGACGTTTTCGATAAGGGTAGGAATGTCTGACACGGCAACGCTGTTGTTGCTGACATGTGCAGCCACAATGTCTGCTGTAAGCGTGATCAGCGTTTCGTGCATTTCAAATTCGGTGTCCGCCATAATGAATGATCCCGTTTCTATATTTTGATTAACGACCCTTAATCCGACACTATGTCCGGACGGGCGCGGTATGCAAGAACAGACTGCTGGCGTCAATGTCATTGTTGCCAGTCAGCGCCACTCGATTGGCAAATGTAACATGATAAGGAACCGATAATTTGCGCAACTACTTATAGTGTCAGGGCAAGTGTCAGTGCATCATAAAGCTTAGAATCGGCGCCCTTATAGTAATTCTTGCGCAGACCGACCTGAGTGAAACCAAATTTATGGTAAAGATGACTGGCAGGATTGTTGCTTCGCATCTCGAGAAAAATCCGGCCAACGCCTGCATCTTTCGCATTTTCAATCACTTGGGTGAGAAGCGAAGAACCAGCCCCAAATTGACGCCATTCTGGCATCACCGCAATCAGCAAAAGTTCTTCCTCGTCCCCGATGCGACGCGACATCGAAAAACCGATCGGCTCACCGGGCTGCGCTTCGGGCGGACGCGGAAGAATTTCGGCGACGATCGCGTGCGTCAGCGGCATCGCCAGCATCGAGCGGGTCTGGCTGTGGTTCCATGCCTCGCCGTAGACCGGATCGAACGCCGCCTGCATGACCTGCATGATCGGCCCGACCGCATCCTCGGCCGCGAGGCCGGAAATCAGCTGATACGGCGGCGGATCAGCATCTGGGCTGCGGGCCCCGGTCATCACGCTCAAACCGGTGCGACTGCGGGGGCAGGCGGCTGGACCGCCATCGGCTTGGCGTCCGCGCCGCGTCCATAGACCGGATCGGCCGCCAGCGTGCGCGCGTCGGGCGCGAGCAGCAGCGCGGACCCTGCATCGGGCAGCATCGGCTGCGCCGTGCCGAAACCGCGCGCGGCGACCAGCGCCTGCGCCATCGATCCTGCGACATGCATGCGGGTGCAGGCAGCCGCCGCAGCGTCCGGCGTCAGCGAGGCCAGCGCGCCGGTCGCGACACCCCGGGCATCGAAGCCCTGGACGAAATATTCCCCATGCCCGCCGGTCATCGCCACATCGACCCCTGCGCCATCGGCGGCTTCTGCCAGCGCCATCGCGGCGACCAGAGACATCGTGGAATAGCCGCTGACCGGCACGTTCCACGCGAGGCCCAACGCGCGCGCGGCGGCGAGCCCGACCCTTACACCGGTAAAGCTGCCCGGCCCGCAGTTGACCAGAACCGCTGCGGCGCGGCCCTTGCCAGGCAGCCGCGCGATCATCGGCACCAGCCTTTCGGCATGGCCGCGGCCCATCACCGCATGGTCGGAGGCGATCAGCGCTCCGCGGTCGAACAGCGCGACCGAGCATGCCTCGGTGGCTGTGTCGATGACGAGAAGGGTATCGGGTTCGGGTGCCATACCCGATCCGCGCTAGCCGATTGTGTTGAAGCGGTCAAAACCGGGGCGCGGGCTGCGGTCGAAAATCGTCGACGGATCGCCATAGCCAAGCGTGGAGATGAAGTTCGACTTCACATTTGGTTGATCGGCAAAGAACGCGGCATCGACTGCGGCATTGTCGAAACCCGACATCGGACCGGTGTCGAGCCCCAGCGCGCGCGCCGCCATGATGAAATAGGCACCCTGCAGCGACGAGTTGCGCAGCGCGGAGTCGCGGCGGAACTGCTCCTTGCCCTCGCCGATGAACCAGCTGCGCGCATCGGTGTGCGGGAAAAGCTCGGGCAGCAATTCGTAAAATTCGAGGTCCATGCCGATGATCACTGAGACCGGCGCTGCCAGGATCTTGGTGGCGTTCGCCTCCATGCAGCATGCCGCGAGCTTGCGCTTGGCCTCGTCCGACACGCACCACACCAGCCGCGAAGGCAGCATGTTGGCCGATGTCGGCCCCATCTTCATCAGGTCCCAGATGGCATGCAGTTGCTCGGTCGAAACGCTCTGGTCGGTATAGCCGTTATAGGTCCGCGCGGTGCGGAAAAGCTGGTCGAGCGCGCTGTCGTCGAGCGGTGCAGTCATGAAATCCGGGATCCTTGTTGCAGGCGTTGGGGGAGGATGATCGGCAGATGCGCGTCAGGCGGCGCGGACCTCGATCACCTCGGGCACATAATGCTTGAGCAGCGATTCGATGCCGTGCTTGAGCGTCGCGCTGGACGACGGGCAGCCCGAACAGGCGCCCTGCATCTGCAGATAGACCACGCCCTTGTCGAACCCGCGATAAAGGATGTCGCCGCCATCATTGGCGACCGCGGGGCGGACGCGCGTCTCGATCAGTTCCTTGATCTGCGCGACGATATCCTCGTCCTCGGGGTTGCTCGGCCAGTCGGCATCTTCTGCCGGAACCGCGATCCCGGCTGCGGTCGCTGCGCGGAACAGCGGCATGTCGGCGGAGAAATGGTCGAGCAGCACCGAAAGCACATCGCCCTTGAGCGCGGACCAGTCGGTCCCCGGCCCTGCGGTGACTGAAATGAAGTTGTGGCCGAAGAACACGCCGGACACATCGCCGAGGCCAAACAGCGCCTCTGCCAATGGCGAGGCCACGGCCTCTTCGGGCGAAGCGAAATCGCGGGTTCCCATGTCCATGACCTTGCGGCCCGGAAGGAACTTGAGCGTGGCGGGGTTCGGGGTGGTTTCGGTTTCTATCAGCATGCCACGGTATCTGGGGCAGCGGCCCGCGCTTCGCAAGGCAGTTTTTCTTTCAGCCGCCCAGCCCCGGCGCCGCATTCGGCCCGGATTGCGAAGACCTTCTGCCGCATATTCACTGGCCAGTCAGAATTGCGCTGCCTATACATTGCCGCATGACCTTTCCCCTGATGCGCCCTGCGCGCGTGGCCGCTGCGCTGGCGGCGCTTTCCCTGGTTCTTTCCGCGCCTTTAGTGGCCCAGCTGCCGGGCGAGCCCGTGGCCAGCGGCACCGACGAAAATGGCAAGCCGCTGCGGCCGCCCAATCTGGAACCGGGTGAAAAGACGCCCTGGCTTTACCGTGGCAGCAACGTGCCGGTCGACAAGGAATGGACCTTTGGCGAGCTGAGCAACGGCGTGCGCTACGCGGTCAGGCGCAACGGGGTTCCGCCGGGCCAGGTTTCCATCCGCGTCCGGATCGATGCCGGATCGATGATGGAGACCGATGCCGAGCAGGGCTTTGCCCATCTGCTCGAGCATCTGACCTTCCGCGGGTCCAAATATGTTCCTGATGGCGAGGCGATTCGCATCTGGCAGCGGCTGGGCGCAAGCTTCGGCAGCGACAGCAACGCCGAGACCACGCCCACCCACACCGTCTACAAGCTCGACCTGCCCGCCGCGACGCCCGCCGGGCTGGACGAGAGCATGAAGATCCTGTCGGGCATGATCCGCGAGCCAGGGCTGACCGCAGAGGCAGTGACCGCCGAGGTGCCGGTGGTGATGGCCGAGCTGCGTGAGCGTTCGGGCGCGCAGGTGCGCGTCGGCGATGCCACGCGCCAATTGTTCTTTGCCGGGCAGAAGCTTGCCGAACGCTCGCCGATCGGCAAGCCCGAGACACTGAACGCGGCGACATCGCCAGCGGTGCGCGCCTTCCACGAACGCTGGTACCGGCCCGAGAACACGGTCATCGTGATCGCAGGCGATGTCGAGCCCGCAACGCTCGAGGCGCTGATCAAGACGCATTATGGCGACTGGAAGGTCAAGGGCAAGCAGGCCCCCTATCCCGGCTTCGGCGCGCCGGACCCGGCAAAGCCGGTGGCGCGCGCGATGGTCGAGCCGGGCTTTCCCTATCTGGTCAGCATGGGAATCCTGCGGCCGTGGAAGCCGGTCAACGACACCATCGCCTATAACCAGCAACTGCTGATCGACTTGGTCGCGACCCAGTTGATCAACCGGCGGCTCGAAGGCCGCGCGCGGGGCGGCGGCAGCTTCCTGCAGGCGCAGGTGAACGCCGAGGACGTCAGCCGCTCGGTCGACGGCACGTTCGTCTCGATCGTACCGATCGGCGATGACTGGCAGGCTGCGCTTGCCGATGTGCGCGGCGTGCTGGCCGACGCCACCACCACCGCCCCCACGCCCGAAGAGATCGCCCGCGAAATGGCCGAGTTCGACGCCGCGCTCGCGGTGCGCGTCGAAAGCGCAGAGACCGAGGCCGGATCCAAGCAGGCCGACGACATCATTGGCGCGGTCGATATCCGCGAGACCATCGCCGCACCGCAGACCGCGCTCGACGTGTTCCGCGGGATGACTGCGATGTACACCCCCGAGCGGCTGCTCGAGGCGACCCAGCGGCTGTTCAGCGGAGTTACCACGCGTGCGATCCTGATCTCGCCCCAGGCCGTGCCCGAAGCCGAAAAGCTGCTCAACACCGCGCTCACCCGCGACGTGACCGCCGATGCCAGCGCCAGGCTGGCGGCCGCAGCGGTGACCTTCGATGATCTGCCCGACCTCGGCGCGCCGGGGAAGGTGACTCAAGTCACCGATCTGAGGATGCTGGGCATCGAGATGGTCGAGCTGTCGAATGGCGTGAAGGCCATACTCTATCCCAATGACGCCGAAGTCTCCAAGATCATGGTCAAGGTGCGCTTCGGCAACGGCTATCAGGCCTTCCCCGCCGACAAGCCTTCGCTCGCCTGGGCGGGCCAGGCCGCGCTGGTCGCCAGCGGCGTCGGCGAGATCGGGCAGGAAGGGCTCGACCGGCTGACCAACGGCCGCCGCATCGGCTTCGGCTTCGAGATCGAGAACGACGCGTTCGCCTTCTCCGCCGACACCCGCCGCAGCGATCTGGCCGACCAGCTCAAGCTGCTCGCTGCCAAGCTTGCCGCGCCGCGCTGGGACCCCAACCCGGTGCGCCGCGCCAAGGCGGGGACCGAGCTGGCCTATCGCAGCTTCTCGATGTCGCCGCAGACGGTGCTCGAGCGCGATCTGAGCTATCTCACCCGCAACCGCGATCCGCGCTGGAAGGTGCCGAGCCCGCAGGATGCCGCCGCGCTCACCCCCGAGGCGTTCCGCGCCACCTGGGAACCCCTGCTCGCGCAGGGACCGATCGAGGTGCTGCTGTTCGGCGATTTCGAAAAGGCCGAGGCACTCGCCGCGCTCGAGAAGACCTTTGGCGCTCTGCCCCCGCGCGCAGCGGTTCCGGTGGTGAGCGGTGCCGATTCGCTTACCTTCCCCGCCCCCACCGCAGAGCCCGTCGTGGTGCGGCATGAAGGTGCGCCCGATCAGGCGGCGGCGTTCCTCGGCTGGCCGACCGGCGGCGGCATCATCGATGTCCAGGAAAGCCGCCAGCTCGAGATCCTGACCGCGATCTTCAACAGCCGCCTGTTCGATCAGCTGCGCGCGCAGGCAGGGGCAAGCTACGCTCCGCAGGTGCTCAACAACTGGCCGATCGCATTCGACAAGGGCGGTTATGTCGGCGTGATCGGACAGCTTGCGCCCGAAAATGTCGGCAAGTTCTTCGACATCGCCAACTCGATCGCAGCAGACCTTGCCGCCACGCCGGTGAGCGCCGACGAGCTGTCCCGGGCGACCGAACCGCTGCGGCAGCTGGTGTCGCGGGCCAGCACCGGCAACAATTTCTGGCTCAACCAGCTGCAAGGCGCGACCCGCGATCCGCGCCGGATCTCTGCGCTGCGCACGATCCTGCCGGACTACACCGTGACCACGCCCGAAAGGATGCAGGCGCTGGCCGCGAAATATCTGGTCAAGGACAAGGCATGGTCGTTCGTGGTCCTGCCCGAGGAGGCGCCCGCACCCACGGGTCGCTGAGGTCAGACCGAAACCAGACGTCCAGACGCAAGAACGCCCCGGCGGGATGATCCCGCCGGGGCGTTTTGGTGTTCAGGCCCGTGTTGCGGGCGGATTGTCGATCAGGACAGCTGACCGGGCATTTCGTCGGGGCCGCGGCCCGGCTCGATCACATCGGGCTGGACGGGGTCCATCTCGGGCGGCTCGCGAACCGGATCTTCCATCGGCGGGTCGTTGACGGGCAACTCGCTGGGGGTTTGCGGATCGATACGGTCAGGCGGGGGAATTGCAGGATCTTCGGGACGTGTAGCCATGATGAGGTTCCTTTCGGTGTCATATCTACGCCTGCCCGGTCACCCGGTTGCGCCATCGTGGCACCAGTCGCCATGAAAACCCCAGATTTGCCCCCCTTGCCCTTTGTGGCAACCTTCTTTAGACGCACGCGCTTGATTACCGCGACGCGGGCGTGGCGAAACTGGTAGACGCGCCAGATTTAGGTTCTGGTATCGAAAGATGTGGGGGTTCAAGTCCCTTCGCCCGCACCATCGTCCTGATGGCCGGGAAAGGGAGCAATCACCCTTTCAAAACATGGAAAGACAAGAGTTTAAGCCGATGCAGATTGTCGAGACGCTGAACGAAGGCCTCAAGCGGGCCTATACCATCACCATCGCTGCCAAGGATCTGGAAGCACGGGTGGATGCAGAAGTGAAAAAGATTGCCCCGCAGGTGCGGATGCCCGGCTTCCGCCCGGGCAAGGTGCCTGCGAATCTGATTCGCAAGATGCATGGCGAGTCGATTCATGCCGATGCGCTGAACTCGACCATCCAGGAAAGCGTCGACAAGGCGATTCGCGAGAACAACCTGCGTCCCGCCATCCAGCCTTCGGTCGATCTGGCCGAGGATTATGCCGCAGGCAAGGACGCCGAAATCAAGCTGTCGCTTGAAGTCTTGCCGCAGGTGCCTGCACCCTCGATCGATTCGATCACGCTCGAGCGGCTGACCGTCGAGCCCGGCGATGCCGCGGTGACCGAAGCGCTGCAGCGCATCGCCGATGGCCAGAAGAGCTACGAGACCGCCGCCAAGAGCTACAAGGCCAAGGACGGCGACCAGGTGATCATCGACTTTGAAGGCAAGGTCGATGGCGTTCCGTTCGAAGGCGGCAAGGGCGAAGGCATGGCCGTCGTCATCGGTTCGGGCCAGCTCATCCCCGGCTTCGAAGACCAGCTCGTCGGCCTCAAGGCCAATGACGAAGCCGTCATCAACGTGACCTTCCCCGCCGAATACGGCGCCAAGGATCTGGCCGGCAAGGCCGCGACCTTCGACATTGTCGTGGGCGAAGTGAAGAAGCCCGGCGACACCAAGCTGGACGACGATTTCGCCAAGTCGCTTGGTCTCGAGAGCCTCGAGCAGCTCACCGGCCTGATCAAGGGCCAGCTGGAGCAGGAACTGGGCGGCCTGACCCGCACCCACATGAAGCGTCGCCTGCTCGACCAGCTCGCCGAAACCCATGATTTCGAAGTCCCGCCCTCGATGGTGGAAGCCGAGTTCGAGCAGATCTGGGCGCAGCTGGAGCAGGAAGCATCGCAGGAAGAAGACGTCGAGGCCGCGCGCGCCGAGATGGAAAAGGACCGCGAGGAGTATCGCTCGATCGCGGTGCGCCGCGTGCGTCTGGGCCTGCTGCTCTCCGAGATCGGCCAGGCCAATGGCGTGGAAGTCTCGCAGCAGGAAATGAGCATGCTGGTGGCACAGGCCGCGCAGCAGTATCGCCAGGAAGACCGCCAGCGCTTTGCCGAATACATCCAGCAGACGCCGATGGCCGCAGCCCAGCTGCGCGCTCCGCTGTATGAAGACAAGGTCGTCGACTTCCTGTTCGACAAGGCGACGATCACCGAGCGCAAGGTGACTCGCGAGGAACTGGAAGCCGCGATCGAAGCCGAGGAAGACGGCGGTCACGTCCATGGGCCCGATTGCGGTCACGACCATGGCCATGACGAAAAGCCCAAGGCCAAGAAGGCTGCTCCGAAGAAGGCGGCCAAGAAGGACGCCGAACCCGCTGCACAGCCCGAAGCCGAAGCTGCTGAAAAGCCCGCGAAAAAGGCGCCTGCCAAAAAGGCTGCTGCAAAGGCTGAAGAGCCTGCCGCAGAAGTTGCAGACGCCAAGCCTGCTGCAAAGAAGGCCGCTCCGAAAAAGGCTGCCGCCAAAAAGGCCTGACCATCACGCATTGCCTGACCCTCTCCCTTGATGGGAGAGGGTTGCGCAGACTTGGCAGCTCGCTGCCTAGTCGAAGCTGGGTGAGGGTGTCAGCGACGCTGGCGCTTCCCATCACCCTCATCCAACTGCGCCTAGCCGCGCTTCGCTCGGCAAGGCTTCGTATCCTTCTCCCATCAAGGGAGAAGGCAGGCCTGCTGTCAAATCAGCGCGGCGCCGCCATCGGGGCTTGAACTCTTGGGCAAACAGGCCGATTTAGACGGCTGATATACAAGAGCAGAAAGAAGGCCCGTTTATGTACGATACCGTCCGCGATGCTTTGGTTCCGATTGTCATCGAGCAGTCGAACCGCGGAGAGCGCAGCTTTGACATTTTCTCGCGGCTGCTGCGTGAGCGTATCGTGTTCGTCACCGGCGAGGTCGAGGACAACATGGCCTCGCTGATCGTGGCGCAGCTGCTGTTCCTCGAATCGGAGAATCCCAAGAAGGATATCTCGATGTACATCAACTCGCCCGGTGGCGTAGTCACCGCCGGCATGGCGATCTATGACACCATGCAGTACATCCGCCCTCGCGTGGCGACCGTGTGCATCGGCCAGGCCGCATCAATGGGCAGCTTCCTGCTCGCTGCAGGCGAACCCGGCATGCGCACCGCGCTGTCGAACGCCCGGATCATGGTGCACCAGCCTTCGGGCGGCGCGCGCGGCATGGCATCGGACATCGAGATCCAGGCGCGCGAGATCCTGCGCATTCGCAAGCGCATGAACGACCTTTACGTGCAGTTCACCGGCAAGGACCTTGCGACCATCGAAAAGGCGATGGATCGCGACACCTTCCTGGAAGCGCACGAGGCCAAGGAATTCGGCCTGGTCGATCATGTGATGGAAAAGCGCCCTTCGCCCTCTGAAGATTCAGGGAATTAACAGGTTTTGCATCCTATATCAGGATGCCCCGTTGCCTGTGCTGCTGCAGGTTCAGGCGCGACACCGGTCGGCATGATCGGTGTTGCGTGTTGAATTCTGCGTTTTTGGCATTAGGCTGAAACGTCACGTTCCGGGCACCCAAGCGCCGGAACAGAAGGAAGAGCTATGACCAAGCTGAGCGGTTCCGATTCGAAGAGCACCCTGTACTGCTCTTTCTGCGGAAAATCGCAGCATGAAGTGCGCAAGCTGATTGCCGGGCCCACCGTGTTCATCTGCGATGAGTGCGTCGAGCTGTGCAACGACATCATCCGCGAGGAATCCAAGGCTGGCCTGGCTGGCAAGAAGGATGGCGGCGTACCTACCCCGCAGGAAATCTGCGACGTGCTGAACGATTACGTCATCGGCCAGAACCGCGCCAAGCGGGTGCTGTCGGTCGCGGTGCACAACCACTACAAAAGGCTCAACCACTCGGGCAAGGGCTCGGGCGAGGTTGAACTCGCCAAGTCGAACATCCTGCTCGTCGGCCCCACCGGCTGCGGCAAGACGCTGCTCGCGCAGACGCTGGCCAAGACCTTCGACGTGCCCTTCACCATGGCCGATGCTACCACGCTGACCGAGGCGGGTTATGTCGGCGAGGATGTCGAGAACATCATCCTCAAGCTGCTCCAGGCCTCTGACTACAACGTCGAGAAGGCGCAGCGCGGGATCGTCTATATCGACGAGATCGACAAGATCAGCCGCAAGGCCGAAAACCCCTCGATCACCCGCGATGTCTCGGGCGAAGGTGTGCAGCAGGCTTTGCTCAAGCTGATGGAAGGCACCACCGCCAGCGTTCCGCCGCAGGGCGGGCGCAAGCATCCGCAGCAGGAGTTCCTGCAGGTCGACACCACCAACATCCTGTTCATCTGCGGCGGGGCGTTTGCGGGTCTGGAAAAGATCATCGGTGATCGTCTGCAGGGCAAGTCGATCGGGTTCGGCGCGCATGTCGCCTCGCCCGAGGAACGCAAGACCGGAGAGATGCTCACCAAGACCGAGCCTGAGGATCTGCTCAAGTTCGGCCTGATCCCCGAATTCGTCGGTCGCCTGCCGGTCATCGCGACCCTGGAAGACCTGGATATCACCGCTTTGGTGCAGATCCTGAAGGAGCCCAAGAACGCGCTGATCAAGCAGTATCAGAAGCTGTTCGAGCTCGAGGACGTGGAGCTGAGCTTCACCGAGGACGCGCTCGAGGCGATCGCCAAGAAGGCGATCGAACGCAAGACCGGCGCACGCGGCCTGCGCTCGATCGTCGAGGCGATGCTGCTCGATACCATGTTCGAGCTTCCCGGCATGAAGGGCGTTGCCGAGATCGTGGTCGACAAGGATGTGGTCGAGGGCCGCAAGGACCCGATCCAGGTATTTGCCGCCAAGGACAAGATCGAGGCGGGCGACGCCGCCTGATCGATCGATCGCTGCTTGCCGCGGCGGTTCCGGACTGATTGAAAAGGGCGCGGGGGCTGACCTCCGCGCCCTTTTTGCATGGCCGAGCGCGAGTCGAACCGTTCGCAGGTGCAGCATGCGCGGCCATGTCGCAAACATCGCCATTTTGCCGCGCAGAGGCGTGTCATTTATGCCGCAGTTGCGAACAAAACGTCCTGAAGCGTCAACAAGGGTCCCAAGCCCGATTGGCCTGCAGGGTGCCTGATGTTGATTCAACTCACTGAGTTATAACGATATATTGTCAAGGAAAAGCGAGCGTCGAGCCACTGTCATATCGTGACTTAAAACTGTCACATATCCTTCACATTGTTTTCGCTTTTATGTCCTTAGCGCCGACTAGTGCGCCGCTCATCTCTTGATTGTGAGAGCGCTTTCATAGCCGCCAGTGTCCACCGGGCGGCAAGAAACGGGGAAAAGACACATGCAAATTCGCTATTATCTCGCAGCGAGCGCTGCGGCGCTCTCGCTGGCCACCGTCATGGCGGCCCCTGCGCATGCTCAGGAAACGACTTCGTCTATCCGTGGTTCCGTCACCGGCGACGGTCAGCCGCTGGTCGGCGCTGAAGTCCGCGTCATCCACACACCTTCGGGCACCGTGGCTTCGACCGTCACCGATTCGTCGGGCACGTTCAGCGCATCCGGCCTGCGTCTCGGCGGTCCCTTCACCATCGAAGTGAACGCACCGGGCTTTGAACAGTCGTCGGTCACCGACATCTTCCTGCAGGCAGGCCAGCCCTTCCGTCTGCCGATCGAACTGCAGTCGCAGGCCGTCATCGTCGTGACCGCATCGTCGATCGCCGCTTCGACCTCGCTGGAATCGGGCGCAGGCACCGTGCTGACCGCGCGTGACATCGCAGGCGTCTCGAACGTCAACCGCGACATCCGCAACCTGGCCGCACGCGATCCGCGCGTGAACCTCGATCCCACCAACGGCGGCGCGATCTCGATCGCGGGACAGAACAACCGCTTCAACCGCTTCACCGTCGACGGCGTCGCGTTCGGCGATCCTTTCGGTCTGGAAGCCGGCGGCCTGGTGTCGACCCGCGGTCCGGTTCCGCTCGATGCGATCGGCGAATTCTCGGTCGAAGTCGCGCCTGTCGACATCCAGCAGGGCTTCTTCCAGGGCGGCGCGATCAACGCGCAGCTCAAGTCGGGTTCGAACCGCTTTACGGGCCTTGCCGGCTTCTATTATGCCGATGACAGCCTGCGCGGCGACACCGCCCGCGGCCTGCGTCGCGCTGGTGCCTATGAATCGAAGATCTACACCGCGCAGCTCACCGGCCCGCTCATCAAGGACAAGCTGTTCTTCTCGCTGACCTATGAGCGGCTGCGTGACGTGGTGCCCGCACCCCTCGAACCGGCAGCTCTGGGCATTACCGATGCGCAGATCAGCAACATCTCGTCGATCGCGCAGAGCGTCTACAATTTCGACACTCAGGGCGTCGCCGGAAACATTCCGGAAAAGGACGACAAGTTCGTCGCCAAGGTGGACTGGAACATCGCCGACGGTCACCGCGCGACCTTCACCTACATCTACAACAAGGGCAACGTGACCGCTGGCCAGACCGGCATCGGTGCACTGGCGGCGACCAACCCGAACTTCGCCTTGCTCTCGAACAACTACAACCAGGGCGCCACCAACCACTTCGGCATCGTCCAGTTCAACGACCAGTGGACCGACAACTTCTCGACCCAGCTGCGTGCGTCCTACGCCGACTATGTCCGTCTGCAGCAGCCCTTCGGCGCCAATGCATTCGGTGAGTTCCGCACCTGCCTTGACCCGGTCTCGCCTGCTCCGATCACCGGTCAGACCGCTGCCCAGGCAGCCCTTGCCTGTTCTGCAGGCCAGCGCCAGCTGACCTTTGGTCCGGACGTCAGCCGCCAGGCCAACGAACTGGATGCTCAGTCGCTGAACATCGAGTTCCAGGCCACGCTGCAGCTCAACAACCACACGCTGAAGCTGATCGCCGAGCGCCGCACGCAGGACATCCGCAACCTGTTTGCACAGCGCGTCTCGGGTGCCTTCTACTTCGACTCGATTGCAGGGCTTCAGAACCGTCGCGCCAGCGAGCTCGACTTTGCCGTTCCGCTGCGCGGCGGCATTGACACCGTCACCGCCGAGTTCGAGAACAACAGCTGGACCTTTGGTCTGCAGGACACCGTTGATGTCACCGACACTCTGGTCGTGACCGCCGGTTTCCGCTGGGACCTGTTCGACTCGCCGGATCGCCCGTTCGTCAACAACGACTTCTTCAACCGCTTCGGCTTCACCAACGCGCAGACCCTCAACGGTCGCCAGCTGTTCCAGCCGCGCTTCGGCCTGAACTGGAAGCCGACCGATCGTCTGACCATCCGTGGTTCGGCCGGCCTGTTCGGTGGCGGCAACCCCAACGTGTGGATTTCGAACAGCTATTCGAACCCCGGTCCGACGCTGGGCCGCGCGCAGGTTCGCCGTGTGCAGGGCCTCAACGGTGCACCTGATACCTTCGCGATCGCAGGCATCACCGGCCTGACCGCCGCGCAGGTGCAGGCCATCGGCGCTGCCACGCTGAACAACGTCTCGGGCGGCACCGGCATCCCGCAGGCACTGATCGATGCGATCCGCACCACCGGCACCGCACAGGCACCGACCAACGCGCTCGACCCGAACTTCAAGGTGCCCTCGCAGTGGCGCGTTTCGGGAACCATCGACTATAACGCCGATCTCGGCTTCCTGGGCGACAACTGGAACTTCGGCGTCGATGTGGTCTATTCGAAGGTGAAGGACGGTCTGGAATGGACCGACCTGCGCTCGGTCGCGACCGGCGTTCTGCCCGATGGCCGTCCGCGCTACAGCGTGCTGCCCGGCCAGGGCGCGACCACCAACACCGACATCCTGATGACCAACCGTGATCAGGGTTACAGCTGGAACATCGTGGCCCGGTTCGACAAGCGCTGGGACAACGGCCTGCGTCTGGGCGGTGCCTATACCTACCAGCGTGCCAAGGATCTCAACCCGGGCACCTCGTCGGTGGCGTTCTCGAACTACACCAACTCGGCGGCAGAAGATCCGAACTTCTCGGCTTATGGCATCTCCAACTACCAGCGTGACGATGCCTTCCGTCTGGTGGCCGGCTATGACGCAAAGCTGTTCGGCGACAACACCACCCGGTTCGAGCTGTTCTTCAACTCGCTCTCGGGCCAGCGCTACAGCTACACCTTTGCCGACCAGGCATCGGGCAACAACCGTTCGGCGGTCTTCGGTACCACCGGCACCAACAACCGCTACACCATGTATGTGCCCAATGTCGCCTCGGCGACGGCCGACCCGCTGGTCAGCTATGCGGCTGGCTTCGACTTTGCCGGCTTCCAGCGCTTCGTCCAGGGTTCCGAGCTGAACAAGTATCAGGGCCGCATCGCACCGAAGAACATCGGCAAGAGCCCCCGCTACAACAAGCTTGACCTGTCGCTGCGTCAGGAAGTTCCGTTCGTGCTTGGTGCCAAGCTCGAGCTGCTGGCGGACGTCGAAAACGTCCTCAATCTGCTCGACTCCGATTGGGGCACCATCCGTCAGGTTGGCTTCCCCTATTACGGCACGCTGGTGAACGTGACCTGCGCAACACCGGCCTGCACTCAGTATGTGTATGCCAACCGCACCGGCACCACGTTCCAGCGTCCGGCCGAAGCGGTGAACTTCAACGGTTCGCTGTGGTCGGTTCGCTTCGGCGCACGCATCACCTTCTGATCTAGCCTATTCCCTTCATGGGAGAGGATCGGGGCGCGGTGGTTTCGACCATCGCGCCCTTTTTCTTAGGCCATGTCTCGAGCGTTACGGACACGAAAAAGCCCCCTGTTCCGCCGTGGAACAGGGGGCTTTTTGATTGGCGAACGGTTGGGCTCAGCCCTTCAGATCGGGCGGAAGCGCTTCGTCCTTGAGCATAGCGACGACCTCGTCGAGGCTGAGGAACTGCTGCTGCTGCTGCCCCAGGCGGCGCAATGCCACGGTGCGCTGTTCGGCCTCCTGCTTACCGACCACCAGGATGTTGGGGACCCGTCCGACCGAATGCTCGCGCACCTTGTAGTTGATCTTCTCGTTGCGCAGATCCTCCTCGACACGGATTCCCGCCGCCTGCAGCGCTGCGACCACCTCCCGCGCGTAATCGTCGGCGTCCGAAACGATCGTCGCGACCACCGCCTGCACCGGCGCGAGCCATAGCGGGAACTTGCCCGCATAATGCTCGATCAGGATGCCGATGAAACGCTCGTAGCTGCCCAGGATCGCCCGGTGCAGCATGATCGGGCGGTGGCGGTTGCCATCCTCGGCGATGTAGCTGGCATCGAGCCGCTCGGGCAGCACGGTATCGGTCTGGATCGTGCCGACCTGCCAGGTACGGCCGATCGCATCGGTGAGGTGAAACTCCAGCTTGGGCGCGTAGAAGGCGCCTTCGCCCGGAAGCTCTTCCCAGCCCCAATCTTCCGTGTTGCGGCCCGTGGCGGCGACCGCATCGCGCATCGACTGCTCCGACCAGTCCCACATTTCGTCGGTGCCGAAGCGCTTTTCGGGGCGCAAGGCGAGCTTGATCGCGTAGTCGCCAAAGCCCAGGTCCTTGTAGACGACATCAAGCAGGTCGCAGAACTGGCTGATCTCCTGGACCAGCTGGTCCTCGCGGCAGAAGATGTGCGCGTCGTCCTGCGTGAACTGGCGCACCCGCATCAGCCCGTGCAGGGCGCCGTGCGGCTCATTGCGGTGGCAGCAGCCCATCTCGGCGAGCCTGAGCGGCAGGTCGCGATAGCTCTTGATGCCCTGGCGAAAAATCAGCACGTGCGCAGGGCAGTTCATCGGCTTCAGCGCCATCCAGGCAGCATCATTCGACACCACCGGGCCTTCGTCCTCGGTGTTGGGCACCTCGTCGGGGATGACGAACATGTTCTCGCGAT
Organism: Blastomonas sp. AAP25; assembly: GCF_001295965.1. Classification (NCBI taxonomy): domain Bacteria; kingdom Pseudomonadati; phylum Pseudomonadota; class Alphaproteobacteria; order Sphingomonadales; family Blastomonadaceae; genus Blastomonas; species Blastomonas sp. AAP25. The sequence goes on from NZ_LJHP01000020.1 coordinate 286,516, forward strand.
ATTTGCCCCAGTGCCCGGACTGCTCCCACTGGCGCGCATCCATCACCTGCGGGGTCTTGACCTCGAGATAGCCCGCGGCATCGAGACGGCGGCGCATATACGCTTCGAGCGCCCGGTAGATCACGAAGCCGCGCGGGTGCCAGAACACCGATCCATGCGCCTCGGCCTGCAAATGGAACAGGTCCATCTCCGCGCCGATCTTGCGGTGGTCGCGCTTGGCGGCCTCCTCCAGCCGGACCAGATGCGCATCGAGCTGCTTCTTGTTGAGCCAGCCGGTGCCATAGATGCGCGAGAGTTGCGGGTTGCGCTGGTCGCCGCGCCAGTACGCCCCCGACACGCGCGTCAGCTTGAACGCAGCAGGATCGAGCCTGCCGGTCGAGGCGAGATGCGGCCCGCGACACATGTCCATCCACTCGCCGCCCGACCAGTAGACGGTGATCTCGTCGCCCTGCGGCAATTCGGCGGCCCATTCGGCCTTGAAGGTCTCGCCCTGCTCGGTCCAGCGCGCGATCAGCGCGTCGCGCTCCCATACTTCGCGGCGCAGCGGCTTGTTGGCGGCGATGATGCGGCGCATCTCCGCCTCGATCACCGGCAGGTCCTCGTCGGTGAACGGGCGTTCCTTTGGCGCAAAGTCGTAATAGAAGCCATCGTCGGTCGAAGGCCCGAAGGTGATCTGCGTTCCCGGGAACAGGCTCTGCACCGCTTCGGCCAGGATATGCGCGAAATCGTGCCGCGCCAGCTCCAGCGCATCGGCCTCGTCGCGTGCGGTAACCAGCGCCAGCTGCGCATCCCCCTCGAACGGCCGCATGATATCGCGCAGCTCGCCATCGACCCGCGCGGCGATTGCCGCCTTGGCAAGGCCGGGGCCGATCGCGGCCGCGACATCCGCCGGAGTCGACCCTTGCGGCATCTCGCGCACCGAACCATCGGGCAGGCTGATCTTCAGAAGCTCGGACATATTGCGTGTCTTTCCTGTCGCTTGTTCCTGCGCCATGGCACAATCCGGCGCAGCCCAAAAGGGGCCAAGTTTCAGCGCCTGGGATGAAAAGGAAGTGCGAGGAGCCGACGCCAGAGCCACCCGCACCGGGCGGCTGGAACGTCGCAGCAATCAGCCCGCGACGAACCGCCCCCGGTTGCCCGGAGTGGTGGTAGTCGCAAGGGTTGTGCGGATGCTCGCCATGGGCGGGGTATAGCGGGGATTGGCAGGCGAGTCACTAGGGCGGGTGCGATCCCTTTCCCCTCCCGCATGCGGGAGGGGTGGCTGAGCCGCAGGCGAAGCCGGGGTGGGCGTGACCCGCAGCGAATTCCAGGCCCACCCCGGCCCGGAAAGCCGGGCCTGCCCCTCCCGCTTGCGGGAGGGGAGAGCAGTTGCACGACAAGCTCCCCAAACCTTTTATCAAGGACACTTGACATTCGCCCTGAAAAAAGACAATGTTCCTTTACATCGAATCAAGGGAGCTTGACCATGAATGCTTATTTCCATGCGCTGTGCTGGGCGCTTGCCATGATGGGGCTGGCGGTGCTGAACACCTTTGACGTGATCACCGACGGCACGGCGCAGGCGCTGTTCACCACGCTGCCGATCCTCGCGGTGATCTCGATCAACGCCAAGGGCCGCTGCGTGCGGCGCAAGGCCGCCTGACCGATGCGCGCCAACGATCATCCGGCGATGCGCCGCTACATGAAGCGCATCATCCCGATCACGATTGCCTATATCGCCGCCATTGCGCTCGCCACCGCGCTGGTGCCCGACAACGCCCCGGCGAGCGCGCTGACCATCGGGCTGGCGCTGCTTCCCGGGATGGCTGCGCTGGGCTGGCTGTGGGCGATGGGGCGGCTGCTGATCGAGCTCGACGACGAATATCTGCGGATGCTCGAGGTGCGCAAGTTCCTCGTCGCCACCGGCGCCACGCTCGCCATCACCAGCGTGTGGGGTGTGCTCGAACTCTATTCGCCCGAGGTGCCCAAGCTGGGGGTGTTCTTCGTCTTCCCGATCTGGTGCATCGGGCTGGCACTGGGCCAGCTGGTCAATCGCTTCGGCTTTGGCGATCCGGGGCCCTGCTGATGAAGAACCGGCTGAAAGTGCTGCGCGCCGAGCGTGACTGGACCCAGGGCGACCTTGCCGACGCACTTGCGATCTCGCGTCAGAGCATCAACGCGATCGAGACCGGCAAATACGACCCCTCTCTGCCGCTGGCCTTCCGCATCGCCGACCTGTTCGAGCTGCCGATCGAGGCGATCTTCCTGCGCGATTGACGGGCGCCAGTTATAGCCCTCGCGCGAGATCTGTGTGCCCACGCCTCTCCCCTCCTGCCTGCGGGAAGGGAGAGGCAGGTGCCAGACACCCCTCTGGCCTCTCCCGGTCGGGTCGGTTAAGGCGGCGGCATGAACCATCCCAGCACCAGCTTCCTCGACCGCGGCGATCGCCCGCGGCTCGTTTATCACCACCGCCGCGCCGCGCCGGACAAAGCCGCGCTGCCCACTTTGGTGTTCCTGCCCGGCTATGCCAGCGACATGACCGGCACCAAGGCGCTCGCGCTCGATGGCTGGGCGCAGGCCGTGGGGCTGGCGATGCTGCGTTTCGATTATGCCGGATGCGGATCGAGCGGCGGGGACTTCGAGAGCCAGTCGCTGGCCGACTGGCGCGATGATGTGCTGGCGCTGATCGACACCGTGGTCAGCGGCCCGGTGGTGCTGATCGGCTCCTCGATGGGCGGCTGGCTGGCGCTGCTGGTTGCGCTGGCACGGCCGGCGCGGGTGGCAGGGATCGTCGGCATCGCTGCGGCGCCCGATTTCACCATGTGGGGCTTCAGCCAGGAAGAGAAGATGACCATCCTCACCGAGGGACGGCTTGAAAAACCCAGCGAATATGGCCCCGAGCCGATGGTGACCACGCGCACCTTCTGGCAGTCGGGCGAAGGCAACCGGGTGCTGATCGGCGAAATCGGCATCGACTGCCCGGTGCGGCTGATCCAGGGGCAGAACGACCCCGATGTGCCGTGGCAATATGCGCTGGAAACGCAGAAGCAGCTGCGCAGCCAAGACGTGCAGCTGTTGCTGATCAAGGACGGCGACCACCGGCTGTCGCGCGATGGCGACATTGCGCTGCTGATCCAGACCGTGGGCAATCTGCTGGGCAGCCTTGACGGCTGACCACCTGGCAGAACCTTATCCGGCAAACCCTTCGCCCTGCGGCCAGCCGGGGCCGCGATAGGCCAGCACCTTGAACAGCGCGCCCATCTGGTCGGGCGAGACCAGCCGGTCGAGCGCATCCATCAAAGCCTGCGCCTGCGATGGCTGGGTGCGGGCCAGCGTCGCCGCGCGCTCGCCGATGCCCAGCGCCATCAGCCAGTCGCCCTGCCCCACCGGCCCCAGGCAATCGACATCGCCGGCCAGCGCGATCTGCTTGAGTTGTGCGAAATCGACCAGAGCGGTGAGATCGGCGAGGCCCGGATCGGCAAACGGATCGACCTTCTGGTGCGCGCGCACCGCCTGCAGCGTGCTGCCGGTCTGCGGCGTGCTGTATCCGTAATCGATGAACAGCGCGGTGCCGCTCTGCGCCTTCAGCCGCACCGCGATCTCATAGGCCATGCCGCTGGCCGCCGGGCAGGTTTCCAGGATCGTCCCCACCGGGCTGTCGGCCAGCGCGGCAGGGACCGCGGTGTCCATCGGCCGCGCACCCGCCACGGGCAGGAACCGCTCGCCATTGTGCAGCACCACACGCTCGCGCCAGCCCTGCTCGGCGCGGACGATCTGGCGGACCGGAAGCGCATCGAGAAATTCGTTGGCGACGATCAGCAGCGGCCCTTCGCGCGGCACGCTGTCCAGCCCGTCGTGCCAAGTCGCCTGCGGGATCAAAGTCTGCTGCGCCTGGCGCAACCGGCTGCTGCCCTCGATCAGATGCACCGCCGGGCGCAAACCGAAGCGTTCGGCCACGCGCAGCGCATCGCTTGCCAGCGTGCCGCGACCGGGGCCGAATTCGACATAATGGCACAGCGCAGGCTTGCCCGCGCGCTGCCACTGGTCGGCGAGCCACAGCCCGATCATCTCGCCGAACATCTGGCTGATCTCGGGCGCGGTGATGAAATCGCCCGCGCTGCCCAGCGGATCGGCGCGGTTGTAGTAATGCGCGTTGGCCTCGGCCATGTAGTGCGCGACGCTGATCGGCCCGGTCGCGCCGATCAGCCGCCGGAAGATCGCCTCAAGACCGGTGTCTTCAGGGCCGATGTCCTCTCGCGCGTCCACGTCGTCACGCCGTAACGGGCAGCGGCTTGGCGACGCGGTTGCGCGAGCTGATCATCAGATACAGGCCGATAAGGATCATCGGCACGGTGAGCCACTGGCCCATGCTCATGCCCGTGCGCTCGGCAAATTCGATCAGATGCGCATCGGGATTGCGGAAATACTCGACGATGAAGCGGCTGGCGCCATAGCCTGCCAGGAACACGCCGCCCAGGAAGCCGGGGCGATGGCGCACATCGGTCTTCCAGAACAGCACCGCCAGGATGATCGCCAGCAGCGCGCCTTCGAGTCCGGCCTCGTAGAGCTGGCTGGGGTGGCGCGGCAGGCCTGACGGATCGGTGGGGAAGATCACCGCCCAGGGCACATCGGTGGGGCGGCCCCAGAGCTCTGCGTTGACGAAATTGGCGAGCCTGCCGAACAGCAGCCCGAACGGCACCACGCAAGCGACATAATCGCCGACGCGCAGATAGCTCAGGCCGTTGCGCCAGACGAGATAACCGATCGCGACCAGCACCCCGATCAGTCCGCCGTGGAACGACATGCCGCCCTCCCACACCTTGAACACCGCAAGCGGGGTTTCAAACAGATCGGGCCGGTAGAACAGGACATAGCCCAAGCGCCCGCCCAGGATGATACCCAGCGTCGAATAGAGCATCAGGTCATCGGCATGACGCTGCGCCATCGGCGCGCCGGGCGGCCGGAGCATGCGGCCCATGTACCAATAGCCCAGCAGGATGCCGAACAGATAGGCAAGGCTGTACCATTTGAGCTGGAACGATCCGATGCTCAGCGCGACCGGCGAGAGACCCAGCTCCTCGAAGCGGATCGGAGCGGACGTTACGGCAGCGGCAATGTTGGCGGCAAGCGCTGAAATTGGCAGGATCAAGGCTTTTCCCCACGGGTTTTACTGTCCATAAGGCCAGTAGGTTAGAAAACGCCATAAGGGCTGTGGGCCTGAAGCGAAAGAGGAGAGATTTTGATGGCAACCGAGCTGGACCAGATGATGGACGAGGCGATCCAGGCGCTGACCGGCGAAGGCGGCATGCTGCCTTTGACGCATTTCGAGAAATACGGCCAGCAGCTGCCCATGATCGCGTCGGCCCCGCCCGCGCTGTCGCATTTCTTCGCCTATTTCTGCATGCAGCATGCCGACACCGAATTTCTGGTCGACGGCGACACCCGCCTGACCTTCGGCCAGAGCTATGCCGCCGCGCGCCATGTCGCCGCCGCGCTGATCGCGGGCCATGGCATCGCCAAGGGTGACCGCGTCGGCATTGCCGCGCGCAATTCGGCCAACTGGATCATCGCCTATATGGGCATCTTGATGGCGGGCGGCGTCGCGACGCTGCTCAACGGCTGGTGGCAGGGGCCCGAGCTGTGTGCCGGGATCACCGATGTCGGCTGCAAGCTCGTGCTCGCCGATGACCGCTGCGCCAAGCGGATCACCGAATGCGGCAATATCGGCGATGCCCGCGTCGTCGTCTTCGGCCATGACGGCCCGCCCGAAGCCGGCCTTGCATCGGTGCTGGCGGCCGGCGGGGATGCATCGACCGAACTGCCTGAACTGACCGGCGATGACCTTGCCACCATCCTGTTCACCTCGGGTTCGACCGGCCAGTCCAAGGGCGCCTTTTCCGACCATCGCGGCGTGGTCCAGGGAACGTTCAGCTATGTCGCGCAGACGCTGATGGCGCTCAACATCGTCACCCGCCAGGGCAAGCCTCCCGAAGGCCAGCCCGCCACGCTGCTCAACGTGCCGCTGTTCCACGTCACTGCCGAGGTGCCCGTGCTGCTGCAGAGCTTCGTCATCGGACGCAAACTGGTCCTGATGCCCAAATGGGATGCCGAAGAGGCGATGCGGCTGATCGAGCGCGAGAAGATCAGCTATTTCGTCGGCGTGCCGCTGATGAGCTATGAGATCGCGCAGCACCCCAATCGCGACAAATACAACCTCAAGAGCTGCGTCACCTTTGCCGCAGGCGGCGCGCCGCGTCCGGTCGAGCACGTCAAGCGGATCAAGGAGACGATGGACTGGGCCTTCCCGATCCTGGGCTATGGCCTGACCGAAACCAACGGCATCGGCTGCGGCAACTTCAACGAGAACTACATGGCCAAGCCCGACAGCACCGGCCAGGCCTCGCGCCCGCTGGTCGACCTTGCGATCCTCGACGATACCGGCCATCCGCTGCCCACCGGCGAAGTCGGTGAGGTCTCGATCCGCTCGATCGCCAATTTCCTGGGCTATTGGGACAACCAGGCCGCGACCAATGCCGCGATCATGCCCGACGGCTATTTCCGCACCGGGGACCTGGGCTATCTGGATGCCGACGGCTATCTGTTCATCGTCGACCGCAAGAAGGACATCATCATCCGCGGCGGCGAGAACATCAGCTGTGTCGAGGTTGAGGCAGCAATCTATGCCCATCCCGACATCGCCGAGGCGAGCGTGTTCGGCATCCCCGACGAGCGGTTCGGCGAGATCGTCGGCGCGGTCTATGTCGTGCGCGATGGAGCGAGCCTGACCGATGCGCAGCTGACCGAGTTCCTCTCGAGCCAGCTGGCCGCGTTCAAGGTTCCCGCCAAGCTCTGGCAAACCGCCGATGCACTCCCCAGATTGGGAACGGCGAAGATCGACAAGGTCGGCCTGCGCAAGACGTACCAGGCCATGGCCAAGGCAGGAGCCAGCAGCTGACCCTATTTCCGCCCTTCCCCCGTTTACGCCAACGCCCATGCCTGTGACCACCGTCGCCAACCAGCGCGCGATCATCGATCGACGCGCGCTCGATGCAAGCATCTGCGCGCTTGCCGAAGAGCGTGGCGACAAGGCGCGGATGGATGTGGTGGGGCTGCTGCGCGATGCGCTGGCGGACGGGCGGGCGGAGATCGCCAGCCGGCTGGTGGCCAACCCTGCGGGCGGGCATGAATGCGCGGCGGCGCAGTCCTTCCTGATCGACCAGATCGTCCGGCTGATCCACGATTATGTCGTTCGCTATCAATATCCGGTCGCCAACCAGAGCATGGGTGAGCATTTCTGCATCGCGGCGGTGGGCGGCTATGGCCGCGGCGAAATGGCGCCGCACAGCGATGTCGACATCGCCTTCCTCACCCCGATGAAGAAGAACAGCTGGACCGAGCAGGCGATCGAGGCGGTGCTCTACATCCTGTGGGACCTGGGGCTCAAGGTCGGCCATTCGAGCCGCTCGATCGACGAGATGGTCCGCCAGGCCAAGGGCGACCTCACCATCCGCACCGCCTTGCTCGAAGGCCGCTATGTCTGGGGCGACCAGGATATCTATCGCGAGGCATCGGTGCGCTTCTGGAAGGAAGTCGTCACCGGCACCGCGCGCGATTTCGTCTCGCAGAAGCTGGAAGAGCGCGACGCCCGGCACAAGAAGATGGGCGACAGCCGCTATGTCGTCGAGCCCAATGTCAAGGACGGCAAGGGCGGCCTGCGCGATCTGCACACGCTCTACTGGATCGGCAAGTACATCCACCAGGTTCGCTCTGCTGCCGAGCTGGTCGATGCAGGGTTGCTCACCATGACCGAGTTCCGCGGCTTCCGCCGCTCGGCCAACTTCCTGTGGGCGGTGCGCTGCCATCTGCACGACATCACCGGGCGCGCCGAGGACCGGCTGACCTTCGACCTGCAGCGCGAGGTGGCCGCCCGCATGCGCTTTGCCGACCGGCCGGGCAAGTCGGCGGTCGAGCGGTTCATGCAGTATTTCTTCCTCAACGCCAAACGCGTCGGCGACCTCACCGGCGTGTTCCTTGCGCAGCTCGACGACCAGTTCGCCGCGCGTGACCGGCGCTTCATTCCTGCGATCCTGCGCCGCCGACCGCGCAAGCTTTCCGGCTTCATCCTCGATCGCGGGCGGCTGGCGCTGCCCCGCCCCGATTTCTACCGCGAGGACCCGGTGCGGCTGATCGAGATCTTCCAGCTGGCCGACAAGCACAAGGTCGAGATCCACCCCAGCGCGATGCGCCAGGCGAGCATGGACGCAGGCCTGATCGACAAGCACGTGCGTGCCGATCCGCGCGCCAATGCGCTGTTCATGGATGTGCTGTGCAGCCCGCGCGATCCCGAACTGGTGCTGCGCTGGATGAACGAGGCGATGGTGTTCGGTCGTTTCGTTCCCGATTTCGGCCGCGTCGTCGCGCAGATGCAGTTCGACATGTACCACCATTATACGGTGGACGAGCATTCGATCCGTGCGATCGGCCTGCTCGCGCGGATCGAATCGGGCGAGCTCAAGGACGATCATCCGCTCGCCTATGACGTGATGCAGAAACTGATCAGTCGGCGGGTGCTGTTCGTCGCCACGCTGCTGCACGATATCGCCAAGGGCCGCCGCGGCGACCACAGCGTGCTGGGTGCGGACGTGGCGATGAAGCTGTGCCCGCGGCTTGGCCTTACCGAGGCGGAGACCGAGCAGGTCGCCTGGCTGGTGCGCTATCACCTCTTGATGTCGGCCACCGCCTTCAAGCGCGACCTCACCGATTACAAGACCATCGCCGATTTCGCCGCGATGGTGCAGAGCCCCGAACGGTTGAAGCTGCTGCTGGTACTGACCGTGGTCGATATCCGCGCGGTGGGCCCGGGCATCTGGAACAGCTGGAAGCGCCAGCTGCTGGGCAATCTGTTCGAATCGACCGAAGAGCTGCTGCGGCTGGGCCACAAGCAGCATGGGCGGCGCGAGCGGGTGCTGGCCAAGCAGGACGCGGTGCGCAGCATGGCGGGGATCGACGAGGGCCGATTCACCCAGATCGCGCGCAAGCTGGACGACGCCTATTGGATCGCCGAGCCCGAGGACATCATCGTCCAGAACATGCGGCTGATCGATGAGCACGACACCGAGCCGCTGACGGTCACGGCCGAATTCTACCCCGCGCGTGGCGCGACCTTGGTGACGGTGAGCGCCGCCGACCATCCCGGATTGTTCTATCGCATCGCAGGCGGCATCCATCTGGCGGGCGGCAACATCATCGACGCGCGCATCCACACCCGGCGCGACGGCATGGCGCTGGACAATTTCCTGGTGCAGGACCCGCTGGGCCGGCCGTTCATGGAAGAAAGCCAGATCACCCGGCTCAAGAACGCGATCGCCGATGCGCTGGCCAACCGGGTCGCGCTGACGCCGCGGCTGATCGCCCGGCCCACCGCGCGCCCGCGCACCGAGGCGTTCAACATCGCACCCGTGGTGCTGGTCGACAACAAGGCCTCCAACCGGTTCACGGTGATTGAGGTCAACGCGCTCGATCGGCCCGCTCTGCTCAACCGGCTGGCGTTCGCGCTGTTCGACCTCAAGTGCATCGTCCACTCGGCGCATGTCGCCACCTATGGCGAGCGCGCGGTCGATACCTTCTACGTCACCGATCTGCTGGGCGACAAGATCGACAGCAAGTCACGGCTGAAGACGCTGGAAAAGCGGCTGCTGGCCGCGGCATCCGAACAGGTGCCACAGGCGGTCGCCGCATGACTTTTCGGGCCTAGATCTTGCCGGTGAGAATGGCCCAGCCGGCCAGCGCGTTCATTCCGGTATAGACCAGATACGAGGGCAGCGCGATCGTGTAGCCCAGCGCGGCAAAGCTCAGCGCCGAAAGCAGGATCAGGAATTCGAGCAGATAGCTGCCATAGCCGCCCATGAATCGGCCGAACGCCGCGCGCATCTGCAGTGCCATCGGATGGTCCGATTCCATCGTCGCCTTGTGCAGCGCGAAATTGGCGATGCCACACAGGAAGATGATGAAGGTTGGCATAACGCCTTGTTAGCCAGCTTTTGGGAGGCTGCCAATTGTCGTAATGGCCGCGCCACATCCTGTCGCCGCTGCCGTCTTTGCGGTAAGCACGCACAGCGAGGACATCATCCCACCAGCCGGATGATCTCCGCGCTGGGCTTTTCCGCCAGCCGATAAACCGGCATCTCGCCGACGCCCTTGAGGGTCAGCATCTGCGGCAGCTCGAAATGCCGGTCGCCGCGGCCGCGCATCCAGGTGGTTTCGGAAACCGCGATGCCGTCCGGGTTGGCGGCGCCTTCGATCCGGCTGGCGATGTTCATCGTCTCACCCCAGTAATCATAGGCCATGCGCGTCTCGCCGATCACCCCGCCGACCACGGGGCCTGTGTGGATGCCGACGCGGATGTGCAGATCGATACCGGTGGCCGCGCGCAACTCGGGCAGCCCCGCGATCACCGCCTCGCCGAAGCGGATCGCGGCATCGGCGCTGTTGTGCGACGGGTTGTTGCCGCCGCTGATCGCGAGATACGCATCGCCGATGGTCTTGACCTTCTCCACCCCGGTATCGGCGGCGCATTTGTCCGCGAGCAGGAAGAAGCCGTTGAGCAGATCGACCAGATGCCCCGGCGAGATGCGCCGCGACAGATCGGAAAAGCCGCAGATGTCGATGAACACCACCGAGACATCGGGATAGCTGTCGGCGACCACCTGCCCCGCCTTCAGCCGCGCCGCGACCGCAGGCGGCAGCACGTTGAACAGCAGTTCCTCGGTCTTGGCGCGCTCGGCCTCCAATGCGTCGGAGAGCAGGAAGGTCTGCCGGTGTGCCTGCCCCACCGACCAGTTGAGCAGCACCATCACCGCCGCGCTGGTGCCATAGGCGAGCGTTGCATAGATGAACGGGATCATGTCTGCCTCGGTCACCAGCATGATGCCGAAATAGACCACGGCATGGCAACCGAGCCAGGCGGCGAACCAGCGCACCTGCCCGGCAAAGGCAATGGCGGCAAAGGCCATCACGATCAGCCCGTTGATCGCGATCGACGCGTGCAACTGCACCTGCGCGCGCTGCATCTCCTCGAACAGCAGCGCGTTTTCCGCCATGATCAGGAAGGCAACGCCGAGCAGGCTGGCAAAATCGATCATCGGGCGGCTGGCATAGCCGCGCCATGCGGTCGCGGCGGCATAGCCTGCCAGGATCACCAGCGCGGGCAGCAGCATCAGCGTGAAGCGCAGCTCGTCCTGGCGGCTGAAATAAAGCGGATTGACCAGCGCGTAGCCGACCAGCATCGCAGCAAGAAAGCCCGCAAACAGCCGCATGTGCACCACGCGCGCAGTACGCTCGCCGGTGACGAAGCGGTGTTCGAGCGCGGTATCGAGGAAACGTCCGCTCAACGTGTGTGCCATATCGGGCGCGGTCTGGTCCTGCTGCATCATGCCCCCTCATAGGACGGTTCGGCCATCCGCATAGCGCAATAACACGGGAGAATTGACAAACCGGTAACGGCGTCCCAGCCCTTGGGGCAAAGACCACGAGAGGATGTCCGATGACCGACTTCGACGACTGGCGCGCGCGCTCGCCCTTTTACGACGACAGCCACGAGGCCCTGGCGCAATCGGTGCGCCGCTTTGTCGAGCGCGAGATCGCGCCGCATATCGACCAGTGGGAGGCCGACGGCGAGCTGCCGCGCGACCTGCATCGCAAGGCCGCCGAAGCCGGTATCCTGGGTCTGCGCTACCCGGAAGCCTATGGCGGCCACAGCGAGGGCTTCGACATCTTCCACGGGATGACCCAGACCGAGGAGCTGGCCGCGGTGGGTGCGGGCGGATTGACCGCATCTCTGATGACCCATGGCATCGGCCTGCCCCCGGTGCTGGCGCTGGGCAGCGAGGAGCTCAAGCAGCGGATCGCGCCGCCGGTGCTGGCGGGCGAGAAGATCATTGCGCTCGGCATCACCGAGCCTTCGGGAGGATCCGACGTCGCCAACCTCAAGACCCGCGCCGAACGGGTGGGCGACCATTACGTCGTCAACGGCTCGAAGATGTTCATCACCTCCGGCATGCGCGCCGACTGGCTGACCTGCGCGGTGCGCACCGGGGCCGCGGGCGCAGGCGGCATTTCGCTGCTGCTGATCGACATGACCGCGCCCGGCGTCACCCGTACCCGGCTCGACAAGATGGGCTGGCGCTGTTCGGACACCGCGGCGATCTATCTGCAGGACGTGCACGTGCCTGCCGAGAACCTGATCGGCCCAGAGAACGGCGGCTTCATCGGCATCATGCGCAATTTCAACAGCGAGCGACTGGGCATGGCGATGGGCTGCTGCGCCTATGCGCGGGTGTGCCTCAAGGAAGCGGTGGAATGGGCGCAGACCCGCGAAACCTTCGGCAAGGCGCTGGTCAAGCACCAGTCGATCCGCATCAAGCTTGCCGACATGGCACGACGCATCGCCGCCACCCAGGCGTGGGTCGATCAGTGCGCGTGGGCGGTGGAAAATGGTCGCGATCAACCGGCGGATTTCGCGATGCTGAAAGTGCAGGCGACGCAGATGCTCGAGATCGTCGCGCGCGAGGCGGCACAGGTGCTGGGCGGGGCGAGCTACATTACCGGTTCCAAGGTCGAGCGCATCTACCGCGAGGTCCGGGTCAACGCGATCGGCGGCGGATCGGAGGAGATCATGCTCGATCTGGCGGGAAGGCAGCTGTTCGGCGGCAAATGATCCGGAATGGATGGTGCTTCGCCTTCAGTCGCTCCGATTTGGTCCCGCTTGAACTGGCGCAGGGCATGAGAACCAAGGCCTAATACTTCCTGAAGCCCGGGGAGAGCCGCCATGCGTCTGTTGCAAGAAGAACAGTATATCTCGCGCATCTATTATGAATCGATGCGCGACAATTTCGAAGGCTATGCCTGGAAAGCCGAAGACGCCGAAATTGCAGACGGAGCAGACTTGAGCGAAAGCAACGCTATGAAGCGGGCGATGCTGGCGGACCTGAAAACCGAGTTTGCCGCGCTCGATCCACTGCAGGGAAACAACCCGACGCTCGGGCAGCTGTTCAAGATCGAGCTGGCGCTGGTCTGGCTGGTGCCCAAGACCGCGCTGCAAGCGCGGTTCTGGACGATCGAAGACCGGTTCCGGCGGGTCGTGCCGACCAGCGTCATCGCCTCCTACGAGGCAAGCTTTGCTCCCGGATGGATCGATGCGCTGCCGGACGAAGTGCTGCGCCAGCGCGCGCGCAATCTGCTCGATGTGATCCACGCCAATTACCTGATCAACTTGGCGCGCGAAAACTCGATCCGCCGCCTGATGGTCATTGTGGGGGCATCGGCGGTTCTGGTCATGCTGCTGGGCACCATTTTCATTTCGTTGGAAGCCGAGATGGCGCAGCACGGGCTGGTTGCGATCATCGCGGCCGGCATGCTCGGCGCGATGATCTCTATTCTCCAGCGGTTGCAAAAGGCGACATCGCGCGATGCGATGGTCGAGGATGGCATTTTCGAGCTTATCGGTCTCAGGATCGGTTGGGTCAGCGTGCTGAGCTCGATCGGCATCGGCGGAGTGTTCGCACTGTTTCTGTATATTCTGGCAGCCGCCAATCTGCTGGAGGCGCTTTTGCCCGATTTCAGCGCGCCCGATACGCCCACCGGCACCGGTGGCAGCGACGAGCTGGCAACGGAAGGAAAGTCAGCAAGCGACCCCATCGGAAGCGCGAGCGATCAGACAGCCAATGGCGCAGTAATTAGCGGCTCCGATGCCTCGTCGGCGGAGGGTGCCTCCGACTCCCAACCCGCAGCGTCCGGAGACCCTGCGCCCACTGGCGAAGCCAGCCTCGCTCCGCAAACCGAGAGGGAAGGAAACAACCCGACCGGAGCCGCCATATGCAAGGATTCGAAGGACGCCTGTCGCACCTGGGTTGAGCGGGTGACCCGATCGCTCGGGATGCATGACACGGCACAGTTCTACAAGATGGTGGCGCTTGCCTTTGTTTCAGGATTTGCCGAGCGTTTCGTTCCGGACATCATCAACAAGCTGGCCAAGCAGAATCCGGCCGCCGAGACAGGCCCGGCGAGCCTCGCAGCATCTCCCGGAAACGCAAAAAGCGACAACACCGCCGCCACTGGATGATCTGACTCACAGCAAGGAGGACTCCCTGAAATTACAGGACAATGCTATCAGGCGAGTCGCCTGCATGTCCCTCCATGTTTCGGGAGCCTGTCCATGCCCAGTTTCACGTTTCGCAAAGCCGCGCTGTGTCTTTCTGCAGCCACCATCGCCGCTCTGGTCGCGAGCCCGGTCAGCAGCCAGCAGGCGGCCAGTCCCATTGCCCGCTACGATATGGATGTCGGCACCGTCACCGGGCTCGCCGCGATGGGCAGCGGCATGGGGGCCGGCCTGTCGATGATGTTCGGCGGCGGCGGCAACAAGCAGATGCACGAGCTGATCCTGCGGCTCGGATCTTCCCGCGCCCCTGCTGCGGGCGCGCCCAAGGCGGATCACTTCATGCCGCCCGTCGCCAGGCTTGGTGCATCGGTGCCGCTGCTCAGCCCCAAGCCCGGCACCCGCACCGACGATGTTCCGCAAGATCTCCCCAAGGATTTCCAGCGTCCCAAGGGGCGGCTGCTGATCTATTGGGGCTGCGGCGCCAAGGCAGGACCGGGGCAGCCGGTGGTGATCGATTTCGCCAGGCTGTCCGCAGGCCAGGTGCCGCCCGACCTGTTCGCAGGCGCGATGCCGATCGATCGGTCGGTCAGCCCGGGCAATTCGAAGACCTTTGGCGAATGGCCCAATGCCGACACGCGCAAGCTGGTGAGCGCGGACAGCTCGCTGCTCGGCGAACACCGCATCGCGGGCAATTATGCGCCCGAGATCAAGTTCGCGCTGGCGCAGGACTTCATGCCCGCGATCACCGGCAAGGCCAGCCCGATCGCGGGCGGGGCAACCCAGATCAGCTGGAACCCGGTCACAAGCGCCACCGGCTATTACGCCTGGGTGATGAGCGCCAAGGCCAACAACAAGGGCGAGTTCCAGGACATGGTGTGGTGGTCGTCCTCGGCCTCGCGGCAGTTCGGCGGGGCCTTGTGGGACTGGATCGCCCCGGCGCAGGTGGCAAAGCTCATCCAGCAGCAGGTGGTGATGCCGCCATCGCAGACCAATTGCACCGTGCCGGCCGAGGTCACCGCAGCAGGCGGAGATTTCTCGCTGGGCAATCTCTATGCTTATGGCCCGGAAGCGAACTTTGCCTATCCGCCGCGTCCAGCCAATGCCAAAACGCCGTGGAAACCCGAATGGACCGCGCGGGTGCGCTATCGCTCCAACTCGACCTGGCTGCTCAACGGCCCGGACATGGATGCGATGATGCGCGGCGGCGAGGAAGCCGAGCAGCCGCGCAAGAAGAAGAAATGCAAGGGCGGGCTGGGCGGCCTGCTCGGCGCGGTCACCGGGGACGGCTGCTGACGGATTGGCGCGGCCCGTTGTTCGTGTTATGTTCCGCATACAGCCGATTCGGAACAAGGGGATGAACGATGAGCAGCCTGATTTTCTATACCAACCCATGGTCGCGCGGACAGATCGCGCGGTGGATGCTCGAGGAAGCAGGGGCGGCGTACGAGCAGCACATCGTCGAATACGGGCCTCAGATAAAGGGTGCGGCGTATCGCGCCATCAACCCGATGGGCAAGGTTCCCGCGATCGTCCATAATGGCAAGGTCGTCACCGAGTGCGCCGCGATCTGTGCGTATCTGGCAGAGGCCTTTCCCGAAGCAGGGCTCGCCCCGCTGCCGGACGAACGCGCCGATTATTATCGCTGGATGTTCTTTGGCGCCGGTCCGCTCGAACAGGCGATCATCAACCATTCGATGGGCTGGGAAAGTCCCGAGGACAAGCAGGCGATGCTGGGTTACGGCACCTATCAGCTGGCGGCGGACACGCTGGCAGACTGGCTGGAAGACCGCGATTACATCTGCGGCGAGCGCTTCACTGCGGCGGATGTCTATGTAGGAGCGCAGGTCGACTGGGGCCAGGCCTTTGGCACGCTGCCTGCTCTGCCTGCGTTTGCCGCTTATGCCGACCGGCTGCGGGCCCGCCCGGCCTATCAGCGCGCCAAGGCGGTCGACAATGCGCTGATCGAGGCGGCCAAGGCGGCCGTGAGCGAAGGCGCTTCGGCATGAGCCGCGCGGAAGGCGGATGCCATTGCGGCGCGGTGCGCTTTGCGGTCGATAGCGCTGGCGACACCGAGCCATCGCCCCGCACCGCCCTGTGCCATTGCGCGGATTGCCGCCGCTGCGCGGGCGCGCCTGCGGTCGGATGGACCGCGGTAGCCAGCGCGACCTTTACCGTGTTGCAGGGCACGCCTGCGGTCTACCGGTCGTCCGAGCTTGCCGAGCGTAGCTTCTGCCCACAGTGCGGCACCGGCCTGTTCTATATCAACGAAACCGTGCTGCCCGGGCTGGTCGACATCCAGACCGCGACATTCGATGACCCGGATGCTTTTCCGGCGATGGCGCACATCCAGATGGCGGACGCGATCGGCTGGATGAAGACTGCGCACGAGCTTCCGAAGTTCGATCGGTTCCCGGAATTTTAGCGACGGCTATTTACCTTCAATCCGGGGCAATGATCGAACTAAAACGCGCAGGCCGTGCACTATCGGCATGCGCAACCGCGCACGTCTGAGCCAACCGGATGTTGCCTTCGGGCGACACCGTCTGACAGAACGCTCTATCGACTTGTAATCGATCGCACCGTGGCTTCTTATACGGCCTGGCAACGATGGAGCAGCTGTGCGTAATTCGGTTTTTGTCGGTTGTGTTCTGCTGGCTGCGGCTCAGCCGGCGCTGGCGCAAAAGGATCAGGTCAAGCGTGGTCCCGAACCCGACTGGGTCCGTCAGTCCGAGCTCGCCGCGGTTCCCGAAGACGCTGCCGGTGCCGTTTTCGTTCGCCGGCAGGATGTGTGGGTGCACCTCGACACCAAGGGGCAGCAGCAATATCTGGGCTACCGGATCAAGCTGCTGCATTCCAACGCGCTGCAGCTTGGCAATCTGGCCATCTCGTGGAATCCGCAGGCCGGCGCGCCCGTCGTGCACACCATCAAGGTGCACCGCGACGGCGAAGTCATCGACGCGCTGAAGTCCGGAACCTTCGAGATCCTGCGCCGCGAAGATCAGCTCGAAGCCGCCAGCCTCGATGGCGTGCTGACCGCGGTCCTGCGGGTTGCAGATTTGCGGGTGGGCGACGAGCTCGAGTTCGCAACGACGATCCCGGTCGCCGATCCCACGCTGGGTTCGGCGACCTCAGGCCTGTTGACGCTGGCGCCCAGCCTGCCATCGGGTCGCTATCGCATGGGTCTGAGCTGGATCGACGGGCAGGAGCCCCGGATCAGCATGACCAAAGACTTCAAGGCGGTCGCGCGGATTTCCGAAAGCGGGGTCGAACTCGATTTCGACGATCCGCCGGTCATGACCGAGATCAAGGACGCGCCATGGCGCTACCAGTGGCAGCGGGTGCTCGAATTCAGCGATTATCCCGACTGGAACGCCATCTCGCAACATTTCGCGCCGCTGTACGCCGCCGCCGCCAAGCTGCCTGCGGACTCACCGATCCGCCAGGAGGCTGCGCGCATTGCCGCTGCTCATGCCAGCCCGGGCGACAGGGCGCAGGCAGCGCTGCGGCTGGTGCAGAAGGACGTGCGGTACATCTATGTCGGACTCGACGGCGGCAACCTGACCCCGGCGACCGCAGAGGATACCTGGAAGCGCCGCTATGGCGATTGCAAGGGCAAGACCGCGCTGCTGCTGGCGCTGCTGAACGAGCTGGGCATTCAGGCCGAACCGGTTCTCGCCAACAATACGGGCCTGGATGACGGCATCGACCAGCGGCTGCCCAGCCCGGGCCTGTTCGACCATGTGCTGGTGCGCGCAACGATCGGTGAAGAGCAGCTTTATCTCGATGGGACCCTGCCCGACGTGATCGCCGCCGACACGCAGCCGTTCCTGCCCTATCGCTGGGTGCTGCCGCTGACGACTGCGGGCGCCTCGATCGAGCCGCTGGCTTGGAAACCGGCAAACCGTCCGCAGGAAATCTCGCTGTACGAAATCGACGCAACCGAGGGGTTTGATGCACCCGCGCAGATACACAACACGATCATCACCCGCGGGCTGGATGGCCTCAAGCAGCATTTCCAGTATTCCGCGATTGCCCCGGCCCAGCTTCAGGCGGCGCTCAGCCAGCAGCTTGTCGGAGAGACGTGGCAGTCCATCGACAAGGTCGCGTGGCGCTATGATCGCAAGGCGCAGGCCAGCATCCTGACGATCAGCGGCAAGGGCATAGTCGACTGGAGAAACGACGGTGACGGCGCGCGTTCGACACCCCTGCCCGGCGGCGGTTTCAACCCGCCCGATCGCCGCATCCGACCCGCCGGACAGGACCAGGGCCTGCCCTACGCCAATTCTCCGGGGTACACCTGCCATGTCACGACGGTCCGTTTGCCCAGGACCGCGTCGGAAAAGCACTGGTCATTCAAATCAGGCTTCGACACCCGGATCTTCGGCAGGAACTACTATCGCGTGTTCGGTATCGGCGATGGCGCCATCCGGATGATCCGCAGTTCACGCACCGAACGGATCGAGATCGATGCCGAGACGGCGCGCACCGACAATGACCGCATCGCCAAGTTCGACAACTCGATGGGCTATGTCTTCTACGATCCGGCGGGCGTCGACATGCCGCCGTCGCGGGCAAAGCCGGTGCCTGCGACCTACCACATCGACTGGACGGCAGACAATGTTCCCTGCCTGCCTGCAGACACGGCGCCGTGACTGCCGAAGCAGTGGCAATGCAACCCCGCCATCACCCCGTCGGGCCGAACACCTTGGGGGTTTCGGCGCCTTGCTTGCGCTCCTTGTCGCTGGAGGTGATCGCCTCCAGAATTTGCGGGTTGCGGAAGTCGCCCTTGGCATAATCGCGCGCCGATTGGCCCGCGATCGTGTCCTGCTTGTCAGGGTTGGCGCCGTTCTTGAGCAGCAGCCGCACCATCGCCAGATCGCGCAACTGCACCGCGCGGATCAGCGCGGTCTCGCCCGAATTGTTGGGGTCATCCACCTTGGCCTTGCGGCTGAGCAGCGTTTCGGCGCCGTCGACAAAGCGCAGCGTGGTCGCCACCATCAGCGGGGTCACGCCGTTCTTGTCGCGCGCATTGGGGTTGGCGCCGCGTTGCAGTAGAAAGCCCATCCAGGTGAGGTCGCGCCGCGCGGTGACGATATGCAGCGCGGTCTCGCCGGTGCTGAGGTCCTTGGTGTTGACGACGGTGCTGCCCGGATCGTTGAGCGCCTTGGTGGCCTTGTCGCCATCACGGTCGCGCACTGCCTTGAGGAAATTGTAGCTGTCGGAAAACTGGGCGCTGGCCGCGGCCGGTACCAGCAGGGCCAGCGCCGCGAGGGCGGCGATCCACAGGCGGGAAAGGCTATTGAATCGGGCTGTCACAGGTTGCATCGTCCTTGAAAACTTGCGCCGGGGATGCGGCCAATGGACCCACGGACCGCCAAGCCCCCTTGAAAGCGGCTGCATAGCAGAGCACAGACAAACCTGTCATGAACAAAACCCCCAACTTCGCTCCCGCCCTCAGCCCCGCAATCGCCATCGCGCTTGCCCTGTCCGCCGCGCTTGGCGGCTGTTCGGGAGCGGCGCCCAAGCCCGAGGCGCCGCTGGAAGGCGCACGCATCGGCGGCGCCTTCACGCTGACCAATCAGAATGGCAAGACGGTCAAGGACACCGATTTTGCCGGCCAGCACCGCATCGTCTATTTCGGCTACAGCTATTGCCCCGATGTCTGCCCGGTCGACCTGCAGAAGATCGCGGCGGGCTTTGCGCTGTTCGAAAAGCAGCAGCCCGAGCGCGCGGCAAAGATTCAGCCGCTCTTCATCACCATCGACCCCGAGCGCGACACGCCCGCGGTGCTCAAGCAATATGTCGGCGCGTTTCACCCACGGCTGATCGGGCTCACGGGCACGCCCGCGCAGATCAAGAGCGTCGCCGATGCGTATCTGGTGATGTACAAGGCGCAAAAGCCAGTCGGCGCCGATGCCAAAGGCTATCTGGTCGATCACAGCCGCCAGGCCTATCTGATGGGGCCCAAGGGCGAGCCGATCGCGCTGCTGCCCTATGACGGCAGCCCCGAGCAGATCGCTGCCGAAATCGACAAATGGACGGCCTGATGGCGGCTGGCCGCCAGACCTCCCAAAACGACGCGCCCTTTTGGGAACAGCCGCTGGCGAGCCTCGACCGCGCCCAATGGGAAGCCTTGTGCGATGGCTGCGGCAAGTGCTGCCTGCACAAGGTGGAGGATGAGGACACGGGCCGCATCCACCCCACTAACGTCGCCTGCCGCCTGCTCGACACCCGCACCGCGCGCTGCTCCGATTACCGCCACCGCCGCGCGCTGGTGCCCGATTGCCTGAGGCTGACGCGCGGCAATGTCGGATCGATCAGCTGGCTGCCCTCGACCTGCGCCTACAATCTGCGCGCGCAGGGCCTGCCGCTGCCCGACTGGCACCATCTGCTGACCGGCAGCCAGGCCGCAATGCATGCTGGCGGGCATTCGGTGGTCGGCAAGGTCATCTCGGAAGTGCACGCCGGGCCGATCGAGAACCACATCATCGAGACGGAGCTGTGAGCGCGACCCGCAGGATGGCGGCCCCGATCGCGCGGTTGTTTGCCCGCAAGCCTGCGCCCGCATCGCCCGAGGCGCCCGGGCGGCTGACGATCGGCGAACGCGAGTATGCGCTGGTCATCCGCCGTCATGCGCGCGCGCACAACATCCGGCTGCGCACCGATCCTGCCAGGGGCGCGCTGCTGATCACGCTGCCCGGCCATGCCCGGCTGGGCGAGGCGATCGCCTTTGCCCGCGCGCAGGCCGACTGGATCGAGGCGAGCTTCGCCAAGGCCGGCGCGCATGTCGCGATCGAGCAGGGCGCGCTGATCCCCTATCGCGGCACCGAGCACCGAATCGACTGGGATGCACGCCATGGCCGCAGGGTAAGCATCGCCGATGGCACGATCCGGCTGGGCGGCGCAGCGGACCTGATCGACACCCGCCTCACCCGCTGGCTCAAGGCCGAGGCCAAGCGCCTGTGCGCTGCGGACCTCGCCGATTACTGCGCCCGCGCGGGCGTCCCTGCCCCGTCGCTTGCGATCAGCAACGCGGCGCGCCGCTGGGGGAGCTGCTCGGCTAACGGCACGATCCGTATCAACTGGCGGCTGGTGATGGCGCCCGACGAGGTTCGCCGCTCGGTCGTCGCGCACGAAGTCGCGCACTTGCGGCACATGAACCACAGCGCGGATTTCTACGCCTGGCTCGATGCGCTGTTCGAAGGCGACCGCAAGAGCGCCGACCACTGGCTGAAAGCACACGGCCGCGGGCTGTATCTGGTGGGCGGGAGCGGATAGCACGAACGGCTGCGGACGCGCCGCAGCGTGGCATTAGAGGTTTCGTTCAACGTCCTGCGCGCCATGCAGCACCCGGATGACGAGGATTCTGTCTGCGGTATTGCGAAAATAGATGACGTGGGAGGAGACTCGACATTTGAACAGACCGGGTCGCACATCCACTGGCCTGCTTGACTTGCTGCCGCTAGCAAGTGCCTCGCAAGCGTGAACGATTTCATCGGTGTAGAGGTCTGCCTGGCTCTCACCCCATTTGTCGGCGCTGTAGTCCCAGATGGCTTCGATATCGGCTTCTGCGGCAGGCAGGAAGACGAACGTTTTCACCTGGCCGCCCGCTCAGCCCGCTTGCGCGCCTTCAATGCTTCAAAATCTATGGCACGCGGTTCGCCGGATTGTTCCCCGGCGATCAACGCTTCCTGCAATGCGCGGACCTTCGCCTCGTGCTCTTCAAGCAGCCGCAAGCCGGCACGCACGACATCGCTGGCTGAACCGTAACGCCCCGCTTGAACCTGTTCAGCGATGAATCCGGAGAAGTGGTCTCCGATTGTAACCGATGTATTGCGTGCCATGGCCTGTGCCTGTCAGGTTTCGATGCATACCTTGTTATACCAAAAAGTATTACAGCACAATCACACCGTCATCGAAGTCCCCCGATAGATCCGCGCGCGATACCGTGAATCCTGCGCGTCGGGCAGCGGGGCGCCGACCAGCAGCACGGCGCGGGCGAAGCGCTTGAGCTCTTCCTGATGCTCCACCGCGTTGCGCGGTTCTTCGGAGCGGATGCGACGGGTGAGGTTGATCTGGTTGGTGGGCACATCGTGCACCAGCCGCTCGTTTTCGACCGCCAGCGTTGCGGTGAACGCGTGCAGCGTCGTCTTGACGAAGTTGGCGAGCGCGAATGCCGGCCCGCTCTGGCCGAAGGGCACATCGGGCGAGACCAGCACCAGCTGGCACCCATCATAGAGCGAGGCCTTGCGGGCGATGCGGAAATGGTGGGTCAGGTTCTCCTCGCACAGGTCCCTGAACTCTGCAGGGTCGAGCATCGCGCCGTCATCGAACAACCGGTCGGGCAGGCCCGCCATCGGGGTAGACACGACCGTGGTGGGCCGCCCGAAATCGGTCAGCGCCGTATCCATCGCGCCTTCGATGTCCGCGCCGCATACGCGCACCGTCACCTTGTCGGCGACCTCCGC
Source organism: Blastomonas sp. AAP25 (assembly GCF_001295965.1). Lineage (NCBI taxonomy): Bacteria > Pseudomonadati > Pseudomonadota > Alphaproteobacteria > Sphingomonadales > Blastomonadaceae > Blastomonas > Blastomonas sp. AAP25. The sequence continues at coordinate 309,118 of NZ_LJHP01000020.1, forward strand.
GTCCAGCATGGCGAGCACGCCTGCGCCGCCGGCCTCGGTCCGGGTCAGCAGCACCATCCGCGCCACGCCCAGGCCGCCGATCAGATGGTTGGCCGTCTCGGCGATGTAATCGGCCAGATGCTCGCCGATGACCCACACCGTGGTGCCCTTCATCCGGTCGAGCCGCTCCTGCTTGGGGCTGCCGAACATCTCGCGCTCGGTATAGGAGCGTTCGACGCTGAGCCCGCCCGAGGGCATGAACGTCTCGCCGCTGACCGCGCGGTCCGCGAGATAGAACACGGTGGCCTGGGCCACTTCGCTTTCCTTGGGCATCGCGCCCAGATGCAGCTGCGAGAGCACGCCGCGCCCGACCTTGTCGGCTTCCTTGCCGATCCGGTCCTGCGGAAGGTACGGCATGTCATCGGGCGGCGTGACCATCAGCCAGCCGGTGAGGCCATCGGCGGTGCCGCTGCGCTCCTGCCAGTCGGCATTCTGCAACAGATATCCCGCCGAGCGCAGCCGCGCGAGCAGCCGTCCGGCAATCTCGGGGGTGAGCAGATAGCGGTCCCAGGTGCAGATGCCGTCGCCCTCGCGCGCGAGTTCGAGACACAGCAGCCGCAGCGGGTCGGGGGTCGAACGGTCGTGGCTGAGATAGCCGGTATCGTTGCGCGCCAGACGCCCGAGCACATGCGTCACCTCCGCGCCCTCGCGGATCGATTCGATGACGGCGGCATAGATCGCGTTCAGCCGCTTGTTCTCGAGGATCAGGCGCGCGCGGCGCAGGAAGAGGCCTGGCTTGCCGCCGGTGCCCGAGAGACGGTCGCCATCGACCGGGCCGGGCGCGATCGCGTTGACCTGGATTTCGGGACCGAGAAAGCGCGAGAAGCTTTCGACCATCGCGCGCTGACCCGCCTTGGACACCGCATAATCGGCGCGGTTGGGATAGGCGACCGCAAGGAACTTCTCGCCGCCGAAATAGCTCGAGACATTGAGGATATAACCCGATCCCTGGCGTTTCATGATCGGCACGACATAGTGCATCAGCAGATAGTTGCTGATGAGGTTCGCATCGAGCGTCCAGCGCCAGGTGTCGAGCGGCATGTCGATGACCATGTCCTCGGCGCCCGCGACACCGGCGTTGTTGATCAGATAATCGATCCGGCCGAACTCTTCCATCGTGGCATCGGCGGCGCGGCGCAGCGAATCGAAATCGCTGACATCGACATTGGCGATGAACTTGATCCGTCGTTCGACGCCCGAGAAACCGACATCCTGCAATTCGCCGACGATGCGCTCGCGCGCGGCCTCGAGCTCGCTCTCGCGCCGGGCGACCATCATCACCTTGGCGCCCGCCAGCGCGAGCAGCCGCGCGACCTGGCCGCCGATCCCGGCTGACCCGCCGGTGATAAGCGCGACCTTGCCCAGATGCAGCCCGGTGATGTTCTCGGCAAAGCCCAGCATCGCCTTGCGCGCGCCGGTTTCCTCACCGATGTTGGCGGGCAGGTACAGCGAGGTTTCGGTGATCTTCTGTTCCTTGAACACGATCCGCGTGGCGTGCCCGGCGGCAAAGCGGATATTGTCTTCCTCCGCGTTGGTATAGCGGATGATCTGGTTGCCCCAGACCGCGCGCTGCTGGCGGCCGTGCAGCGCCTCGACCCGCGATTCGTCGCGCCAGATGGTGATCAACTGCGCGATCGCAGCGGTCATGATCCGCCCGAAGCGGTCGCCGTTGCCATCGGTGGGCGACGACATGAAGACGTAGCGCGGATCCTGCAGCAAATCGGTGCGCTGCTTCCAGTAGCGCGCCAGTGTACGGGCAAGCGCGATCGCGCCCGACAGCTCGATATCGAGCAGCAGATCGACATCGGCGTCGGTCGCGCCCGCCAGCGTGGCGGAGAACAGGTTGGATGCCTTGACCGGCAGGATGATCGCGCTGTTGATCGGGCCGTGCGCATCGGAAAAGGCGCGCAGTACCGCCTCCATGCCATCGGGTTCGGCGCGGTTGAAGCGCATGATGTCGATGCCATCGCCCAGATTCTGCGCGCGCACCCTTGCCTCGGCCTGCGCGACATCGACCTGCCGCGTCAGCCCCAGCAGCACGCGCGCGCCCTGCAGCAACTGAATCCGCGCGATCTCGAGCGCGTCTTCCCATTGTTCGCCCGCCGCGATCAGCACGCTTAGCCCGGTGCCGTCGAGCGATCGCATCGACGGGCGGGTCATATAGGTCGATCGCGAATCCTTGCGCACTTCCATGCCATGGGTGACGTCGATCTCGTTGCCGTTGAGCGCGGAGGATTCGTCGCTGGCAAGGAACAGGCAGGCATCGGCGATATCGCCGGGCACCGGCAGCGTCTTGGCGGGCTTGGCGCCGCCCATTGCGCGCTTCAGCGACATGCGGCCCATGAAATAGTCCGCGGTGGCGCCATCGCCCTCGCCCTGCAATTTGTCCATCGAGGCGAAGACGGTGCGGATGCGCTCGCTCTCGATCGGGCCGGGGAACACGGTGTTGACGCGGATGCCCTCTGCTCCGAGCTCCTTGGCGAGCTCCTGGCTGAGCGCGTTCAGTGCCGCCTTGGGCACCACATAGGCCGTGCGGCCATGATAGCGGGTGTGCGCGAAGATGGTCGAAATGTTGATCACCGATCCGCCCGCCGGCATGATCGGGGCCGCGGCCCGGGTCAGGTTCCAGCTCACGCCGAGCAGATTGCGCATCGCGTCGGCGACGGTTTCGGTGTCGCCATTGGCCTCCATCTCGGCCTTGGTCAGCGGCACGTTCTCGAGCGTTTGGCGAGGCCCTGCAGAGCCCGCGTTGTTGACCAGCACGTCGATCCGGCCCAGCGCCGCCTTGACCTCGCCCATCGCCGCGCGGACCGAATCGGGATCGCCGCCATCAAGGATGACGGTGAACACGCGCGCCTCGTCGACCCCGGTCTCGGCGAGCAGTGCCGCCTTGGCCGCATCGAGCCGTTCAGCGGTGCGCCCGGTCATCACCAGGGTCGCGCCCTCGCCGATGAAGCGGCGGATGATCGCGCCGCCCAGATTGCCCGCAGCCCCGGTGACCAGGGCCACCTTGCTTGCCAGCCTGCCGTCAGTTGCGCCTGCTTTGGTCGCTTTGCTCTTGCTGCTTGTCATGTCGGTATTCCTCTGCCGCGCCGTGTCCGGCGGCTTATGTCTTTCAGATGTCGCCCAAAATGTCCTGAGACGCGGCCCAGTATTCGAGCAGCTCATCGCGGCTGCGCAGGCCCATCGCGGGCAGCGCGTGGTTGACCACATAGGTCGCGCCGGTGTGGCGGTTGTCCCACATCGCCTGATGCGCCTCCGGCAGCCCGTCCCAGTCGACCACCTGTGGCTCGGTGACACTGAGCAGCCCGCCTGCGATCATGTTGTTCATCATCGTCACCTCGTGCGCGTTGCACAGATGGGTGCCGAAGATGTTGGCTGTGGGCATGATGATCCGGCGCTGCCGGGTCCACACCTGCGGCGCGTAGAAGGTGTAGCGGCGGCCCGCCATCTCCTCGGCATAGACCACGCGCCCGCCGAACGGCTTGACCAAAGAGGTTGAGACACCGAGCGAATCCTGCCCTGCGCGCTCGATCACCAGATCGGGCACCCCGCGCGGGTTGCCGGGCGAACTCAGGATGCGCCCCACGGCGGTGCCGAACGGCTTCATCGTATGCTGCTGATAGCTGCGCACGCCCTCCTTGAACCGTTCGATATCCGTGCGGGCATCGGGCAGGCGTGGCAGGCTGTCGGGCCAGAGGAATTCGCTGTCGCGGCGCTTCAGCCCTTCAAGGCTGATGATGCCCTCGACCGATTCCTCGAGCCCCAAGGATTGCAGGAACTCGCGCTGGCCATCGGTGGTTGTGACGATGACGGTGCGCGCCTTGTACAACCGCGCCGCCTCGATCATCTCGAGCCCCAAGGGATCGGCAAGATCGCGGCTGCCCGGGCCGTAGTACAACAGCACCGATTCGCCGCCGCGCAATTGTGCACGGGCCAGCATCTCCGAGGGCGAGGCGCTGCCGGTCTTGCCCATGAAGGCGAAGTGATAGCCCGACGATGCGCCGTAGAACGCCAGTGTGCCGTTTTCCTCGAGCAGCTGGAAGCTGCGCGGGAAGGCGGTCTCGCCGGCATGGCTGACCACGAAATCGGCAAGCGCGCCGTCGTTGATCGCCCGGTATTCGTCGAGCAGCACCGACCCGTCGGCCTCCCACCGGCGCGCGGCATCGGGATCGTCGGGGACCGCGGTGAACAATGCGGCAAAACGCGGGTCCTTGCGGTTGAGCGCGCCGACCGCACCCTGTTCCTTGACGAAGTCCGCGCGGTCCTCGCTCGAGACAAGCCCGGTTGCCTTGAGCCCCGACTTGATGCTGCTCTTGAGCGCATCGAGCCCGGTGCCGGTGGCCGACCCTTCGACGAAGATCGTCTTGCCGGGCACGATCTGCAGTGTGGTGAACAGGCAGCGGGTGATCGTGCCGAGGTTGAGCACATAGGACCCCGCCTGTTCCAGCGTCAGATCGGGCGGTACGCGGTGAAGCTGCGGCCCCTGGACGTTGAGGAACTGCGCGTGGCTGCCGGTCTTGGTCTCGTAGCCCTGGATCGCGAAGCCTGCGAACATCGGATCGTCGCCCGCCTGCGGTGACAAGAGGTCCGAGGTGCCCGAATAGACGACGACCATGTCGCCGACCCGCAACCGACCCTCGCCCTTGACCTCGCTGCCCAATGCGGCGACCAGCGCCAGCCCGCCCGATCCGGTGATCTGGACGTCTTCGTCATGACTGTCGAAGGGCGAGACCGGGATGCCGGTGAGCGCCCAGATGTCGTTGAAGTTGACCTCGCTGGTCAGCATGTAGACCAGCGCCTCGTTGGGCTCGGGCGCCACGACCGCCACGATATGCTCGCGCTCATGGGACGCCGGAGGCCCGAAGCGTGGGCTCCCGGTATCGGGGTCGCGGCTGATGCCGAAGGCGAGCTGCTTGTGCGGGATCGCGGTGACGCCCGGATAGAAGGGCGCGCCGACGGGCAGCAATTGGCCAGATGCGATCATCTCGGCCTTGTTCGCCTCATGCTCGCTGTCGATCCACACCCCGTTGCGCCGCACCGGCAAAGGCGGACTCTGCTTGTCCATGAACTGGCGGATGCCGGTCTTGCCGCCATCGGGATCGATGATCGCTTCGGCGAAATGTTCGCCCTCGCGCTTGAGGCCCGCGGCCATGCCCTGCGTCCAGCCGGTGCGCACCGCGTCGAGCGCACGGCGCCCCGCTTCGCCGCGTCCGGCCCATTCGAGCTGCTTGAGGATGCGCTGGAGGAACGGGTCCTCGAGCACGGCATCGAGATCGATATGCGCGGGGTTGGCCCAGCGCTTGGTCATCGCCTTGCGGTCGGCAAACGCCTTGCCCAGCGGGCTTTCGGGCCCGTGCCGCGCAAATTCGCGCACCATGCCATGCGCGAGCGACAACACATCGTTCGAGGCATCCGCCACCTGTTCGATCGCGCCGATCTCGAGCGCCTCTTCGGCACTGATCGCCCGCCCGCCGAGGATCAGATCGAGCGCATCGCGCAGGCCCTCGCCCGCGCGGCGTTCGGCGAGCAGCCGCGGCAGACGCTGCGTGCCGCCATAGCCGGGGAGCAATCTGAGGTTGATCTCGGGCTGACCGAAGCGCGCGACGGGCTCGGCAATGCGGTAATGACAGGCGAGCGCGAACTCCATCCCGCCGCCCAAAGCCACGCCCTGGATCGCCGCGATGCACGGCTTGCCCATCATCTCGATCCTGGAAAACGCGAGCTGCGCATTATTGGGCAGCACGCCGGCTTCCTCGACGGTGTTCACCTCCTCGAGCATCTGGCGGATATCCGCGCCCGCGACGAACGAGGCGGTGCCCTGGCCTGTAAACACCACCGCGATGACATCGTCCTTGCGCGCAAGGTGCTCGACCACGATCACGAGTTCGTCGATCGCGCGTTCGTTGAGCGCGTTGACCGGGGCATTGGTGACGGTGACCGTCGCGACCCGCTTGCCGTCTCCCAGCTGGTTGTACTGGATCAGGAAATAGCGGTAGCGCTCAAACAGCGCCTGTTCCTCCGACAATTGCTGTTTACGCCGCCAGGTGGCGACCGCGGTTTGCAGCGCGTCGATGCTATCCGGGTTGCGCAGCGTCGAGGTGTCGCCGATCTCGCCTCCCTCGACGATCGCGCGCACCATCCGGCGCATGTACTTGCCCGAGCGGGTTTCGGGAAATTCCGAGACCTCCAGGAAATCCGACGGCACCGCGACCGCGCCCTTTTCGGTGCGGACCAGATCGGTGAGTCGGCGGCGGTCGTCCTGGGTCAGCCTGCGGCCCGCAACAGCGGTGACGAACGCGATCGGCGTCGCGCCCTTTTCGCGGTGCGGCGCGCCGACGACGAGCACATTGCCCACCGGCGAATTGGGATCGAGCGTCTTGTCGCGCAGGATCGCGCCCTCGATTTCCTCGGTGCCGATGCGGTGGCCCGAGACATTGATGACATCGTCCGAGCGGCCATGCAGCGAGAACGATCCGTCCTCGTGGCGGATGGCGAAATCGCCCTGGGTATAGGCCCAGGTGCCGCGCCAGCGCTCCCAATAGGTGCTCGAATAGCGGCCCGAATCACCCCGCCAATCGGGATTGACCCGGACACCGCCCGACGTCGATTCCAGCGTGAACCTGTCGGTATCGCCCCAGATGGTGCGGGTGAGATACGGGTACGGTAGCGCGATGACGATCTCGCCCTTCTCGCCGTTCTTGGCGCGACGCCATGGCACGCCGCCGCTGCCTTCGCGCACCAGCCCGAAATCGGCCTCGGGCGCGTCCGCGTCCTCGACCCACACATCGCCGACGATCCACGGCAGCGGATAGGTGTGCGCGTCAGCGCGCAGCGGGAAATCGGTATTGCCGTAGAAATGCGTCCAGGCGATGCCGCCATGCTCGGTCGCCCAATAGCTGTTGATGTACCATGGGGTGACATGCTCCATCGCGAACGCCTGCACCGATGGCGAGGTAGGTTCTGCGCAGAAGGTCGCGACCTTGAGCGACGACATGTCGTAATTCTGGATGTCCTTGAGGTTCTCGGGATCCTGCATCACGCTCTTGAGGAACGTGACGCCTGCCTTGAAGATCTGCACCTTGTGCCGCTCGATGATCGAGGCGAAGCGCCCCGCATGCGGGAACACCGGCGACCCTTCGGTGATGATCGTGGTCACGCGGCACAGCAGCGATCCTGCGATGAGATAGCTTTGGCCGGTGATCCAGCCCGGATCGGCCACGACGAACATGACATCGCCAGGCGACGCATCGAACGCCACCGGCATCGTCGCGGCAACGCCCGCGCAATAGCCGCCATGCACGTGCACCACGCCCTTGGGCTTTCCGGTCGATCCCGAGGTATAAATGATGAAATTGGGGTATTCCGAATCGACCGGCAGCGGCCGCGATGCAGCCCAGATCGCGCGAACGAAATCCGCATCATCCAGCTCCAGCAGCGCGGCCTCGTCGGCGACATCGATCCCAAGCGCGCGCGCGGCATCGAGGATTTGCCCGCTCGCCTGGGTGGTGAGATCATGGCTCCAGTGATCGCGGCCTGCGTTCCACACCAGATCGGGCTGCGCAGTGTGGCGCACCACCACCACCGCATCGACACGCGGCGGCGAATCCACCAGCGCCGAAGCAATCGCCATCCGCAGGTTCGCGGCCTGCGCAGCCGACATGCCCGAGCCCTGCGCCAGATCATCGAGCGCACGGCCCACGCCGCGCATGACATCGGAACGCTCGACGGTCACCTCGCCATCGAGCAGCTCGGTCACCGCATCGGTGATCCGCTCGCGCGCAGCCATATCGGCTCCTGAAGCGGGATCATCCAGCGCGGCTGCGAGCAGCTGCATCGCGGTGCCGACACCGATGAAATTGTCGAGTGCCGGGTCGGTATAGCTCGTCTTGAACGGCACCATCTGCGCGTTGCGATAGCTGCCATCGGCGGTGATCACTATGCGGGCACCGGCGTCGGCGATGCGGTCGGACAATGTCTTGTCGCTGAACCCGCCGAACACCGGCGTGTAGATGATCCCGGCGCGCTTGGCGCCCTCGGTCCAGTAGATCTGCGCGGGGATGCTCGGCATGTTGAGCGCGATGCGGTCACCCGCCTTGAGGCCCAGCGCGGCCAGCGCCAGCGAACACTTGGCGCTTTCCAGCATCAGCAGCTTGCGGCTGACCGGGTAGCAATCGACCGGGCCGCCGCGACCGTTGTCGCTCGACATGTTCCAGCGATCGCCCTCGAAGATCAGGGCAGTCTCGGCACCATGGCCTGCGAGCACATGCCGGTCGACCTCGTTGAACCCGCTGTTGGTGAACGCGCCTTCGAACCAGCGCCAGTTGGGCGCATCATCGGCGTTGAGGCCGCGCGCCCAGGGCATGTAATCCTGGCCGAGGTCGAGGCTGCGCGCCGCGCCGGTCGCGGCATCCCAGCCTGTCCACGCGTTGGCCTCGCGGTCGAAATACCCCCAGGCGCCAAGCTCGGGCAGGTACCAGCAGATCGCCGATCGCGCCTGATCGCCATGGAAGGCGCCCGGATCTGCGACACAGGCATTGCGCATGGCATTCCAGCTGGCCGAGTCGGTCAACGGGTTGCTGCGCGGAGGAATGGCGGGGGCGGCCACGGGAACCAGAGCCGTCAGCGGACGGGCCTGAACAGGCGGAAAACGGGAATAGAAGGCATGAGTTCGCAGCTCTCCTGCCGGTCCGGTCCCTAGCGATTCCCAAATCGCATGAGGTCGGCTTCGGCGAACGAAACAAATGTCTCCCGCCGTTTAGATAACATATTGTTTCAAGAAGCGGTAGGGGCCGTATGCCCCATCACGATCAGCGCTGGTGCCAGCGCCCCACTGCGCGGCTCACCGCCTGCATCAGCTGCATCCGCGCAGGGATGCCTGCAGTGGTTTCCCCCAGCATGACCGCTACGGCATAGCGGGTTCCGTCGGGCGCGGTCATGATGCCGACGTCGTTGTATCCGGTGGAAACCGGCGGCAGATCCTGCCCCGTCCCGGTCTTGTGCAGGAACTGCCAGCCCGCAGGAACGCCCGCTTTCAGCCGATTGGGCCCGCTGCGGGTGCGACCAAGCGTGTCGAGCATCAGACGGGTCGAGCTCTGCGAGAGCAATTCGCCACGCGCCAGCCGGGCCAGCGCATCGACGATGCCTTCCGGGCTCGCGCCATCGATCGGATCGGCGACATAGGCGGACAACAGGTTGCGGCGCCGGTCGAGCGGCACGCGTTCGCGCGCAGCCTGGAAGGCGCGTCCGGCCGAAAGGCTCTGCCGCCATTCGACGCCCGCGATCCCGCTCTGCAGCAGTCGCTCGCCGGGGCCGAAGCGGATGCTCGACAGGCCCTTGCGGCGCAGGAAATCGTTGACCACGCCGGGCCCGCCCGCGGTGCGCAGCAGCGCATCGTTCGCGCTGTTATCGCTCGCGGTCAGCGCTTCGTTGATCAGCGTGCGCACGCTCTCGCGCACGGTGCCTTCGCGCGCCACGCGGGCCGCCAGCGGCTGGTGGAACAGGGTGAGGTCTTCCGGGGTGATCGTCACCTCGGTATCGAGCGAAAGCTCGCCGCGATCGACCTTTTCGAGCACCGCCATGGTAACCCACAGCTTCGAGACGCTCTGCTGCGGAAACAGCTCGCCGCCGCGCTGGCCGACCACCCAGTCGCCATCGATCCGCCGCACCGCGATCCCCGTCTTGCCCGGAAAGCTGCGCCACAACTGCGCCAGCTCGTCGCGCAAGCCCTGCGGAACGACGTTGGTGGCGCGCGGCGCGAGCGGCGGCGGCACCGGCTGGACGCGCGCGGGCGCAGGCGCCGGACGCGGCTGCGCGACCTGCCGTGGCGTGGAGACGCAGGCAGCAAGCGCGGCTGTAGCGAGGAACAGGGACAGCGTGCGGGCGAACATGCGGCGGCTTTCTGATCGGAATTCGTGTTGGCATCAGGCTTGCACACCCCCGATGTACCGCCCGTGAAGCGATCTAGCCGCAGGTTCCCGCGCACAGGCACGTTTTGCGGTGAACGAGTCGCTGGGCGCGGTGAATGGCCTGGTTATCGCCCCTCCCGCGTGTGGGAGGGGAGGGTGTCAGGGCACCAGCACCGTGTCTACCGCCACCGGCAGCGTGTCAGGAAAATCGCTGTTGAAGTGGAGTCCCCGGCTTTCCTTGCGCTCGAGCGCGCAGCGGACGATCAGGTCGGCGACCTCGATCAGGTTGCGCAACTCGACCAGGTCGGGGGTGACACGGAAGTTGCCGTAATATTCCTCGACCTCGCTGCGCAGCAGCTCGATGCGGTGGCGCGCGCGTTCCAGCCTTTTGGTGGTGCGCACGATGCCGACATAGTCCCACATGAAGCGGCGGATCTCGCGCCAGTTGTGCTGGACGACGACCTCTTCGTCCGAATCGGTCACCCGGCTTTCATCCCAGGGCAGGATCGCAGGCGGCGGGCCCAGCTCGTCCCAGTGCTCGATGATGTCGGTGGCGGCAGCATCGCCGAAGACGAAGCATTCGAGCAGGCTGTTGGAAGCAAGCCGGTTGGCGCCGTGCAGCCCCGACTGGCTGACCTCGCCCGCCGCATACAGCCCGGGCAGATCGGTGCGGCCCTGAAGGTCGATCAGCACTCCGCCACAGGTGTAATGCTGCGCGGGCACCACCGGGATCGGATCGCGGGTGATGTCGATGCCAAGCCCCAGCAGCTTTTCGTAGATCGTCGGGAAATGCCCCTTCACGAAGTCGGCGGGCTGGTGGCTGATGTCGAGATGGACGTAGTCGAGCCCCAGCCGCTTGATCTCGTGGTCGATCGCGCGCGCGACGACATCGCGCGGGGCAAGCTCCAGCCTGGGGTCGAAATCGCCCATAAATCGATAGCCGGTCTCTGGGATCAGCAGATGCCCACCCTCTCCGCGCACCGCCTCGGTGATCAGGAAGTTCTTGACCTCCAGATTGTACAGGCAGGTCGGGTGGAACTGCATGAATTCCATGTTGGAGACGCGCGCGCCTGCGCGCCAGGCCATGGCGATGCCATCGCCGGTGGCGCCCCTGGGGGCGGTCGAAAACAGGTACGTCCGCCCTGCTCCGCCGCTCGCCAGCAAGGTGGCGCGCGCGGTCAGCGCCTCGACATGGCCGGTCGCGCGGTTGAGCGCATAACAGCCCCAGATGCGCTTGTCGCCGGTGGGGCTGGCGCAGTGCCGGTCGGCGATCAGGTCGATCGCGACCATGTCGGGCATCAGCGTGATGTTGGGGTTGGCCAGCGCCGCGCGTTCGAGCGCCTGCTGCACCGCCCAGCCGGTGGCGTCATCGACATGCACGATCCGCCGGTGGCTGTGCCCGCCCTCGCGGGTGAGATGCAGGTCATCGGCATGGTCGCCGCCGCCGCCGTTGCGGTTGAACGGCACGCCCAGGTCGACGAGGTGCTGGATAGCGGCAGGTGCATTCTCGACCACGAATTCGACCGTCTCGCGGCTGTTGAGCCCTGCGCCTGCCACCATCGTGTCGTCGATATGGTTGTCGAACGAATCGCCCTCTTCGAGCACCGCGGCGATGCCGCCCTGCGCCCAGGCGGTCGATCCACCCGAAATGTCGCCCTTGGCCAGCACCAGCACCCGGCAATGCCGCGCGAGGCTCAAGGCAGCGGTCAGTCCCGCCGCGCCCGAGCCGATGATCAGGACGTCATGTTGCATCAGCGATAACCACATGTGAGGAGGGAGCGATCCGGGGCGTCAGGGCTGGCCTGCAGATTGACGAACAATTCATACCCGTCCGGAGGACCAAGCGATACATCCTGGTTGATTTCGACCGGGAAGCCGCCCCTTCGCAGCGCGGACAATGCGGCGGGCGGCGGAACGGCAAATTCGAAACTGAGGTCGCCCGGATCGCCGCCTTCTGGAAATGTCTGATGAATGGCGTGGAGCGGCAGCCCGAGCATCGTGCCGGATACGCGAACGCTGAACGCCGTCCAGCCATCGTGCCGTGTCATTTCGATCTGTCCAAAATGAGCAGCCAGCGAGGATGGCGCATCTATTCTACCCGGCCGCAAATGCTTGTCGGGGTCGATAACGGCTTGAGGATCGACCACCACCATGGCTTGAAGAAATCGCGCCGTTTCAGGCCCGGGCCGGCACATTGCAGGGTCTTCAAAAGCAAGCAGGCCATCCAGAACCGCCGGACCCGCCATCTGCCGATCGGCGCAGCCGGAGAGAAGCGCAGCACCCATTGCGATCGCCGCAATCCGTTTCACGCCACCGCCTTGGTGAGGTTGAGGAACACGTCCTCGAGATCGGGCTCGCGGGTCGAGACGTCGACGATGCCATAGCCTGCCTCGCGCACCCGGCTCATCACCTGGCCTGCGTTGAGCCGGTCCTTGCTGTAGCCGATCTCGACCATCCGGTCGGTGAGCTTGCTGACCTTGTCGAACGCCGGGTCTGCGGGAAGCGCGGCGATATCCTGGTCAAGCGTCAGCACGATGAGCTTGTCGCGCGCCATGCCGACCATTTCGGCGGTGGGTTTGTTGGCGATCAGCCTGCCGTGGTTGATGATCGCGATCCGGTCGCACAGCTCCTCGGCCTCTTCGAGGTAATGCGTTGTGAGCACGATGGTGACGCCTGCGCGGTTCAATTCGCGCACATAGTCCCACAGTTGCTGGCGCAGATCGATGTCGACGCCCGCGGTGGGTTCGTCGAGCACCAGGATCGGCGGGGAATGCACCATCGCCTTGGCCACCAGCAGCCGCCGCTTCATGCCGCCGGACAGCGTGCGGGCATAGGCATCGGCCTTGTCCTCCAGCCGCACCGCGCGCAGCAGCTCTGCCGTACGCCGGTGCGCCTTGGGCACGCCGAACAGCCCGGCTTGAAGCTCGAGCGCTTCGGCAGGGGTGAAGAACGGATCGAACACGATTTCCTGCGGCACGATACCGATCGACGCCTTGGCGTTGCGCGGATTGGCGTCGATGTCGAAGCCCCAGATGCTGGCAGAGCCCGAGGTCTTGCGGACCATGCCCGACAGGATGTTGATGAGGGTGGACTTGCCCGCGCCGTTGGGCCCCAGCAGGCCGAAGATCTGGCCGCGCGGGACATCGAAGCTCACACCGTCCAGCGCCAGCTTGTCGGGGGCCTTGCCTGCGCCTTTGTAGATCTTGCGCAGATTGTCGATCGAGATGGCAGCCTGGGTCACGGCAAGCGGATTAGCCGCTCGGGTTACGTTGCGCAAAGGGAAAGGTGGAAGCGCGGCAGCCGAAACGAAATATGCAGGCCGCACGCAGCCTGCATATTTCGAAAACCGGTCACCAGCCGATCAGGCCGGTGCGAAACCGCCTTATTCGGCGACTTCGTAGTATTGCGGCGCTGCCTCGTTGAGGATCTCGAGGATCTTCTTCAGAGCGGCAGGCTCGTCGGTCTTTTCCATCGCGGCCAGTTCGCGTGCGAGGCGGCTGGAGGCCGCTTCGAAGATCTGGCGCTCGGAATAGCTCTGCTCGGGCTGGTCGTCCGGGCGGAACAGGTCGCGGGTCACTTCGGCAATCGACACGAGGTCGCCCGAATTGATCTTCGCTTCATATTCCTGGGCACGGCGCGACCACATGGTGCGCTTGACCTTGGGCTTGCTTTTCAGCGTTTCCATCGCCTCGCGCAGCGTCTTGTCAGACGACAGCTTGCGCATGCCGATGCTTTCAACCTTGTTGACCGGAACGCGAAGGGTCATGCGTTCCTTTTCGAAGCGCAGCACGTACAGCTCGAGCTGCATGCCGGCAATTTCTTCCTTCTGAAGCTCCACAACACGGCCGACACCGTGCTTGGGATACACCACATAATCGCCTACATCAAAAGACAGCGCTTTGGCGGCCATTCAAAAACCTTTCTCAATTCAGGGGAAGCGGGAGCCTTTTCGAACCTGCGATCCTGCCGTCCGAACGGAATCTCCTCGAATATGTGCCGAAAGCGGGACACCAACACAGTGCCGCACTGCAGCACTGATGGGCGCTGCTTAACAGATTCGTCACAAAATAGCCACCCTGTAATGGCCATTCCGGACCCAAATGGGGTCTCGCAGGCCCAAAAAGAAGCGGCGCCGGACGCGAGGACGCGCCCGACGCTACGGAATGTGAGAACGATTGCAGGGGATCAGGCCGCCCAAAGGCTCCCCACCGACCGAGTGTCTACGTGCTCAGTCGCCCTCGCCGGGTTCGGGTGAGAAGAAAGCCTCGTACTTGCCGTCCTTGCCCTTGTACTCATCGGCGTCAGCGGGCGATTCCCGCTTGACGGTGATGTTGGGCCATTCAGCGCTGAACTTGGTGTTGAGCTCGAGCCACTTTTCCAGGCCGTCCTCGGTATCGGGAAGGATCGCTTCGGCCGGGCATTCGGGTTCGCACACGCCGCAGTCGATGCACTCGCTGGGGTTGATCACCAGCATGTTCTCGCCTTCATAGAAGCAGTCCACGGGGCATACTTCCACGCAGTCCATGTATTTGCACTTGATGCAGGCGTCGGTGACTACATAGGTCATCGGCTGTGATCGCTCCCCTGAGTGGCTTGCCGGGCATCTCTCGCCCGTCTGGCATGGTGATTCTGCTGGCCTTGCTATTGCGATAGGCAGGTGGCGTCAATATCGCGCTGCCTCGGGAGGACAAAGCCTAGCTTTATCCGGCGGCGCACCGGTCCTCGGGCTCGCGATAGCAGGCGATCGCCTCTTCGGCAGGGCCACGACGCCAGGGCAGATGGTCTATCTGCAGCACGAGCACGCGCGAACCCTGGGGGACGGTAAGGATGTCGCCGCAGCGCACCGCGTGATGCGCCTTGACCACCCGGGTGCCATTGGCCCGGATCACGCCCTGTTCGGCGAGCGACTTGCCCTGGGACCTGCTGCGCACCAACCGCAGATACCACAACAGCACATCCATCCGCATATGCCCGCCCGCACCCGAGCCCGATCCACCCGTTTCAGCCAATCGCCACCTTCCATTGTGCCAGTGCCGCAAAATGTCCGTCGGGCCTTGGCGGGGGTGCCGCCTCGACCGCCTTTTTCCGCCCCAGCCCGCGCCAGCGCCACAGCGCCGCAGCATCATCCCCGCTCGCCGCCGCGCCATCGCGGCGAAAGCCTGCCGCGCGCATCAGCCGCTCGGTGTTGGCGGCGGTCAGCCCCATCGAGATCGCCAGCGCAGGATCGATGACAAAGCTCGCCGCCTGGCCGCGCCGGTCGTGCGCGGCGCGGATCAGCTTTTCGGCCATGTCGACGCGCAGCGCCTGATCGCCCACCAGCCGATAGGCCGGGTGACCGCCTGCCGGCAGCGAGCCCGCCGGGACCACCGTGCGCAGCGCGGCGACCTGCGCGTCTGCCGGCGGCGGCAGGGGGTCGCCCGCCTGCACCGCGCGCACCAGGCCGAGCTGCCGCTGGCAATCGGGTCGGATCATCGCGGCGCAGAACACGTCGAGGCTGCCCAGCCGCACCCCCAGCCGCTGCAGCACCTGCCGCGCGGCAGGATCCAGCGCGCTGATCAGCCCATCGGCCTGCACTCGCGGCATCGCGCCGCCTGCATCGATCAGCTGCACCAGCAGCGCGCGCAGCGGCCCGGAGCAGCGCTTGTCCTCTGCTGCGCGGGCCAGCGCGCGCACCGGCGCCAGCGGCGTTCCCAGTTGCGCCTCGAGCCAGGCCGCGACGTGTGCCAGCAGCGCCTCGTGATCGGCACGCGGCAGCGCCTCGAGCGCACGGTCGGGCTGGAACTTCGGCTGGGCGAGCGAGGCACCGCGCACGATCTGCCCGATCCGCTGCCCGCGCCACAGCAATGCGGGGCGCGCCTTGTCATCGGCTGCGATGACCAGGCTGCCGGGCACATCGCCGTTCAGCTCGCGCGCGCGCTTGGCCAGCAGCCCCGGCAGATGCCGGTCGGCCGCAGCGAGTAGCAGCTTGCGGTCCGCCAGCCGCGCCTGTGCGTCGACGACAAAGGCAAAGCCGTTCAACTTGCCGATCGGCTCGCCATCGACGCAGATCGCATCGCCCTCTTCCAGCGTCACCGGCAGCAGCGAGGCATCGCCGCCAAGGCCACGCAACAGCACGGCGGTGCGCCGGTCGACGAACCTTTGCGCCAGCGCCTTGTGCAGCGCATCGGACAGGCGCTCCTCTACCGCACGGGTGCGGCCTGCCATTTCCGCCGGATCGGCAAGCCAGTCGCGGCGCTGCGCGACATAGGCCCAGGTGCGGATCGCCGCGATGCGCGCGCCCAATTTTTCGACATCGCCCTGCACCTGATCGAGATCGGCGATACGCCGGGCGATGAAGTCCGCCGGGATATGCCCTTTTCCCTGCCCCAGATGCTGCCAGAGCTGGGCGACGAAATTGGCGTGATGCTCCGCCCCGCGATGCTGGAAATCGGGCAGGCTGCACACCGACCAGAAGCGCCGCACCGCGGCTGTCCCGCGCACGCTGGCGCCGACATTAGGATCATCGGCAAGCCGCCGCAGCACCGCAAGATCGATCGCCTCGGGCGCGGGTTTGAGCACCGGGCTGGAGGGCAAGCGTTCCAGATCGGCGATCAGGTGCCCCAGGCTGTCAAAGCGCGGCGCAGAATCGCGCCAGAACAAAGATTTGAGCGGCGGGAACTGGTGCTGCTCGATCCGCTCGATCTCTTCGTCGCTGAACTGCGCATCGGCGCGGCCCGCGACCGATCCGAAGGTGCCGTCGCGCTGATGTCGCCCGGCGCGCCCGGCGATCTGCGCCATTTCGGGCAGCGTCAGCCGCCGCCGCCGCGCGCCGTCATATTTGTACAGCGAGGCGAACGCGACATGCTCGACATCCATGTTGAGCCCCATGCCGATCGCATCAGTGGCGACGAGATAATCGACCTCGCCCGCCTGATACATCGCCACCTGCGCGTTGCGCGTCGCGGGGCTGAGCGCGCCCATCACCACCGCAGCGCCGCCGCGGAAACGGCGTAGCATCTCGGCAACCGCATAGACCTCCTCGGCGGAGAACGCGACGATCGCGCTGCGCGGTGGCAGCCGCGAGAGCTTCTTGATCCCGGCATAGCTCAACGTCGAAAAGCGCGGACGGGTGATGATCTCTGCATCGGGCACCAGCGTGCGCACCATGGGAGCCAGCGCTTCGGATCCCAGGATCATCGTCTCGTCGCGGCCACGCGCGTTGAGGATACGGTCGGTGAAGACGTGCCCGCGCTCGGGATGTGCGCCAAGCTGTGCCTCGTCGATCGCGACGAAGGCGAAATCGCGCCCGTCCTGCAGCGGCATGCTTTCGGCGGTGGAGAGGAACCAGCGCGCGCCCGGCGGGACGATGCGCTCTTCCCCGGTGACCAATGCGACCTCCTTGGGCCCCTTGATCGCGACCACCCGGTCATAGACCTCGCGCGCCAGCAGGCGGAGCGGAAAGCCGATCAGGCCGCTGGAGTGCGCGCTCATCCGCTCGATGGCAAGATGGGTCTTGCCGGTATTGGTCGGTCCCAGCACGGCAGTCACGGAGCCCTGCGCAGATCGGGACGAAAATCGGGTCATGGGAGCAGCCTCCACGCCTTACATCATGGCCGCCTCGCCAAGTTGCAAGTCCCATTCGGCAAGCCGTGCAATCGGCTGTGGACAGGTTCCGCCATTGGCCCGGCTTAATGCACCGCTCGTCCCGGCGAACGGGTTTTGTCGCGCGGGTTAATTTGACTTTAACCGGCATTCTCCACAAGATTTGCGGGCGAGGAAAAATCGCCATCGTGCCCGCCTGAAAGGTGCAGCACGGGAGGAATGGCGAAAAAGGGTCGGACTTGTTTCAGCAACGCGAACAGCTTTTGGGGGCAGGGGCCGCCACCGCCAGACTGTCGATGGCCGATGCGCTTCCGGCGCCGGCCATGGGCGTGCCCGGGCTTGGCCTCGGCTCGATCCGTGAGCGCTGGTCGCGGCTTGCAACCTTCATCCACGAGACCAACTGGACCCCGGATCTGGGCCAGAACATCGGCAGCCTTGAATGGTTTCGCGGACTGGCAACGCTCTGCCTGCTGTGCACCGGCGCCTATGCGGTGTGGCCGGGCATCCATCCGCTGGGCGCGGCGGCGATGGCCCCGGCCCCTGTTGCGCTCGAAGAATTGCGCAGCCAGATGATCATGCCGATGGCATTCGGCAGCGATACCGGACGCGCGATGGCGGCAACCGATGCGGTGGTCGCTTTGCGCCAGGCACCCGAGCGCCCGACGATCGAACTTGCCGCCGTCATCGGCCGCGGCGACAGCTTCATGCGCGTGATGCAGCGCGCAGGCGTGGGCAGCGGCGATGCGCAATCGGTCGCCAATCTCGTCTCCTCGGTGGTTCCGCTCGAGGACATTCGCGACGGCACCCGCATCGACATCACTTTGGGCCGCCGTTTTGCACGCAACCAGCCGCGCCCGGTCGAGACCATCGCGTTCCGTGCGCGCTTCGACATGAACGTCGAGATCGTGCGGGCAGGATCCGAGCTCGATCTGGTGCGCAAGCCCATTCTGGTCGACGCCACCCCCTTGCGAATTCGCGGCACGGTGGGCTCAAGCCTCTATCGTTCGGCGCGCGCGGCAGGCGCGCCGCCGGGTGCGATCCAGGCCTATCTGCGCACGCTGGGCACCCAGCTTTCGATCGGCAACGATATCCGCGCGACCGACGAGTTCGACATCATCGTCGATTACAAGCGCGCCGCGACCGGCGAGGTCGAGATGGGCGACCTGCTCTATGCGGGTCTCGAACGCAGCGGCAAGCCGCGCGCGCAGATGCTGCGCTGGAAGGCCGGCAACGGCATGCAGTGGTTCGAGGCTTCGGGCGTGGGCGAGGAACGCGGCGAATTCGCCCGTCCCGTCAACGGCGCGATCACATCGGGCTATGGCTATCGCCGCCACCCGATCCTGGGTTTCCGCCGGATGCACAGCGGCATCGATTTTCGCGCCCGCAGCGGCACGCCGATCTATGCCACCGCCGACGGCGTGGTGAACTATGCCGGACGCAAGGGCGGGTACGGCAACTTCGTGCGCATCGCCCATGGCGGCAACATCGCCAGCGGCTATGGCCATATGAGCCGGATCGCGGTGAGCAGCGGCACCCGCGTGCGCCGCGGCCAGGTGATCGGCTATGTCGGATCGACCGGCCTTTCGACCGGCCCGCACCTGCACTACGAACTCTATCGCGGCGGCCGCGCGGTCGATCCCGGATCGGTCCGCTTCACCACCCGCGCCCAGCTTTCGGGCAGCGAACTGGCGAACTTCCGCGCGAGGCTGAAGCAATTGCAGGCCGTGGCACCTGGCGCCGCGCTGCAATCGCTGGCCCCGCCGCCCACCGCCCAGACCGCCGAGCCCAAGCGCGAGATCGAACGGATCGCAGGCACGAAGATCGCGTAAATCTCGTTCCGGCTAGCTGCTAGCGCGGGACAAGATCGCCGCAACGCGCGTCGAACGTCCGGGCAAGCTCGGCCAGGCTGATGGAGCTGAGCCGCGCGATCAGCAGCTGTTCTGCCTCCTGCAGCGCACTGTCCAGCGCCTCGTTGACGACGCTCGCGACCTGACAGCCGGGATTGGCGTTCTCAACCCCGATGGCGAACAGCCGAGGTCCGCCGACCGCACGGTGGACGTCCAGCAGCGTCACCGCGTTCAGATCAGTGGCGATCGCCCAGCCGCCGCCATGTCCCTTTTCCGATCTGACATAGCCCGCTTCGCGCAGGCCCGACATCGTGCGCCGGATCAGCACCGGGTTGGTATCGAGCATCCGCGCGATCGTCTCCGACGTCATCGGACCATCGTGCCGCGCCAGATGGATCAGCACATGCAACATCCGGGAGAGGCGACCGTCATTCCGCATGAAAACCACCTTGGTCGCTCGCAACGACTTGGCAAGCACCGAATTTCACGATACCTATCAGGTTACATGATTCGGAGATATCAGCAATGCAGGCCTTCAACAGGATCGATCACTGGGACAGCGCGGCGGAACGCTATGAACGCACGGCGCATCCCTATACCGCCAGCTATGTCGAGGCCGGGTTGGCGCAGGTGCCGCTGACCCCGAGGTCGCGCGTTCTGGATGTCGCGGCCGGCACCGGCGCGCTGGCGTTCGCCGCCGCAAGAAGCGGTGCCCAGGTGCTCGCCACCGACTTTTCCCCCGGCATGGTCGCCCGGATTGCCGCCAAGGCAGTGCCGAACGTCGAGGCGCAGGTAATGGATGGCCAGGCACTCGATCTGCCCGACGCCAGTTTCGACGCGGTCTTCTCGTTCTTCGGCGTGTTCATGTTCCCGGACTGGCGCAAGGGATTGGCCGAGATGGCGCGGGTCACCCGGCCCGGCGGATACGGCGTCGTGGCGGTCTGGCAGGACCGTGGCGCCGGTGCCTTCATGCTGCTCGGCCAGCTTATCCGGCGCCTGTTTCCCGAAACACCGCTGGCTCCGATGCCCGAGTCGATGACGATCCTCAACACCGCCGAAGGGTTTGCCGCCGAACTGATCGGTGCAGGCTATCGCGATCCGCAGATCGAGTTTGTGACCCGCGATTTCGGTCTCGACATGACGGCGATGGATGAACTCGATGCCGCGTTCGACCCATCGCCCGACTGGGCGAATCTGGATCGAGCGCAAAAGGACATGATCATCTCGGAACTGCGCCGTATCGCAGGCGACCGGGCGGTGCTTCCAATACCCTCGACCGCGCTGATCGGCGTGGCGCGGCGGTGAGGGGCAGGGTCAGGCCTTCAGTTCCACCCAGGTCGGCGCGTGGTCGCTGGCCTTTTCGCGACCGCGATGGTCCTTGTCGACGCCGATCGCGCTCAGCCGGTCGGCGGCCTGGGGGCTGAGCAACAGGTGGTCGATGCGGAAGCCATGGTCGCGCTGCCAGGCGCCGGCCTGGTAGTCCCAATAGGTCCACACCCCGCCGGCCGGGCGCAGGGTGCCGATCGGGTCGGTCCAGCCATCGGCGAGAATGCGGCGATAGGCGGCGCGGCTTTCGGGCTGCATCAGCGCATCGGATGCCATCGCGCGCACCGAATAGGTGTCGTTGTCGCGCGGGATGACGTTGTAGTCGCCCGCCAGCACCGCGGGCACCTCTTCGGCCATGATCTGGGCCGCGCGTTTGCGCAGGCGATCCATCCAGCGCAATTTGTAGTCGAACTTGGGCCCCGGCTGCGGATTGCCATTGGGAAGATAGATGCATGCGACGCGCAGGCCGTGGACATCGGCCTCCAGATAGCGCGAATGCTCGTCCTCGGGTTCGCCCTCCAGCCCGCGCTGCACCTCGACCGGCTGCGCGTCGCGCGCCAGGATCGCAACGCCGTTGAACCCCTTCTGCCCGTGCCAGATCGCACCATAGCCGAGCTTCTCGAACTCGGCCGCAGGGAAGCCTTCGTCCTGCGTCTTGATCTCCTGCAGGCAGGCGACGGCAGGCCGGGTCTCGTCCAGCCACTCGAGCAGACGCGGCAGGCGTGCCTTGATTCCGTTGATGTTGTAAGAGGCGATACGCAGCATGACCGCCTTCTTATCGGCGTGGCAGGCGCTTGCCCAGCGATTTAGCCCCTGTTCATTTTGCCCCGCCTAAGCCACCATGAACAGACAAGTCTGGGGAGGTCCATATGCGCCGTTCGTCACGTTTCTGGATGGGGCTCGGCGCTGCCAGCCTGTTCGCGCTCGCTCCGGCGCTGGCCCAGGACGCCGCCGATCCCGACGCCCCCAGCGCGCAAGGCAACGTTTCGGTCACCGTGTACAACGGCAGTACCTCGCTGGTGCAGGATATCCGCAAGCTCAACATCGCCAGCGGTACCAGCCGGATCGAATTCCCCGATGTCTCCGCGCAGATCCAGCCCGAGACGGTGAGCTTCGCCGCCGACGGCGCGACCATCGTCGAGCAGAATTTCGACTATGACCTGCTCACCCCCGGCAAATTGATGGAAAAGGCGGTGGGCGAAACGATCACCCTGGTGCGCACCAACCCGGCGACAGGCGCGGAGACGCGCGAGCGCGCCAAGGTGCTCTCGGTCAACCAGGGCGTGGTCGTCCAGATTGGCACCCGAATAGAGGTGCTGCGCGACGACGGGCTGCCGGTGCGGGCGATCTTCGACAAGGTGCCCGAAAATCTGCGCGCGCGCCCGACGCTCTCGATCACGCTCGACAGCCAGCGCGCCGGGGTACGCGATGCGGCGATCCGCTATCTCACCGGCGGCATGGGCTGGTCGGCGGACTATGTCGCCTTGTTCGACGAGGCCAAGGGCAGCATCGACGTGCAGGGCTGGGTGACGCTGTCGAACAGTTCGGGCACCACCTATCGCAATGCCGACACGCTGCTGGTCGCAGGCAACCCGCAGGGCGCATCGGGCTTCGGCGGAGGGCGTGGCAGAAATATCCGCAGCGCCGGCACCGAAACCGCAGACCGCGAGCGGCTGGGTGATTTCTATCTCTACCCCGTCGGTCGCACGACGATCGCCGACAGGCAGACCAAGCAGATCAACTTCCTCGATGTTCAAGGCGTGCCTGCGTCACGCGCGTATGAATATCGCGTCGGCTGGCTCGCCAGCATCAGCGAACCGCGCAGCGCGGACACCGTGGTCAAGTTCAGCTCAAGCAAATCGGGTGGCCTTGGCGATGCCCTGCCCGCAGGCTCGGTGCGCTTCTACCAGCGCGACCAGCGCGGATCGCCGCAGTTCATCGGCGAGAACGCGATCGACCACACCCCGATGGGCAGCGCGCTGGCGCTCAAGACCGGCGAGGCGTTCGACGTCAAGGTCAAGACCACGGTGGTCGAGCGCAAGCGGCTGTCGAGCACCCGCTGGCAGACCAGCATGCGCTATGAACTGACCAACGCGCGCGATGGGGCCGTCACCGTCGACCTGATGCAATCGGGGCTCGATTTCGGCTGGACCGACACGCGGATCGTCACCGAAAGCGCCAAGAGCGAGCGGCGCAGCAGCAATGCGGTGGTGTGGGCGGTGCCGGTGCCTGCCAATGGCAGCGCTGAGGTCACGGCGACCTTCGAGACGGGGTATTGAGAGTGGCTAGCGAGTAGTATCATGCGCTCCCCTCATCCGTTTGTCCCGAGCCCTTCGGCGCCGCCTTTCGGCTTCGCTCAGGATAAACTTCAGCCTTTGGTTGAAGTCGAGGGAAGCGCTCGCTCCCGGTTGCATGAGGTCTCTCGACTTCCCGGCAAAGCCGGGAAGTTTATCCCGAGCGGCTGGCTTGCCAGCCAGCCAAGGGGCTCGGGAACACGGACTGTTATGCTTGGGGCATTGATAGCACTGGCCACCCTCCTCTCCCCCGCCCAAGCCCAGACCCGCCCCGAGATCATCTCGCCCAGGCCCGATTCGGTCGCGGTCACCATCTACCGCGACCCTGCGCGCGGCGATGGCGGGGGGATGAACCTCAATTTCCTCAACGGCTTCGCGGTTGTGACCGAGACCCGGCGGATCACCGTCCCCGCAGGCCCTGCGACCATCCGCTTTGCCGGTGTCGCCGAGGGCATGGTCGCGGTGTCCTCGGTGGTCCGCGGGCTGCCCGGCGGGATCATCGAGCAGAACCGCGACAAGAAATTGCTCTCCCCCGGCGCGCTGGTCGATGGCACTTTGGGCAACCGCGTGACGCTGCGCCGCACCGATCCTGCCACCGGCGCAGTGAGCGAGCGCGATGCGGTGATTCGCAGCGGATCTTCGGGTGCCTTGGTGGTCGAGACCGAAAGCGGCATCGAGGCGCTGCAATGCTCGGGGCTGCCGGAAAAGGTGATTTATGAAAAACTGCCCGGCGGGCTGTTCGCAACGCCGGTGCTGTCGGTCGATACCGTTTCGCCTGAAGCGGCAACGGTCGAGGTGACGCTGACATACCTTGCCGCCGGGTTCGACTGGAACGCCGATTATGTCGTCAAATTGGCCGACGACGGCACGTCGCTCGACCTGTTCTCCTGGCTGACGCTGGCCAACGGCAATGCCGAGAGCTTTGCCGATTCCGAGCTGCTGGTGATCGCGGGCACGCTCAACATCCGCCAGCCGATGCAAGCGATCGCCGACAAGCCACAGGCAACGCCGCTGTACATCCGCTGCTGGCCGCGCGGCAGCACCGCTGCGGGCGTCTTTGACATCCCGCCGCCACCACCGCCCCCGCCACCGATGATGATGGCTCCCTCCGCAATGCGCACCGGTGCGGTGCGCGCCGAGGCGATGGAGGAGGTGATCGTGACCGGTTCGCGCGTCACGATGGCCGAACTCGAAGCGCTGGGCGACTTGAAACTCTACCGCGTGCCTTTCCGCTCGACCGTGGCGGCCAAGGGGCAAAAACAGGTCAAGCTGCTCGCCAAACAGAATGTGCCTGCACGGATGGTCTATCGCGGCAATGCGAATGGTTCTGACGAAACGCCCGAGCCGCTGGAGATCGAGGTCCGCATGGACAACAAGACTGCGACGGGCCTCGGCCTGCCGCTGCCATCGGGGCGTATTTCGGTGTTCGATGGCGCATCGGACAACGGCCTGCTGATCGGCCAGGGCCGGATGCGCGATTATGCGGTGGGACAGGAGGTGAAGTTCACCATCGGGACGAGCAGCGCGGTGCGGCTGGCGACCACGACACTGGCGGGATCAGGCCCCGAGGGGAGTGAAAACCGCAAGCTGGTGCTGACCAACGCCAACCCCAAGCCTGTGACCGCCGAGATCGATCTGGCCGAGATCGCAGAGGCCGATCTGCGCAAGGCTACGGCCAAGGTGGTGCGCAAGGACGGCAAGCACGTCTGGCAGGTGACCGTGCCTGCCAACGACAGTGCAACGATCAGCTACCAGCTGCGCTTTGTCGACGGTTGAGCGCGGTTACTTGGGTGCCAGCACCATCAGCATCTGGCGGCCTTCCATGCGCGGATAGGCTTCGACCTTGGCGACTTCCTTGACGTCTTCCTGGACCCGCTGGAGCAGTGCCATGCCGAGCTGCTGGTGCGAAAGTTCGCGGCCACGGAACCGCAGCGTCATCTTGACCTTGTCGCCCTCGTCGATGAACGAGTGAACCTTCTTCATCTTGACCATATAGTCATGGTCATCGATGTTCGGACGCATCTTGATCTCCTTGATCTCCTGCGTCTTCTGGTTCTTGCGCGCGGCATTGGCCTTTTTCTGGGCCTCGTACTTGTACTTGCCCACGTCCAGGAACTTGGCGACCGGCGGCTCTGCGTTCGGGGACACCTCGACGAGGTCGAGCCCCACGGCTGCTGCGCGCTCTATCGCATCATCGGTACGCAATACGCCCAGATTTTCGCCATTTTCATCGATCACCCGAACCTGGGGCGACTGGATAAACTGATTGAAGCGCGGGCCGGATTTAAGGGGCATGGCAAGGCCGCGACGGGGGGCTGGCGGACGTATAGCGAAATCTCCTGATGGTTTCTTGAGCGCGCCATATAAGCCAACTTGCCCGATAGATAAAGGCCCTCCTGCGCTGTTTGTGCCCCCCAGGCCGCATGAATCCGTGCC
Organism: Blastomonas sp. AAP25; assembly: GCF_001295965.1. NCBI lineage: Bacteria > Pseudomonadati > Pseudomonadota > Alphaproteobacteria > Sphingomonadales > Blastomonadaceae > Blastomonas > Blastomonas sp. AAP25. The sequence continues at coordinate 334,549 of NZ_LJHP01000020.1, forward strand.
ACAGTTGCAACCATGCCACGATCGGGCGCACATTTGGTGCCTGATGGCGTCGGCTGCGGCAGGCTGCGACTCGCAGCCATGGTTGCCGCGCGCGGCCCCCTTCCCCATATTGATGACCTGATCGGGGGGCGAAACGGAGACTGGAATGACACAGACACACGCCGATGCCGCGACCGCCATCACCCATGAAACCACCGTATCGGGCGGACGCTTTGTCTATCGCGCCGATGGTGCCGAGGCAGAACTCACATATGCCAACACCGGTGCCAGCGCGGGCGCGACGCGGGTCATCGCCGATCACACCTTCGTTCCCGATGCGATGCGCGGCCAGGGTGTTGCCGCACGGCTGGTCGACGCGCTGATCGCCAAGGCCCGCAGCGACCATTGGACGGTATTGCCGCGCTGCAGCTATGTCGTCACGGCGTTCAGGCGCCACCCCGAATGGAGCGACGTGCTGGCGGACTGAGCGTTGATGGGGGCGGAAATCCGTCGCCTGCGAAATGGTGCTGCTGGGGAGGATTGAACTCCCGACCTCAGCCTTACCAAGGATGCGCTCTACCACTGAGCTACAGCAGCACACCATTTCGCGGACGGCTGCGAGGCGGAACAGATGCCTGCCCGCTCGCAAGGCCTGCGCCTATGCGCAGACGCCAAAGCTTTGTCAACCCTCGCAAGCCTTGCCAAATCGCAGACTGTCGCGTTAAGCCGACAAGGCCATGTCCGACACCCCGATCGAGCCCAAATCCCAGTCCAAAGCCCAGCCGCTTCCGCGCGCCGATGAAGCGCGCAAGGCGCGGCTGGCGGCGAATCTGCGCGCAAACCTGAAACGCCGCAAGGCGCAGGCGCGTGCGATGGATGGCTCCGAGGACTGATCCGGCGCGTCAGCCGCGCGCGAAAAACTGCAGGTGCACCAGCCGCCCGGTCTCTTGCGCCGTGCCGAATCCATCCGCCGAATTGTGAAAAAGCCACGGGCTGAACAGAATCAGCCGGTTGAAGCGCATCGGTACCCGCATCACCCGCTCCCAGCGCGCGGGCAGCAGCGTATCGCGGTTGACGACATCCTCGACCAGCGCATTGATGTCCGCATAGCCGCTCTGCGCCAGCCCCAGCGGATCGGCGGGCACCTTTTCGAGGCCCGTGCGCTTGTGGCGAAAGAAATCGGTGCCGCCGCGCGCATCCTCGTTGCGGCTGAGATAGAGGATGCCGGAATAGAAGCACGGGTCGATGTGCACGCCGCTGACCCCGCGATCGCCCTTGAGCGTCAGTCGGCAATGGCCATGGGTGGTGCCGGGCTGGGGCTTGAGCGGCACGCCGATGATTCGCGATACCGCCTCTTCCAGCCCCGCTATCGGCAAGGGCGCGCCCGACAGCGTTCCGGGATAGTTGCCGATCCGCGTCGCCGGATCATAGTCCAGCGCCAGCGCCGCGGCGCGCGCGGCGAATGGATCGGCCAGGAAATCGTCAACGATCAGGAGCGAAGGCAGCATGAGGGGGTGCATAGCCGTTCAGGCGCCATCCCGGAAGGGAGCATGGTTGCGCGCGCCGTAAGCTGCGTTACACAGCGATCATGCGAGCCACGAACAGCCCTTCATGCGCATCCTGATCATCGGCGCGGGCATATCCGGGCTTGCCGCCGCGCTGGCGCTGGCGCGCAAGGGGCACGAGGTCCGCGTGGCCGAGCGCGCCGATGGGCTGCACGAGGTCGGCGCAGGCCTGCAGCTCGGCCCCAACGCGATGCGCGCGCTCGGCGAGCTTGGGGTCGCAGAGGCTGTGGCGGGGGCAGGCGAGGCTCCGCAGGCAATCACGCTGCGCGATGGCCGCAGCGCGCGCGAGATTCTCAAGATTCCGCTGGGCGATGCCGCGCTGCGCCGCTGGGGCGCGCGCTATGTGGCGGTGCACCGTGCCGATCTGGTCGCGATCCTGCACGCCGCTCTCGAGGCACTACAGCCCGGCGCGCTGGTCACCGGCTGCGCGATCGAGCGGATCGATGCCGATCGCGCCGAGGCGATGAGCGCAGACGGGCAGACGCTGCGCGCCGATCTGATCATCGGTGCAGACGGTATCCGCTCGCAGGTACGCGCGCAGCTGTTCGGCGCCGATGCCGCGCGCTTTACCGGACACGTCGCCTGGCGCGCGCTGGTAGCCGTCGCGAAGGACGATCCGGCTGCGCCCCCTGCAGGGGTGGGCGCCTGGCTGGGCCCGCGCCGCCATGCGGTCACCTATCGGGTGCGTCCGGGTCTGGTCAATTTCGTCGGGGTGACCGAACAGGCCGACTGGCGCGAGGAAGGCTGGAACCTGCCCGGCGACCCCGACCGGCTGCGTGCCGCGTTTGCCGGGTGGGGCGCGATCACCCGGCTGCTCGCGCGGGTGGATCAACCGCTGCGCTGGGGCCTGCACGACCGCAAGCCGATGCGCCCCTGGCACCGCGGCCGCGCGGTGCTGATCGGCGATGCCTGCCACCCGATGCTGCCGTTCCTGGCGCAGGGCGCGGCGATGGGGATCGAGGATGCTGTGACGCTGGCCGAACTGCTGCCGATGGCAGACGATGCGTCAGTGCTTGAGACGGCGCTTGGCCGCTTCTTTGCAGTGCGCCAGCCACGCACCGCCCGGGTGCAGGCAGGCGCGCACGCCAACGGCGTGGATTTTCACGAAGGCAATCCGCTGGCGACGCTTGCGATGCGGCTGCCACTGGGCCGCGCAGCCTCCGCCCGGCCCGATGCGGTGATGGCGCGCTGGGACTGGCTATATGGCGGCGGGCCGGTGCCGCCGCCGCGCGGCTGAATGCCCCCACCTTGCCTAGCGAGTCGCTTTCCCGCATAAGCGCGGCGCACCCAGGCGATGGGGCGGCACAACGGAAGCAGCATGGCCGATCAACCGATGATATTCGTCCTCAACGGACCCAATCTCAACCTGCTCGGCCTGCGCGAGCCCGAAATCTATGGCTCCGATACGCTCGACGATATCGCCGACCGGCTGGACGACCGCGCACAGGCACTGGGCCTTGCGATCGACATGCGGCAGTCGAACCATGAGGGCCATCTGATCGACTGGCTGCACGAGGCGCAGGCGAGCGGGGCCAAAGCGGTGCTGCTCAACGCGGGCGCGTTCACGCACACGTCGGTCGCGCTGTATGACGCGATCCGATCGATCACCACGCCGGTGATCGAGGTGCACCTGTCCAACCCGCATGCGCGCGAGGAATTCCGCCATCTGTCATGGGTTGGCCGGGCGGCGAAGGGCACGATCTGTGGGTTTGGCGCAGCGTCTTATCTATTGGCGCTGGAGGCCGCCGCGCTGCTATGACCAGTTAACGGTTGTCTTTGCCGCCTCTGCGCGGGCATAGCTCAACCCAGGATATTCCAGCGCGGTCGCCGCAAACAAGGCACCCGCGAACAAGAACCATAAGGGCGCAGGAACAGACAATGGCATCACCAAGCAGCAAAAGCGGCAATGCAAAACAGGGAGGCGGCATGAACATTGACAGCAAACTGGTACGCGAACTGGCAGAATTGCTGGGCGAAACCGGGCTGAGCGAAATCGAGGTCGAAGATGGCGATCGCAAGATCCGCGTTGCGCGCATGATCAGCGCCGCACCGGTGGCCAGCGTGGCCGTGGCCGCCGCACCCGCCGCTGTCCCCGCGCCCGCCGCCGCCCCGGCAGCCGCCGCTGCTGCGCCCGAAGCGCCCGCCGCACCGTCGATGGCCAATGCGGTCAAGTCGCCGATGGTCGGCACCACCTATCTCGCACCCGAGCCGGGTGCAGCGCCCTTCATCAGCATCGGCGCCGCAGTGAAGATCGGCGATCCGCTGCTGATCATCGAGGCGATGAAGGTCATGAACCCGATCACCGCCGAGCGCGCAGGGAAAGTCACCGCGATCCTGGTGGAAGACGGGCAGCCGGTCGAGTTCGACCAGCCGCTGGTCGTCATCGAGTAACCAGCCCATGGCCATCAAGAAAATCCTGATCGCCAATCGCGGCGAAATCGCGCTGCGCATCCACCGCGCCGCGCACGAGATGGGCATCAAGACGGTGGCAGTGCACTCCACCGCCGATGCCGACGCGATGCACGTGCGGCTGGCGGATGAGGCGGTGTGCATCGGCCCGCCGCCCGCCGGGCAGAGCTATCTCAACATCGCCAACATCATTTCGGCCGCCGAGATCAGCCAGGCCGATGCGATCCATCCGGGCTATGGCTTCCTCTCGGAAAACGCCAAGTTCGCCGAGATCGTCGAGGCGCACAAGATCATCTGGATCGGCCCCAAGCCCGAGCATATCCGCACGATGGGCGACAAGGTCGAGGCCAAGCGCACCGCAGGTGCCCTCGGCATGCCTCTGGTCCCCGGATCCGACGGCGCGATCAAGGACATCCACGAGGCCAAGATCATCGCGGCCTCGATCGGCTATCCGGTGCTGATCAAGGCGGCATCGGGCGGCGGCGGACGCGGCATGAAGGTGGTTCCGTCCGAGGATCAGCTCGAGACGCTGATGCAGCAGGCGGGCAGCGAGGCCAAGTCGGCGTTCGGCGACGACACCGTCTATATGGAAAAATACCTCGGCAACCCGCGGCATATCGAGTTCCAGGTGTTCGGCGACGGCAAGGGCAACGCGATCCATCTGGGTGAGCGCGACTGTTCGCTGCAGCGCCGCCACCAGAAGGTGCTGGAAGAAGCCCCCTCGCCGGTCATCACCGCAGAAGAGCGCGAGCGCATGGGCGGCGTGGTGTGCAAGGCGATGGCCGACATGGGCTATCGCGGCGCAGGCACCATCGAGTTCCTTTGGGAGAACGGCGAGTTCTACTTCATCGAGATGAACACCCGGCTGCAGGTCGAGCATCCGGTGACAGAGGCGATCACCGGGGTCGATCTGGTGCGCGAGCAGATCCGCATCGCCGAAGGCCATCCGCTTTCGGTCAAGCAGGACGAGATCGAGTTTCGCGGCCATGCGATCGAATGCCGGATCAACGCCGAGGATCCGCGCACCTTCGCCCCCTCGCCCGGCCTGGTGAGTTACTACCACCCGCCCGGCGGCATGCATGTCCGCGTCGACAGCGGGCTGTACGCCGGATACCGGATCCCGCCTTATTACGACAGCATGATCGCCAAGGTCATCGTCTATGGCCGCACCCGCCAGGGCTGCATCATGCGCCTCAAGCGCGCGCTCGAGGAGTTCGTGGTGCAGGGCGTCAAGACGACTATCCCGCTGCATCAGGAGCTGCTCAAGCAGGATGATTTCCTGTCGGGTGACTATACCATCAAATGGCTGGAAAACTGGCTGGCCGAGCTGGACGCACAGGAAGCGGAACAGGCATAAACGCCCCTGACAGGGTGACATGAGGAGAGACGGTGATGATGCGTTGGTCTGCAATGCTGTTGCTGGGAGTCACCGTCCCTCTTGCCGCGCAGGTGGCAACCCCCGACCGGCCGGTGACCGATCCGGCCAGCATCGCCTCGCCCGCCAATCCGCAGGCGCGGCCGGTGCCGATCGACGATATCGGCGCAACGCGTGGGCTTGCGGGCGTGACGTGGAGCGCGGACGGCAAGCAGATCTTCGTCTCGACCAACATCACCGGCAGGTTCAACATCTGGCGCACCGATGCCGCGGGCAGCTGGCCAGTGCAGATCACGCAATCGGACGAGGTGCAGTCCGGCCTGGTCGCCTCGCGCGATGGCCAATGGGTGTATTTCGAGGAGGATGTAGGCGGCAATGAATATGCCGATATCTACCGCGTGCCGACCGGCGGCGGCGCGGTCGAGCGGCTGACGCAAACCCCCGACATCGCCGAAAGCGACATGCTCACCAGCGGGCAGACCGATCTCATCGCGCTTTCGACCAAGCGCAAATCCGAAGGCCAGTCCAACCTTGCGGTGATGGGCCCCGATGGCAAGGTGCGCAACCTGACGGCGGAGAAGGACCCGCAGTTCAACTGGGGCCCGGTCGCGTTCGTCGACAACGGCAAGGCAATCATCGCCAACCGCGCGCGGGTCGACAGCCGCGAGGGCGAGGTTTGGAAGGTCAGCATCGCCGATGGCAAAGCGACCAAGCTGCTGGGCGCCAAGGACGTGCGCTACGAGGCGGCCGATGCCACCGCCGATGGCAGCCTGCTTGCCATCTCGACCAACGAGAAGACGGGGCAGGACCATGCCGGGGTCTACAGGGTCGCAGACAAGAGTTGGACCTGGCTCAAGCCTACGCCCTGGGAGCAGCTTGCTGGCGGCTTCATCGAGGACGGCAAGGCGCTGGTGGCGCGGACCAATGCCGATACGCGCTCGACGCTGACCCGCTTCGATCTGGCGAGCCGCACCGAGACGCCGTTGCCGCTCGACCCGGGCGTCAACAACCTCACCGGCGCGCAGCCGCTGTCGCCCGACGGCCGGATGCTGCTGACCACGCGTTCGGGCGCGGATTCGCCATCCAACCTGTATGTCGTCGATCTGGCCGCCAACACCGCGCGCCCCGCGACACAGCTCGCGATGGCCAGCCTGACGCCCGCGGTGCTGCCCAAATCGAGCGTCGTGACCTACAAGAGCTTTGACGGCACGCTGGTGAGCGCGGTGGTGACGATGCCGTTCAACCTCAAGCGCGACGGCTCCAACCCGGCCATCGTCATCCCGCATGGCGGCCCGACATCGGCGACGCAGGACGGCTTCAGCCAGTATGCCGCTGCCTTTGCCAGCCGCGGATATGTGGTGATCGCACCCAACTTCCGCGGATCGACCGGCTATGGCGATGCCTTCCAGAACGCCAACTACAAGGATCTGGGCGGCGGCGACCTCAAGGACACCGTCGCGGCCAAGCAGTTCCTGGTCAGCACCGGCTATGTCGACAAGGCCAGGGTCGGCATCTTTGGTGGATCCTATGGCGGGTTCATGACGCTGATGGCGATTGGCCGCACCCCCGACGAGTTCGCCGCCGCGGTGCAGTGGTTCGGGATCATCAACTGGAACACGATGTACCGCGATCAGGACGAGCGGCTCAAGGCCTATCAGCGCGGTCTGCTCGGCACGCCTGACGAGAACCCCGATGTCTACAAGGCGTCCTCGCCGCTGACCTATCTCAATGCCGCGAAGGCACCTTTGCTCACCATCCAGGGCGAAAACGACATCCGCGTGCCGCGCGGCCAGGCGCAGGAGGTCAACGATCTGCTCAAGGCCAAGGGCAACATCGTCGAGACCGTGTTCTACCCGCAGGAAGGCCATGGCTTCGACCGGCGCGAGAACCGACTGGATTCGTTGCGGCGGACGGTCGCCTGGTTCGATACCCATCTGAAGGGCAAGCCGGCGAAATAAGCGCGGTGCTTCCGGATTTCGAGCGATTGCCCGGTATCGGGGCAGGGAAATGCTGCACTGCACAAAAATCGATTGAAACCGGACGTGGCTTTGATCATATTGTGGGCATGGATATCAACAAGACCGTGCTTGAGGCGATCGCCCTGCGCAAATGTCTGGAAGCGACCTACAACCGCACCCGCATCCGGCTTGCGCCGCACATTCTCTATACGCGCCACGACCAGCTGTACCTGGATGGCGTGACGCTGGAGCGCGACGGCAAGCCCCCGCGCGAGATCAAGGTCGGCGCGTTCAAGCTCGACGGCCTGAACGATCTCGCGCTGACCGACCGTCTGTTCGATCCCCAGCCGGTGTTCAACCCTAGCGAAGATCGCTACCAGGGCAACACGCTGTTCGCGGTCGAGATGGCCTGAGGCCTACTGCCTCTCGACGCTCAGCGAGGCGTCGTCGATCGTCAGGCTGAGCCGGCGCGGATCGCGCGCGGTATCGATCAGGAAGACATGAGGCCCGCTGGCGGCGAGGATGGCATCCATCGCCTTTTCGAGCGGGATCTGCACCTTGGGGATGCGCGCACAGTCGCACGACACCTCGACCACGTTCTTGCCCGAGCGCACCACCGTGATCGTCACCCCCGATTTCGATGAGCCGCGCGCATCCGAGATGATGTCGCCTTCATAGGTGCCCGCGACCATATCGGCGAGATCAGGCTTGCGCTCGGGCGTTGCCGCGATGGCCGCCGACGCGGGCAGCAATGCCGCCAGCAATAGGGTCAGAACCCGGATCCAATATGCACGCATCGCCATGCCCTCCCTCGAACAGCGTTCACCAGCCATAGCCGCGATTGCGGCCCGCCGATTGGACAATCGCGTCACCTCTTCGACGCGACGCGCTCCACCTCGGCCATCACCCGCAGCACATTGCCGCTCCAGATCTTCTCGACCTCGGCGGGCGTCAACCCGCGCGCGAGCAGCGCCTCGGTGATCCGGGGGATCTCGCTGATCTGGTTGAGCCCGATCACCCCGCCACCGCCATCCCAGTCCGCACCGATCCCGACATGATCGACACCCAGCAGGTCGATGCAATGGAAGATCGCCTGCATGTAGCGGTTGAAATCGGTGTTCGATCGCGGCTCGGCAGCGTTCGCTGCGGCCCATCGCGCCATCAGCGCAGCGCGTGCCTCGGGCGCCAGGTCAGCTGCGGCTGCCATCTGCGGGAGCAGCGCCTCCACCGTCGGACGCGGCTTGTCGGGCGAAAGGAACAGGCTGTTGATCTGGATCACCCCGCCCTTCGCCGCGAGCGCCTTGAGCCGGGCGTCGTCGAGATTGCGCGGATGATCGTGCAGCGCCTTCGGGCCCGAATGCGACAGGATGATCGGCGCCCTTGAAAGCTCGAGCATCTGGTCGAAGCTGCTGTCGGCCGCGTGGCTGGCATCGATGATGATGCCCAGCCGGTTGGCCTCGCGCACCCACGCTTTGCCCAGTTCGCTGAGGCCGCCGTGCAGCGCCTCGCCATTGGTCGAATCGGCAAACTGGTTGGTGCCGTTGTGCACCGGCCCTGCCATGCGCAGGCCGAGCTGATGGAACGCCTCCAGATTGGCAAGATCGGTGCCCAGCGGGTAGCTGTTCTCCATCGAGACATAGACGATGCGCTTCCCGGTCGCGGCGATACGGCTGGCATCGGCGGCGGTGGTGGCGAGAGCGAAGCTCTGCGGATTGGCGGCGACGAAATCGTGGATCTGGTGCAGACGTTTGAGCGCATGCGCCAGCGCGCGGGCATAACCCTCCGCGTCATTGGGCCCCTGGTCGGTATAGATCACCCAGAAGCCGCCATCGAGCCCGCCCTCGATCATCCGCGGCAGATCGACCTGGGTGCTGTCGTGCAGCACATCGTGCCGGTCGGTGATCCGCCAGCCGGGCCGGTCCAGATTGGCGGGGCTGTCGAGATGGGTGTCGAGCGTCAGCACGCTGTCGTGCACGCGCGCCGCATCGGATGCGTCCTGCGCGGCAAGCGGCCCGGCCAGACAGGCCAGCGCCAGTAACGGGAGGGTTCGCAGCGTCATGGTCCCTTTCAATCCGCCAGCGCCGCGGCACGCTTGCGCCAGTCTGCCGCCAGCTGCGGCAGATCGGCGAGCGCGCGCACCGCTTCGGGCTCTGCCTTGTACTGCCCGCCGACGAGCAGCTTGAACACCCGGTCGACGGTCCACGCAGACGGGCCCTGCTCGACCAGCCGCATGACGTCGCCCGACTGCACCCGCCCGGGCTCAAGCACGCGATAATAGAAGCCGCAGCGCGCGGTGCGCACGATCTCTGCCATCACCGATTGTTTGCCCGACACGCCAAAGCGGTGATCGAGCTTCCAGCAGGGCTGGCGTCCCTTGGTCAGCTCGACCAGCGCCTCTCCCAGCCGAAACCTGTCGCCGATCCGCATATCGGTTTCCACCAGCCCGCGGGTCGAGATGTTCTCGCCAAAGGCGCCCGGCTTCTGCAGCAATTTGTGCGAATCCAGCCGCTGCTGCCAGAAGCTGTAGTGATCGAAGGGATAATGGTGGATCGCCATGTCCGGACCGCCATGGTGGACGGTGTCGGCAACCGCATCTCCGACAAATCCAAGCTCGCCCAGCATCACGGGGCCGGTGACTGGTTGACGCGCGATGGCGCTCATCGTGCCGTCTTCACGAAAGGGGCGGGGCGTGCCGGTGAGCAGCGCCAGGATGCGGACCGCGTGCGAACTCATGCAGCATCCAAGCTAACCCCGTGCGCGGGGGGACGCAACGCAATTCAACCCCCGATGTGACGGGGTTTTACGATGCTGAACCTGTGATCAATCGATCGGTTAAGCTGGGGGTCAGCAAGAGGCTGATAGATGGGCAACATCACAACCGTCCTGTGCCGCGTGGTTGCCGACACGATTGCCCAGGCCATTTTCGAAAAAGGTCGACTATGGTCATGTCCAGTTCCACAACCACACATCCGCCCTCTCCGGCGATTGCCCCTGCCGAATATGCGCGCCCGCTGGGCCATCGCCTGTCGGGCAAGTTTCACCGCATGCCCCTCGTGCTCGCGGGGCTTGCCATCGCCAGCCTGCTGCTCCCGCTCGCGCAGGCCGACGCGGCGGTCATCGAGCCGATCGCGCAGGATGCCGGCATCGCGGCACACGCCGGGCTGCAGCCGGTTGCGCAGCAGCGCGAGGGACGGCGCGGCGGCGGCGAATTTCGCGGCAATCGCGGTGGCGGCGGTCGCGAGTTGCGGGGCGGCGGCGGTGGCGGCGGACGCGAGTTCCGCGCGCAGAACCGCAGTGCCATCGGCAGCGCGCGCATCGCCACCCCGCGCGAATATCGCCAGGAACGGCGCGGCGACCGCCAGGACTTCCGTCAGGAACGTCGCGGCGACCGGCAGGATTTCCGTCAGGAGCGCCGCGGCGACCAGCGCGACTTCCGTCAGGAACGCCGCGCCGATCGTCAGGACCTGCGCCAGGGCGAGGTCACACGCCCCGAGTTCCGCGCCAACCGGCGGGACGATCGCCGCGAATTCCGTCAGGACCGGCGGGGCGACGTCCGCGACTTTCGCACCGACCGCCGCGATGATCGCCGCGACTTCCGCCAGGACCGCCGCGCCGACAACCGTGATTTCCGCGACAACCGGCGTGGCTGGGACGACCGCCGCGGCTACAGCAATCGCGGCTGGAACAATGGTGGCTGGGACAACCGGGGCTGGAATAACCGCGGCGGGCGCGGCGGCAACTGGGATCGCGGCTGGCGCAACGACCGGCGCTATGACTGGGTCGGCTTTCGCAACCAGAACCGCAATTTCTTCCGCGCGGGTCGCTATTATCCGCCGGTGCGGGGATGGGGCTATCGCCGGCTGGGGATAGGCTTCACGCTGGGCGCGCCTTTCTTTGCCAACAACTTCTGGATCAACGATCCATGGGCCTATCGCCTGCCGCCCGCTTACGGCCAGCTGCGCTGGGTCCGCTATTTCGGCGATGTGCTGCTGGTCGATATCTACACTGGTCAGGTCGTGGACGTGATCCCCGACTTCTTCTGGTAAGCACCTGACCCTTCGAGGCTGCGACACACCCCGCCCGCCGGAGCAATCCGGCGGGCGATGTCGTCTCCTCACCCTGGCCTGGGCCATGCGACTTGACTTGCCCGTAAGGCTGCGCACAACGACACGGCATGATCGCGGACTTTTTTCATCGCAGACAGCTGGCCCGGATCGGGCGCGAGGTCGGCGCCCGGCTGGATGCGCACCCGCGCGTGCAGCGCATCACCTTCGACGACGTCAAGGTACCGATGCAGGTCTATTGCTATCAGGACTTTCTCAGCAAGGCCGAATGCAGCGACCTGATCCGCATGATCGATGCCGATGCGGTGCCATCGGAGCTCTATCGGTCGGACCAGGAGAACGACAGCCTGTTCCGCACCAGCTACAGCTGCAATCTCGACCGCTGGCATCCCGATGTGCTGCGAATCGACGACCGCATCTGCGGGCTCACCGGCATCGATCCGCGCCGTGGCGAAACGCTGCAGGGCCAGCGTTATGCCAAGGGCCAGGAATTCAAGCCGCACCACGATTATTTCCACACCACCCAGTCCTATTGGCAGCGCGAGCGCAAGTCGGGCGGGCAGCGCAGCTGGACCGCGATGGTGTTCCTCAACGAACCCAAAGGCGGCGGCGAGACCGGATTTCCGCACCTCAGCTTCAAGATGATGCCGCGCACCGGCATGCTGCTGATCTGGAACAACATGGCGCCCGACGGGACCCCCAATCCGAACCTGCTGCACAGCGGCAACCCGGTGACCGCCGGCACCAAATACATCATCACCAAATGGTTCAGGCGGGGATTCTGGATGTGACGCACGCCCGCCGTGGCTGGAACCATCGCGCAACGGATCGTCGTAAAAGCCCAGAAACTGGCTCCGATCTGCGGTTTTTTTGTCACGCGGGCGGCAATCGGTGAACAAAATTCTTCATCTGGCGTTCACAAATTGGCTTGCCTACTTTTCAACCTGTGCAGTCCGTCTATATTGTCGGGTGCTTGAGGGCGAATGTCGCCGAGCAAAAGGAGAGTTCATGTCCAGATTGAATGCACTGCGCTATTCCGGCGCCTTTGCCGGTCTCGCGCTGCTGGCCGCCTGCTCGGGCGGCAGCGAAACCCCCAAGGCAGAGGAAGAAGCCGCCGCACCGGCAGCTGAAGCCCCCGCCGCGACTCCGACGCCTGCTGCTGCCGAAGCACCGGCTGCTGACAACACCGATACGCTGGACGGCAAGAAGTTCGCCGACATGACCGGCAATGCTGCTGAAGGCGAGAAGGTCTTCATTCAGTGCAAGACCTGCCACGTCAAGGAAGCCGGCCAGAACCGTGTCGGCCCCTCGCTCGCTGGCATCGTCGGCCGTGCAGCCGGAACCGTCGAAGGTTTCAACTACTCGCCCGCCAACAAGAACAGCGGCATCACCTGGACCCCGGAAAAGCTGTTCCAGTATCTGGAAAAGCCCGCCCGCGTCGTGCCCGGCACCAAGATGGTGTTCGCAGGCCTTCCCGATGCGCAGAAGCGCGCGGACGTGATCGCCTATCTGCAGCAGCCCTGATCGAGCCGATCAATGCATCTGCCGACAGACAAAAGGCCGTCCCTCGCGGGGCGGCCTTTTTCTTTGGGCAGTGTCGCAACCACGTCAATCGCCACCCCCGCCAAGGCGGGAGTCCCGCTCGCTGGCGACGTTGGCGCCAAGGCAGGATTCCCGCGTCCGCGGGAATGACGATGCGGGTAGACTACCCAATCAAGCCGCCACCGCACGCCGGGCCAGCTCGCATTGCGACCAGATGTCGCTCAGCGCGTGGATCAATTTGTCGATATCGCCATCGCTGTGCACCGGCGATGGCGTGATCCGCAGCCGCTCGGTGCCCTTGGGCACAGTGGGATAATTGATCGGCTGCACATAGATGCCGTGGTTGTCCATCAGCCAGTCGCTGATGCGCTTGCACTTGTGCGGATCGCCGACCATCACCGGGATGATATGGCTGGGGTTGTCGAGATGGGTGATCCCCATCAGGTCCAGCCGCTTGCGGACCTTGGCGACGCGATCCTGGTGGCGCGCGCGTTCCATCTGGCTGGTCTTGAGGTGACGCAGGCTGGCCGTGGCTCCGGCTGCAAGCGCAGGCGGCAGCGCGGTGGTGAAGATGAAGCCGCTGGCAAAGCTGCGGACGAAATCGCACAGCGCCGACGAGGCCGCGATATAGCCGCCCATCACGCCGATCGCCTTGCCCAGCGTGCCTTCGATCACCGTGATCCGGTCCATCAGGCCTTCGCGCTCGGCAATGCCGCCGCCGCGCGGACCATAGAGGCCCACCGCGTGGACTTCGTCGATATAGCTCATCGCACCGTGCTTTTCGCAGACGTCGAGGATCTCGGCGATCGGCGCGATGTCGCCGTCCATCGAGTAGACGCTTTCGAACGCGACCAATTTGGGACGGCCCGGCGCAATGCCGGCGAGCAGCCGGTCGAGATCTTCCGGATCGTTATGCTTGAACTTGAGACACTCGGCGCGGCTGTGGCGGATGCCCTCGATCATCGAGGCATGGTTGCCCGCGTCCGAGAGGACAACGCAATTGGGCAGCTTGGCCGCCAGCGTGCCCAATGCCGCCCAGTTGGAGACATAGCCCGAGGTGAACAGCAAGGCCGCTTCCTTGCCGTGCAGATCGGCGAGCTCGGCTTCCAGCAGCACATGGTGGTGATTGGTGCCCGAGATGTTGCGCGTGCCGCCGGCGCCCGCGCCGCACTGGTCGAGCGTGTCGTGCATCGCCTTCAGCACATCGGGGTGCTGGCCCATTCCCAGATAGTCGTTGGAGCACCACACGGTGACTTCGTCGGTGCCTTCTTCGGTATAGCGCGTGGCGTGCGGAAAGCGGCCGCGATGGCGTTCCAGCTCAGCGAAAATCCGATAGCGTCCCTCATCGCGGATCGTATCGATTTCGCTCTGGAAAAAGCCCTCATAATCCATAACCACTCTCCTTCTTCTTATCCTTGCTGGTTGCCGGGAAGTGCCCAGCGCCACAGCGCACCGTCCCTGAACGGCAGCGCGAGAAACAGGTGCTCGAGCGAACCCAGCGCTGCGAGCGTGAACACCAGGGTGGCACTGACCGCAGCGAAGCTGTCCGCCGGAGCAGCAAGCGAGCGCATCCCCAGATACATAGACAGCGCGAGCAGCGCCACAAGGCTGAATGCCAGCGCGCCATGCAGGCGGCGCGGGCCGAAATAGGTCTTCAGATACTCCAGATGCCCCGGCATGATCTCGTCGCTCATGTTGGGCACCCCGACAAACAGGTTGAGCTTGGCCGAAAGCCGAAGCGCGAACAGCAGCGTGAAGATGACCGTGCCGGTCGGGTTGGCGCTGTTCCAGGTCAGCGAAACCAGAATGATCATCACCGCGGCGATCGCCAGCTCGTGATAGATCAGCGTCGCCGCCGCCTCGGAAAACCGCCGCCAGCCGCGCGCCAGCGGATCGCTGACGGTCCGCCGGGGCCCGGCGACGATGCCGGTGAGGAAGGTCAGCTCAAGCCAGCCCCAGATCACCAGCGCCGCGCCGAAGCTGATATAGGCGTCCATCGTATCGGGACCGGACGGGCCATGACCGTGCCCGACATAGACGATCACGCACAGGCAGATCCCGGCGGCAAAGCCTGCCCAGGAGATGCTGCGCGCAAAGGTCTGCTTGCCGCGGTTGGCGAGCCAGGCAACGACGCCCGTGCTGCCGAACCATGCAAACAAAACCACCAGAGCGGGCAGGATATGGCCGTACAGGCTCATGTCTTACCAGGCCGGCTGCAGGCGGATGGTGGCAGGCAGACGGTTGGGCTTGCCGGGCATGAAATACATCCGGGCAAAGGCCGTGCCCGCACCGATCATGCCGCCGGCGCGCTGGACGAGACCGCCGATACCACCCTTTGCCTTGCCTTCGGCGATCCGGTCCGATGCCATGCGCAGCTTTTCCATCTGTACGCGCAGCGCCGGGTTGTCGGTGTCGATCTCCACCGGAAAGACCTGGCGGCTGATCGCGGTGCAGATCTTGAACACCTCGTAGTCATATTCGGTGGGTTTCACGCCCAAAGCGGCGTGGAACACCGGACGGCTGTGATCGCGAACGTACATCGTGGCATAGACCGACAGAATGAAGAACTTGATCCAGTACTTGTTCATGCCCTTGAGCAGCTTGGGATCGGCGTGCAGCAGCATCGCGAACGCCTCGCCATGGCGGAACTCGTCGTTGCACCACTGCTCGAACCAGTTGAAGATGGGGTGGAAGCGGTTTTCCGGATGCTTGGCCAGATGCCGGAAGATCGCGATATAGCGCGCATAGCCGATCTTCTCCGACAGATAGACCGCGTAGAAAATGAACTTGGGCTTGAAGAAGGTGTACTTCTTGGTCTTGGTGAGGAAGCTCAGGTCGATGCCGATCCCGGCGTCCTTGAGCACCTCGTTGATGAAGCCGGCGTGGCGGCTTTCATCGCGTGCGAGCAGCTTGAACAGCTTCTTCACATCGGGGTTCTTGGTCCGCCGCGCGATTTCCGCATAGAGGATGCAGCCCGAAAATTCCGAGGTCAGCGAGCTGACGAGAAAATCGATGAACTCGCGGCGCAGCTCGGGTTCGAGCGATTCGATAACGCCATCGAACGATTCGCTGCGGCGGAAATGCGCCTTGTTGGGGTCGCCTTCCATGTCGGCCATCAGCTGGTCCCACTCGGCGCGCACCAGGCTGACGTCGATCGCGTCGAGCGCGTCGAAATCGGTGGTGTAGAAACGGGGGCTGAGCACAGTCTCCTGCGTCGCCAGCTCCATCGTATCCGGAACATCCGGCAGCGACGCCCGTCCGGCCGCCCTGACCTTTGCCTGCATGTTCATTGCACCACTCCCGTTGTCATCTGAACAGCGCTCACCACCGGCTGGTGGTAAAGCTTACCTCGTAAAGTTCCTTGAGCTCGCCCATGGCGGTCAGCTTCGTCCATGCGCGCAGCAATGGACCAGCTGGCTGCACCGTTGCCATGCGCTGGATCAAAATGGATTCGCCAAAACCGACTATTATCGGAGCGCCATGCACGCGCACCTTGTCGCCCGGCTGGATGGCGACATCGCCCTCCAGCTCGACATGCGCGTGAAAATGCGCCTCGCTTTGCTCCACCGCGATGCGGCAGGGCGTATCGAACGAAGGCTCGCGGAGCAGTCCCATCAGTTGGCACCCCTCACTTGAGCAACGCTTCGAACGTGGTGCGATTGGTCGGCCCGAATGCGCCCAGCTCGACGATGCGGTTGGTCGCGGTGTCGGTGAGCGAGAGCGATCCGTCGCTCCAGTGGTTGAGCTCATAGGGCGCCAGCATCGGGATCGAGCGCTTCTGCCGCTCGCGTCCCATGCCGCGCAGTACGCCGCGGATGAAACCGCTGCCTTCCTCGCCATAGACGTGCACGGTAGCGCCACTGGTCGCATCGGTGACCACCACGGTGCCCTTGGGGCCATCGGCGAACTGCAGCACGCGGCTCGACAGCGCGGTCGCTGCTTCCGCCGAACGTACCTCGCTGGCCGATGGCGACGGCGCGATCCAGCCGAGCTGGGTCGCGCTGGTCAGCGCCAGGGTCACCAATACCACGCCGCACGCCATCACCAGCGCGCCTTTGGGCACGGTGTTTTCATGGCTGTGCCCATGGCCGTTGTAGTTGTTGGCAGCACTGGGGGCGCTGTGCGGTGCGGTGGTCATGCGATGGCTCCCTGAAGCCCGGCGGGCATCGTTTCGGCAGATTTCGACGGGGCTTCGGCCGCGCGATCCACCGGTGCGATCGCAGCGACCGCGCGGGCAAGCCGCTCGCCGACCACGGCAGCATCGGGCAGCGCGCGCAGCATCGGCTGCGGGTTGCCGAGCTTCCACGGACGGGCATGCGGCCAGAGCACCAGATAGCCCAGTTTGTGCGGGCCGATCAGCTGCAGCGCCAGATCGCCCTCCACCGGACCCAGCGGACGCAGATTGGCGCCACCGATCTTGGCCAGCGGCAGGTTGATGCACATGTTGAGCGCAACGCCGACGCGCAGCACGACGCGCCTGCTGGTCAGCGTGTACACCGTGGTCCGCGCGACCGCCCAGGCATAGAGCATCAGCAGACCGATGCCGACCGCGCCCGCAATGATCGTCGCGATCACGCCGCTGGTGCTGCCGTTATAGATCGCCAGCGCCACCAGGACCGCGAAGTACAGGCCGACGATGCGGGTGAAGAACGCGCTGCGGGCAAGCAGCCGCCATTCGGGCGAGCCCTGCCAGAGGAGCGTTTCGCCCTCCGGCAGCTCTCCGGGCAGACCCCGGACCGGCTCGTCATCATATTCGGTGATGATCATATCAGCGGCTCCTGCCGGGCGCGGTTAGCGTAGAGGTAACCGCCGCCGAAATATCCGGAGATCTTGTCTTCCTCATAGCGGCTGATCTGCCCGGGGGTCTCGACCTGCGGGCAACCGGCGAACTGCGCGGCGTTGATCGCGTCGACCACGATCTGGCGTGCGGACTTGCGGATCTTTGCCATCGGCATCGGCGCGAGCGCGTGCACGCCCTCTGCGGTGACGACTTCAAGATAGCGCACCTGGTGCTCCGAACGGTCGACCCAGATTTCCGCCACGGTGCCTGCGACCGCGCCATCGGCGCCGATCACGGTCATGCCGCGCGGATCGGGATCGCCGCGTGCGATCGAGAAGCTGGGTTCAAGCGCCATCGGAACGATGCGGTTGTTGCCGAAGGCGTCGATGTCCGGAAGGCGGCTGCGCTCGGCATAGGCCGACGGGCCGATGCAATCGGTGAGCGGGTTGCCGGTGGGCACATAGGGTGCTCCGGGGAACGGGCTCATCCGGCGTCCGGCGATCTCGAACGGCTCCTTGCCGATGGTCGGCGTGCTGACCGTGCCGCGACCGAAAGGCAGCTTGAAGGTCTTGGGGGACGCGTGCAGCAGCGGCCCGCCCATGCCCAGCGAACGCCCGGTCAGGTCGTCCTCCAGTGGAAAGCCCTCTCGCCGGTCCTCTCGCCGAAGATAATAGATCAGACCGATGAAAAAGAGCACGAACGCCCAGAAAGCGATCGATGCGACATCGATATTGCCCACGATATTGCCGTTAAACATGGCGCTTACCTCTCTTCTTCAAAACCTTCATGTCGGAAACTCGGTGAGACCGAACCGCGATTGCGGAGCGGCGGTATCGACCTGTTGGCCCCCGACAAGCGGGCCAAGCACGATCATGGTAACAAGCAGCAGAATGATCTCGATCAGGTACACCGTGCCATAGCCGGTGGCGCGATAGGCCAGGGTCGCACCGATCTGGTCGGCCAGCGCGAGCGCGGAGACCCCGTCGCGGATCAGCCCGCCCGCCGCGATCGCCAGGCCCGATGCGCTGGCCTGAACCGCGCCCCAGGCACCCAGCGCGAGGCCAGATCCCTTGTGCTGGCCGCTGCCGGCGATGGCCATGATCGCGCTGAGCGTGCCGACCGAAAACAGTCCCGAACCGATGCCGATGGCAAGGGCGCCTGCAAACACCAGCGCGCTGGCATCAAGCGGCGCTGCAAACAGCAGCATCGCGAAGGCCAGCATGCCGACCACAGCGCCAAAGCCCGCGAGCCGAAGCGGATCCGCGCCCGCGCTGAGGCGGCGCGCGGCAAAGGCGAAGCTCAACAGCATGCCGAACGCCCACAGCCCGGTGAGGATCGTGGTGGCGCCCACCGACATGCCCAGCACCTCGCCGCCGAACGGCTCGAGCAGCACGTCCTGCATGCTGAACGCTGCGGTACCGCAGCCGATCGCGACCAGCAGCCGGGCGTTGCGGGCCTCTGCGGTGAATTCGCGCCAGACCACCGAGAATTTGGGGGTCGGGCGATCGGGCCGGGTGGTCGATGGCGCACGCGCCTCCTGCTTCCACAGCGCGATGATGTTGAGCGCCATGGTGAACATCGCCGCGCCCTGGACGATCGCGACCAGCCGGGTGGCCGAGAAATCGGCGAGCAATGATCCCATGATGAACGCGGCCATCATCATGCCGACCAGCAGCATCACGAACATCAGCGCGACGACGCGGGGCCGTGTTTCTTCGGGAGCCAGATCGGTGGCGAGCGCAAGGCCTGCGGTCTGCGTGGTGTGCATGCCGAGCCCGGTGAGCAGGAAGGCCAGCGCGCCTGCGATCAACCCGACGGTGAACGTATCGCCGCGCGACAGCAGCAGCAGCGCGAACGGCATGATCGCAAGCCCTCCGAACTGGAGCAGCGAGCCGAACCAGATATAGGGCACCCGGCGCCAGCCGAGCATCGACTTGTGGTTGTCCGACTTGTGGCCGATCAGCGCGCGGAACGGGGCGACCAGCAAGGGGATCGCGATCATCAGCGCGACCAGCCAGGCGGGCGTGCCCAATTCGACGATCATCACGCGGTTGAGCGTGCCGTTGAGGAGCACCGTCGCCACGCCGACCGTCACCTGGAACAGCGACAGGCGCAGCAGGCGGCCCATCGGCAGCTCCGCGCTCGCCGCATCGGCGAACGGCAGGAACTGCGTCCCCAGGCCCGCGAAGAACCGTGTCGAGGCGCCGGCAAGGCTCATCCGCGCGAGACCATCATCGCATGGCTGGTGTAGAAGCCGCTGACGATGCGTTCGCTCGCGGCGATGCCGTGGCTGGGGAGACGCTGGGCAAGCAGTCTCGTGAGCCTAGCTTCGGCAACCGGGACGATCGCGGGTGCGCGATTCGATCTGGGAAAGAGTTTCCCGGTGGCATGCATCGCCGCGAGCAGAGGTGTCCGCGGTGCGAAAGTGAAGGCGATGCTCGGCGCGCGCTGGGCCAGCGAGGCCAGCACGTCGACGATATCGCCGGTCTGATAGTGGATCAGCGAGTCCATCGCGACGACATGGTCGAACTGGCCCAGCGTGGGATCGAGCATGTCGCCCACCCGCCAGTCGATATCGAGCCCCGAAGGTGCCCGCTCGCGCGCGACCTCGACCAGCCCGCCCGAGATGTCGATCGCGGTAACGTGCGCGCCCAATTGCGCTGCCGCCACGGCGAGTGCGCCGGTGCCGCAGCCGGCATCGAGGATGCGCTTGCCGGTGAGGTCATAGGGCAGCCAGTCGAGCAGCATGGCGCGCATCCGGTCGCGGCCCGCGCGCACGGTGGCGCGGATGCCGCTGACCTTGGCGTCTGAGGTCAGATCGACCCAGTTCTGCCGCGCGGTGCGATCGAAATAGGTTTCGAGCCGTCCACGATAGGTGTCGTAGCTGGAGCGGGGGGCGTGGCTGGCCATCATTCGAATCCTAAGAATTCGAAGATGTCGCGGTCCTTCATCGGCATCGCGTCGAGCGCGTCGGTGCCCGCCCACAAGGTCGCGGCCAGCCGCAGATACTCGGTCTTCACCGCCTCGATCTCGGGGGTCGAATCCATCTCGAAGATGGTGCACTTTTTCAGGCGGCTGCGACGGATCGCATCGAGATCGGGGAAATGCGCCAGGCGCTTGAGGCCGGTCGCCTCGTTGAACCGGTCGATCTCGTCGGTCGCGGCCGAACGGTTGGCGATGACGCCCGCCATGCGCACGTCGTAGTTCTTCGACTTGGCCTTGATGGCGGCGACGATGCGGTTCATCGCGAAAATGCTGTCGAAATCGTTGGCGGCAACGACCACCGCGCGCTCGGCATGCTGCAGCGGAGCGGCAAAGCCGCCGCACACCACGTCGCCCAGCACGTCGAAGATCACGACATCGGCATCTTCGAGCAGATGGTGCTGTTTCAGCAGCTTGACCGTCTGGCCGACGACATAGCCGCCGCAGCCGGTGCCTGCGGGAGGTCCACCCGCTTCGACGCACATCACGCCGTTGAAGCCTTCGAACATGTAATCCTCGGGCCGCAGCTCCTCGGAGTGGAAATCGACCGTTTCGAGCACGTCGATCACCGTCGGCATCAGCTTCTTGGTGAGCGTGAAGGTGCTGTCATGCTTGGGATCGCAACCGATCTGCAGAACGCGCTTGCCCAGCAGCGAGAGCGCGGCCGAGAGGTTGGAGGAGGTCGTCGACTTGCCGATGCCGCCCTTGCCATAGACGGCAAACACCTTGGCACCGGTGATCTCGTCGCGCGGGTCGAGCGCAACCTGGGTGCTGCCTTCCCCGAAACTGGGCGGCGCGTGTCCGTGGTCCAAAAGGCTCATATCAATACTCTCCCGTCATTCTGCTGCGATCAGGCCTTCCAGCCTGTCTTCGATATCGTCCGCGGCGGCGCGAAGCGCTGCCAGGGTTGCGGCATCCGGTTCCCACAGCCGGCGGTCGCATGCTTCCAGAAGGCGTTCGGCAACGCGTGCCGAGGCCTTGGGATTGAGAGTGGCCAGACGCGCGCGCATGGCATCGTCGAGCACATAGGTTTCGCTGATCTGCTGATAGACCCAGGGCGCGACCTGGCCGGTGGTGGCCGACCAGCCCATTGTCGTGGTGACATGGCCCTCGATCTGGCGCACGCCCTCGAAGCCGTGCTTGAGCATGCCTTCATACCATTTGGGATTGAGCATCCGGGTGCGGGTTTCGCGGTCGATCTGTTCGGACAAAGTGCGCACCTTGGCCGGCCCTTCGGTCGCATCGACGATGTAGACAGGCGCTGCCTTGCCGCCGCGAGCGCGGGTGACCGAGCGGCTGACCCCGCCCAGCGCATCGACATACTGGTCGATATCGGTGACGCCCAGTTCCACCGAGTCGAGGTTCTGATAGGTGAACTCGACCGAGGACAATGCGCTTTCGAGCAGTTCGCGGTGCTTCACCGGTGCGCCCGAGCGGCCATAGGCATAGCCCTTGTGGGTCTCGAACGCTTCGGCAAGCTCGTCGGGATCGGCCCAGGCACCGCCGTCGATCATCATGTTGACCTGCGCGCCATAGGCACCTTCAGCGTTGGAAAACACGCGCAAGCTCGCGGTTTCCATGTCGCAGCCGATCTTGGCGGCATGCGCCAGAGCATGCTTGCGCACGAAGTTGAGCGTTTCGGGCTCGTCGGCGGTTGCAGCCAACCACGCTGCCTCGGCGATCATCCGGGTCTGAAGGGGCAAAAGATCGCGGAAGACGCCGGACAGCGTGGCTATCACGTCGATGCGGGGACGGCCGAGCTCGGCCAGCGGGATCAGTTCGGCCCCTGCCAGGCGGCCGTAGGAGTCGAAGCGCGGGCGCGCACCGAGCAGGCACATGACCTGCGCGATCTGCGTGCCCTCGGTCTTGAGATTGTCGGTGCCCCACAGCACCATCGCAATGCTTTCGGGCACCGGATCGCCCGCTTCGGCATGCCGCGCCAGCAAAGCTTCGGCCTGGACCGTGCCGGTGGCGCAGGCAAACGCGCTGGGGATGCGGAAGGGATCGAACCCATGGGTGTTGCGCCCGGTGGGCAGCACCTCGGGGTTGTGCAGGATGTCGCCGCCAGGAGCGGGACGGACATAGCCTCCGTCGAGCGCGTGAACCAGCGCGCCGAGCTCGTCATTGGCCGAGAGCTTGGCATCGAGCTCGGCGCGAGTGGCGCCGTTGTCGGCAGCCGAGAGCGCATTGAGGAACGCCTCGCGCTCTTCGCCTTCGAGCTGGCTGCCCAGCACGTGCAGGCCGAAAGGGATCAGCGCACGTTCGAGTTCATAGAGGTTGCCCGCAAGCGCGGCGATGTCAGACCCATCGATATCGAGCGCGGTCGCCGCATCGCGGATCATGATCTCGAGCGCGGCGCGTTCGACGCCCTCGCCTGCCAGCGCCCGCCAACGCTCGACCAGCGCCTTCAGATCGGCAAAGCCCTTGTACAGGCCGGCTTCGGCGAGCGGCGGGGTGAGATACGACACCAGGGTCGCACCCGAGCGGCGCTTGGCGATGATGCCTTCCGACGGGTTGTTGGCGGCGTAGAGGTAGAAATTGGGGACGGTCCCCAGCAGCCGGTCGGGCCAGCAATCGCCCGAAAGGCCTGCCTGCTTGCCCGGCATGAACTCGAGCGCGCCGTGGGTGCCGAAGTGGAGCATGGCATCGGCGCGGAACTCTTCGCGGATCCAGCGATAGAAGGCGGCAAAGGCGTGCGTCGGCGCGAAATCGCCATCGAACAGCAGCCGCATCGGATCGCCTTCATAGCCGAAGCTGGGCTGGACGCCGACGAACACGTTGCCGAACTGCTTGCCGAGCACATGGATCGACCAGCCATCGCTGTTCAGCTTGCCGGGCGCGGGGCCCCACTGCTTTTCGATCGCGCGCAGGTGCGGCTCGTTGGTGACATGGTCGTCGGTCGAGATCCGCACCGCGACATTGGCGTCCGATCCGAAGCGTTCAGAATTGCCCCTGAGGATCGCATCGCGCAGGCCATCTACGGTCGCCGGCGGCGAACAGTCGTACCCTTCTGCCGCCAGCCGGTGGAGCGTGGCGTGCAGCGATTCGAACACCGCAAGGTGCGCCGCGCTGCCGGTGGCACCGGCGTTGGGCGGGAAGTTGAACAGGATGATCGCCAGCTTGCGCTTGGCGCGCTGAGACCGGCGCAGCGCCACCATGCGCTCGACCTTGGCGGCCAGCATCTCGGCACGCTCGGGGCAGCTCTGCATCGCGCGCATCGCATCGGGGGCGGTGAACAGGCAGTGGCGTTCGCAGCCATCGCAGGGCTCGCCCGCGCCATCCGAGCGGCCACCGAAGACATGCGGCATCACCGCGCCATCGAGCTCGGGGATGGCGACCATCATCGTCGCTTCGAGCGGCAGCAGCCCCTGGTGGCGGTTGCCCCATTGCTCGAGGCTCTGGAACTCGATCGGATGCGCCGCGATGTACGGCAGGTCCATGCCTGCGAGCACTTCCTCGGCAGCAGCGGCATCGTTATAGGCGGGCCCGCCGACCAAAGAGAAGCCGGTGAGGTTGATCACGGCATCGACCACGGGCTTGCCATCGCGGACCAGGAACCGGTCCATCGCCGGGCGCGCGTCCAAGCCACTTGCAAACACAGGGACGACATCGAGCCCGCGCGCTTCCAATGCTGCGATCACGCCATCGTAATGCGCGGCATCCTTGCCCAGCAGATAGGAGCGCAGCAGCACCAGCCCGACCGTTCCGGTCGCCTTGGGGTTGCGCGGCAGCGCTCTGGCATCCTCGGTGATCCGGTCCGCGATTGCGGGGTGATAGAGGCCAAGCTCGGGATATTCGCGCGGCGCCTGTGCGGGCGTGGTGCCCTTGAGTGCAGCGCGTTCGCCTGCGGCATAGCGGTCGATAAGGCCGCGGATCATCGAGACGACGTTGTCATCGCTGCCCGCCAGCCAGTATTGCAGCGTCAGGAAATAATGCCGCACGTCCTGCGCGGTGCCGGGGATGAACTTGAGGATCTTGGGCAGGCGGCGCAGCATCTTCATCTGCCCCGCGCCCGAGCTCGCACCCGGCTTGGAGGAGCCGCGCAATTTCTTGAGCAGCGCCAGCGGGCCGCGCGCGGGCGCGTCCATCCGATACCCGCCCATCCGGGTCAGCTTGACGATATCACCTGCGGACATCAGCCCGAGCATCGCATCGCACTGCTCACGCCGGGCTTCCAGCGCGGGGTGGATGGCGCGGACATGGTCCTCGAGGAACAGCATGGTGGCGATGACGATGTCGGCGCGGGCAATGTCGGCGCGCGCGGCATCGATCGCACCGGGGTCACGGTCCCAGTCGGCGGCGGCATGGAAGCCGATCGACAGTCCCGGCATGTCCTTGACCAGCACCGCCTCGGCCCGGTCAACCGCGCCCGACAAATGGTTGTCGAGCGTGATGAACACCACGCGGATCGCGGCGGAGCGGCCGTTTGCATGCTGAGAGGCCGCTGGGGGGTTGGCTCTACCGGGCATAATGCGCCTTTGCATCGTACAGCGTGTCTATCGTGATGGAGGCCAGCCCACGCTCAGCAGCATAAGCCTCAGTGTTGCGTCGCGCCTTGCCACGCACAAAGAAGGGAATTTTCTTGAGTTCGGTCTCCGCCTCGGCGGTCCAGCGGGTCAGCTCGAGCACGTCTCCATGGGCAGCAGGGCCATGGGCGGCGGGCATCGACACAGCAGCTGAAGCCAATACCGGTTCATGGGCAGGTTCAACGTGACGGTCTTCCTGAGGAAGCGAAACGACCGGGGCATTCTCGACAGTCCCATGCGCCAGATGGCTCGCGCCAGCGCCGTCGTGGAACTCCGGATCATCGCGGAACATGGTAAGCAGATGCTCTTCCAGCCCCATGACCAGCGGATGCACCCAGCTGTCGAACAGCACGTTGGCGCCTTCGAAACCCATTTGCGGGCTGTGCCGGGCAGGGAAATCCTGGACATGCACCGGGGCCGAGATCACCGCGCAGGGGATCGACAGCCGCTTGGCGATGTGGCGTTCCATCTGCGTGCCCAGCACCAGTTCGGGGTGCGCGGCGGCGATGGCGTCCTCGACCTCGAGATGATCGTCGCTGATCAGCGGCTCGACGCCATGTTCGGCGGCGGCAGCGCGGATATCGCGAGCGAATTCGCGGTTGTAGCAGCCCAGGCCGCAGACCACGAAGCCCAGCTCGTCGCGTGCCACGCGGGCAGCAGCGATTGCGTGCGTCGCATCGCCGAAGATGAAGACGCGCTTGCCGGTGAGATAGGTCGAGTCGACCGAGCGGCTCCACCACGGCATCCGGGCTTCAGCCAGGTTCAGCGCGGGCGCCGGATCGACCTTGGCGAGGCTTGCGACTTCGCGGATGAAGTCGAGCGTCGCGCCATGGCCAATGGGGATGGTCTTGGTGAAGGGCTGCTTGAAGTTCTTCTCCAGCCAGCGCGCGGCGGTATCGGCGATTTCCGGATACATGACGATGTTGAAATCAGCCTCACCGATCCGGGCTATGTCGGCCGCGCTCGCCCCCATGGGCGCGGTGACGTTGATCTCTATGCCGAGCGCAGCCAGTATCTTCGCTATCTCGACGATATCGTCGCGGTGGCGAAAACCCAGTGCGCTCGGCCCAAGCAGGTTCGCTTTGGGACGCGGAGAACCTGCCTGGCACGGTGCGGGGCGGGAGGAATCCCCGACCGCGAGAGTTCTGACAATCTGGTAGAAAGTCTCCGAGGCGCCCCAGTTCTCCTTGCGGGAGTAGCTGGGCAGCTCGAGTGGAATGACGGGAATGGGCAACCGCATCGCCTGGGCCATGCCGGCGGGGTCGTCCTGGATCAGTTCGGCAGTGCACGACGATCCGACCAGCAGTGCCGCCGGATTGAAGCGCGCCACGGCATCGCGCGCGGCGGACTGGAACAGCTCGGCCGTATCCTTGCCCAGATCGCGCGCCTGGAAGGTGGTGTAGGTGACCGGCGGGCGCTTGCCGCGGCGCTCGATCATCGTGAACAGAAGGTCCGCATAGGTGTCACCCTGCGGCGCGTGCAGCAGATAGTGCACATCCGTCATGCCGGTCGCGACCCGCATTGCCCCTACATGAGGAGGCCCTTCATAGGTCCAGACCGATAGCTGCATCGCCCTATACCCTCAACACGTCGCGGCGGCGGATCGGCCGTGCGAAAAGTTCGGCAAGATCGCCAGCCTGGTCGAAACCGTGGATCGGCGAGAACACCAGTTCGATCGCCCATTTGGTGGTGAAGCCTTCGGCCTCGAGCGGATTGGCAAGGCCAAGGCCGCATACGGTGATGTCGGGCTTCGACGCGCGCACGCGGTCGAGCTGCTTGTCGACATCCTGGCCTTCGCTGATGACCGTTCCGACCGGCAGCTGCGCCAGTTCGGCGGCCATATGCTGGCGGTGGAGATACGGCGTGCCGACCTCGACAGGGATCATGCCGAGCTCGACGTGCAGGAAGCGCGCGAGCGGCAGTTCGAGCTGCGAATCGGGGAGGAAGAAGATGGTCTTGCCTTCAAGCCGCGCGCGGCTGTGCTCGAGCGCGCGCTTGGCGCGTTCGCGGCCCGGTGCCACGACGCTGCGGAAATGCATCTCGTCGATGCCGAAAGCCTTGGCCGCAGCGTGCAACCAGTCGGTGGTGCCTTCGGCGCCGAACGGGAAGGCTGCGGGCAGATGCACCGCGCCGCGGTCTTCGAGCGCCTGCGCCGTTTCACCCAGAAAGGGCTGGGCGAGCAGAAAGCGGGTGTTGGGGCCGACCGCGGGCAGATCGCGCGATTCGCGCGCCGGCAGGCAGGCGACGCGGGTGATGCCGATGTCGCGCACCAGCCGCAGCAACTGGTCCTCGACGATGTCGGGCAGCGCGCCAACGATCAGCAGCTCCTGGCCCGAATCGGCGGTCTGGGCGGGCATGAACGGCACCAGCGAGGCAAGGCATGCGTCCTCGCCCTGGGTGAAGGTGGTCTCGATGCCGCTGCCCGAATAGTTGACGATCCGCACATCGGGAAGGAAGGCGCCCGCGAGCCGCTGCGCGGCGCGCGACAGATCGAGCTTGATCACTTCGGACGGGCAGCTGCCGACCAGGAACAAGGTGCGGATCTCGGGGCGGCGCGCGAGCAGGCGGCGCACCACGCGATCGAGTTCCTCATTGGCATCGGCCAGGCCAGCCAGATCGCGTTCCTCGATGATCGCGGTGGCAAAGCGGGGCTCTGCAAAGATCATCACTCCGGCAGCCGACTGCAGCAGATGCGCGCAGGTGCGCGATCCGACCACGAGGAAGAACGCGTCTGGCATCTTGCGGTGCAGCCAGACGATCCCGGTGAGCCCGCAGAAGACCTCGCGCTGGCCGCGTTCGCGCAGCACGGGCGCGGTCGAGCAGCCGATATCGGCGATGACGGGGGTGGGTGCGGTGGTGATCATGATGCCACCGCCAGCGTGCCGTGCGATTCGGCAGGCGAACCGGCACCCTGAAGCCGCGCGACTCGCAGCTTCCAGAGGAATTGTCCGGCGTTGATGACATATGCGCTATAGCCCGCCAATGCGACGCCCATCCGGGCCTCGACGCTGCCGATGCCGCCCAGCAGCATCACCAGATAGGCGGTGTGCAGCGCCAGAACGAGCATGGAAAACACGTCTTCCCAGAAGAAAGCTGGGGCGAACAGCCACTTGCCGAACACCACCTTCTCCCAGATCGAGCCGGTGATCATGATGGTGTAGAGCGTCAGCGTCTTGACGATGATCGACATGTCGGCGGCAAAAGCGCCCTCGCCTGTCCCGAAATAGCGCAGCACCAGCCCGAGGCTGACCAGGAATATGATGAACTGGATCGGTGCGAGCACACCCTGGACGAGGGTCCACACCGTCGAATCGCGGCGAGCGCGCTCTGCTGCGGTGTAGAGCGAAGCGCCCGCCGTCATCGTCCGGTGACCCGCAGGATCAGCCGTAAAGGTGCGTTTTTCCGCAGTTCCAGGCTGGTTTTCCAGTGGCATAAGCGCCGTTGCGTCTCCCGTCTCAAGAACTGAAACCTACCCCTCGCCCCGCAAAAGTGTCAAGTTAAATTGACGTATAGTTTTCTTGACAAAATGACGGTTGTCAGGCCCACTGGACAGGCGTAGGGTTAAGACCTGGCGAGGGAACGGTCCAAGAAGTCTCCAGCCCGCGAGGCCGATGCACGATGTATCGACAAGACCAGGAGAGTCTGAATGGCCTCAGTTTTTGGCATCGATTTGATCAAGTCGACGACAGGACTGTTCCGCAACGCGCGTTTGCGTAAGAAGGCGTCGCCTTGGGATGGCGAGCAGACCGGCTATGCCCGGTTTGCCCGGCAACGCCCGAGCGACGATGTCGGTCGCCTTGTGGAAGATGAAATCATCCCGCGGCTGCTGATGGTGCACCAGGATGATCCACGAATGAGCCACTTCCCTGCCGAGACCCCTGCAACGATGACCCCGGGCGCAATGTCTGGCCATGGCGCAGGGCCGGACAACAATGGCTTTCGCGATGCGACCGGCACCCAGTCCAACGACAATGTGCGCGAGCAGGCGGCAGCGCCGAAGACCGCGGCTGCGCCTGCGCTGGTCCAGATTTTCGACGAAGCGGCGATCCGCGATTTCGCTTCGCAAGTGCTGATCCATGAAGTCGACGTGCTCGCCGACATGGTGAACACCTATCTCGACCAGAATGTTGCCCCCGAAGCGCTGTTCATCCAGCTGATCGCGCCGGCTGCGCGCGAACTGGGCGAGAAGTGGAATCGTGACGAGTGCGATTTCGTCGATGTGACCATGGGCCTGTGGCGGCTGCAGTCGCTGCTGCGCACGATCGCGGTGTGGGCACCGCCCTCGCCCGGCTGGAACCTGCGCACCAACAAGGCGCTGTTCACCACCATGCCGAACGACCAGCACAGCCTGGGCACATTGATCATCTCGGAGTGCTTCCAGCGCGCCGGATGGGATGTCGAGACGCTCATCGAGCCGCAACAATCCGACATTTTGCAGGCTTTGGACGAAATATCTTATGATCTGGTTGGATTGACAGTCACCACCGACTTTTCTATCGCGGCGGTTCCCAAGCTGCTGACGGCGATGAGAAGCGTGTCCTGCAATCCCAATCTGGCAATCATGATCGGCGGTCCGGCCCTTGGCTATGATCCCGTGCGTGCGCGCGAGCTGGGTGCGGATGGAACCGCTGCCGACGCTGAAGCTGCGCTGCAACTGGCCGACGAACTTGTATCTTCCGGGGTTGAGCGCGCTGCTCTGACGCTTTGAAGTCCGCTCCCGGCGCGGCAATGAAAAAGGACGAGCTTTCCGCGATCCCCATGCCTTTTCGCGACCTCAAAGGCGTCGTCGGCACACTTGAAATCGGCGCGGCACTGTCACTGGTGCTGGCCGCAGGCGATATCGCCCTGGCGCTCGATTCTGATGGCGTCATCAGCGATGTTTCCGTGAGTGCCGAGGACATGCCAGATCTGAGCGCCTGGATTGGCAGGCGCTGGGAGGATACGGTTGCGCTCGACAGCAAGCCGAAGATCAACGAAATGCTTACCAGCCAGCCGTCGGAAACCCCCGATCGCTGGCGCCAGGTCAACCACCCCGGCCCCGATGGCAACCTGCCGATCCATTACCGCCTGGTAGACCTCGGCGAAGGCAATCCGCGCATGGCGATCGGCCGCGATGTCCGCGCCTGGGCCAGCCTCCAGCAGCGTCTGCTGCAGACCCAGCAGTCGCTCGAGCGCGATTACCTCAAGCTGCGCCAGACCGAGGCGCGCTATCGCCTGCTGTTTGACATGATCACCGATCCGGTGCTGGTCATCGATGCCAGCACCCGGCGGATCACCGCGGCAAATCCCGCAAGCTACCGGCTGTTCGCCGCCAAGTCGGGCTCGCTGGAGAATCGCGATCTTGCCAATGTCATCGGCGGCATCTCGCGCGATGACCTGATCGCCAGCCTGGGCGGCGCGACTGCGACCGGCGAACGCTGCGAGATGGAAGTCAGCATCGTTCCGGGCGAACCGCCGATGCTGCTCACCGCCATGCCCTTCCGTCAGGACAGCGGCCGCCAGTTCATGATCCGCCTGACGCGCACCGGCGATATCGTCGGCGCCGATGGCGATCAGCGTCCGCTGCACGAGCTGATCGAGCGGATGCCCGATGCGTTCGTGCTGACCGATGGCGCGATGCAGATCATCACTGCCAATTCCGCCTTTGTCGATCT
Source organism: Blastomonas sp. AAP25 (assembly GCF_001295965.1). Classification (NCBI taxonomy): domain Bacteria; kingdom Pseudomonadati; phylum Pseudomonadota; class Alphaproteobacteria; order Sphingomonadales; family Blastomonadaceae; genus Blastomonas; species Blastomonas sp. AAP25. The sequence continues at coordinate 365,383 of NZ_LJHP01000020.1, forward strand.
GGTGCACGGCAGTTCCAAGGAAGCGATCACCGGCCAGCCGCTGGGCCGCTTCATCGGCCGCCCGGGCATCGATGTCGATCTGATGCGCAAGCAACTGGACACCCACGGCCAGGTGCGCAACGCCACCACCATCGTCCATGCCGATGATGCCATCGAGGAGGCGATCGAGGTTTCGGGCGTCAAGACTGACAGTCAGGGCGGGCATTACGGCTTTGCCATCCGCACCGTCAGCAGGCGTATGCGCGATCTGCCGCCCGCCGACCGCGACCTGCCGCGCTCGGTCGACCAGCTGACCGAGCTGGTGGGGCGGATGCCGCTGCGCGAGATCGTGCGCGAATCGACCGATCTGATCGAGCGCATGTGCATCGAGGCGGCGCTGGCCTACACTTCGGACAACCGCGCATCTGCCGCGGAAATCCTGGGGCTCAGCCGCCAGAGCCTGTATTCCAAGCTCCACCGCCATGGCCTGGGCAATCTGGTCGGGCGCAAGGACGAATTGAGCTAGGCACGCGCCTGGCGAAGTGCGCACGCACCGCCCGCCAACCGCTCCTTTCTTCGGAAATTATCGGCCGATCAGCCCCAAAGCGTGGCGGATGAAGGCATCGCGATCGAGCACCCAGCGGGCATCGTCCGGCAGCTGAGGGTCGGCATAGGTCCAGCCTTCGGGCGAATAGGGCTTGCGAAACGTCCCCCTGCTGTTGAACGCCAGCGACACCATGCGCTGCTGGGCGCGGGTCGTATGCTCGTTTCCCATCACGGTGGGCGTGCCGGGTTCGACGCCCAGACCCTGGGGGCGAAGCGCGAAGATATAAGGTTCGGTCCTGAAGCTATCGACCACCGTGTTCTGGAACACCGACAGATAGACCTGATCGAGCGCGGCCAGCGGCGCCGGCGGCATCCGCCATTCGGGGCTGACCATGATGTTCCAGGGGTAATGATCCTGCGCGCCATAAACGATCTCGGTGCGCAGATCGACCAGCGTGTCGCGCACCTGCTGTGCAGACGGCACGCGCTTCAGCCGCAGGTTGTTCGCCCAGGTGAACCCGAAAGCCGAGATATCGACCAGAGGCATCGCCGATGGCGTCGTGGCATTGGGCAGGTTGGCAACGGTCACATCCTCGTAGATGCGCAGATACGCCTTGTCTTTCAGCTGATGCCCGCTGGCGATATCCACCCAGCCCTTCTGGCCGTACCAGACCGAATTGCGGAAATGCGAAACCAGCGTCCCGTTGATATAGGTCGAATGCTCCTGATCGACATTGTCGCCGACATTGCCGCGGATCTCGCTGTCCTCGATGTACATCATCGTCTCGCCGCCGGGCACGAAGATCGCGTTCTTGCCGCCGAAGATTCGCGCGCGGCGGATCACCGCGGTGATCAGTCCGGGCCGCGTCACATCCAGCACCTCGAGATGCACCGCGCCCTTGGCCTCGCCCGCGCCGGGGAAATCGAGCCCGATGTCGCGCATCTCGAAATGCACCCGTTGGGGGCCCAGCTCGAACAGCCGCAGGTTGATCGAGGCCCAGGCATCGTCGGTACGGAAGGTCACCGGGACCCCGGGCACCGACGAGCGGAAGATGTATTGCGTGCCCTGGGTCGATCCGACGATCTGCGGCATCCACGGCGCAAAGGGATAGACGCAGGGCTGGCCGGCGCTGTCATAGGCTTCGTAGATGAACTCGAAGCCGCCTTCGACCCGGCCATAGAGCGACTCGGCAGAGGGCCCGGCATAGACCTCGCGCCGCGCCGCCCGCGAGGCATCGCACCGGATCCGCAATTTCACCGCCGGTGCGCGAAGCCCCTGCATCGGCATATAGAAGGGATAGGACTGATCGCGCTGCGCGGCGTTCGGCGGCTGCTCCGGCGCCGAGACGCTCTCGGTCGGCAGCAACGCCTCGGTCTCCAGCCGCGGTGCCGATGACAAGGTCGCAGGCCCGGCCGACGAAAGCAGCAGCGCAGGTGAAAACGCCAACAGGATCGCCAATCGATGCAGAACCATGTCCATCTTTCCCGCTGCAGACACTTTGGTGCCTGTCTGTCGCCTTCAAGGCTAACCCCCGTTGCTTAACATTCAGGCCAATTGGGGCAAGTGCAAGCAGCAGTCGAAGCGCTCGAGCATCCGCGTGACAGCCAGAACTGTCCATTCTGATTGACACTTCTGCCCGTCAAGCATAGCCTCGACTTTATGGATCGCTCTGCCAACATCGCCCGGCCTGTGCCGATTCCCGCAGCCCGCGACGTGCTTGAGCTGCTCAAGCCGGTGACGTGGTTTCCGCCGATGTGGGCGTTCTTTTGCGGGGTGATGTCCTCGGGCGCGCCGCTCAATGACCGCTGGCTGTTTCTGATCGGCGGCGTGCTGCTCGCAGGTCCCATGGTCTGCGGCACCAGCCAGGCGGTGAACGACTGGTACGACCGGCATGTCGACGCGATCAACCAGCCCGAACGGCCGATCCCTTCGGGGCGGATCGCGGGCCGCTGGGGGCTGTATGTCGCGCTGATCGGGTCGGCGCTGTCGCTGGTATTGGGCGCGGTGCTGGGCTTCTGGGTGTTCATCGCGACCATCGTCGGGCTGCTGTGCGCCTGGGGCTACAGCGCACCGCCGTTCCGCTTCAAGATGAGCGGATGGGTGGGACCTGGCGTCGTCGCGCTGAGCTATGAGGGGCTGAGCTGGTTCACCGGTGCGAGCGTGATGAGCGGCGGGCTACCCGACAGCCGCGTGCTGCTCGTCATCCTGCTCTACAGCATCGGCGCGCATGGCATCATGACCCTCAACGATTTCAAGGCGGTCGAAGGCGACACCGCAATGGGCGTGCGCTCGCTGCCGGTGACGCTGGGCGTCGCCAACGCCGCAAGGCTGGCCTGCGCGGTGATGGCGCTGCCGCAGGTGGTGGTCATCGCGCTGCTGCTAAACTGGGGACTGGCGATCTCTGCCATCGCGGTTACCCTGCTGCTGGCAATGCAGCTGGTGTTCATGCGCCGGTTGCTGACCGATCCGAACAAATACGCGCCGTGGTACAACGCCACCGGCGTGTCGTCTTATGTCTTCGGCATGCTCGCTGCGGCATTGGGCCTGGGGGGCTGGATATGAGCGCCGCCACAATCGCCACCGGCGCGCGCATCGGGCTGGGCTGGACGGACATCATGCGCATGGGGCTGGTGCAGGCCAGCATCGGCGCGATCGTGATGCTCGCGACGTCTTTGCTCAACCGCGTGATGGTGGTCGAATACGCGCTGCCCGCAGCATTACCCGCGGGGCTCGTCGCCTGGCATTATGCAGTGCAGCTGTCGCGCCCGATGTGGGGCCATGGATCCGACAAGGGGCGCAAGCGCACCCCGTGGATCATCGGCGGCATGGGAATTCTGGCGCTGGGCGGCATCGTTGCGGTCAACGCGACGATCCTGCTCCCGGTCTCGCCGATACCCGGTACATTGCTCGCGATCGTGGCGTTCAGCATGATCGGCGCGGGCGTGGGCGCGGCGGGCACATCCTTGCTCGCGATGCTCGCCTCGGGCGTGGTGCCCGAACGCCGAGCAGCCGCCGCCGCGATCACCTGGATCATGATGGTCGCAGGCATCGTGATGGCCGCGGCCACCGCCGGCAGCCTGATCGATCCGTTCAGCGAGCAGCGGCTCGCGATCGTCTCGGGCGGGGTTGCGCTCTGTGCATTCGTGCTCGCCTGCGTGGCGATCGCGGGGATCGAAAAGCGGCTGGTGCCGCCACCGCACCCCAACGCCGATGCGCCGACAGCCAGCTTTGGCGAGGCGCTGCGCGAGATCATGGGTGATGCGACGGCACGCCGTTTCACCATCTTCGTGTTCGTCTCGATGCTCGCTTATGCGATGCAGGACCTGATCCTCGAGCCTTTTGCGGGGCTGGTCTTCGGCATGACCCCGGGCGAATCGACCAAGCTTTCGGGGCTGCAGCACGGCGGCGTGATGGCCGGGATGATCGTTGCAGGCATCGGCGGCAGCGCCTTTGCCGGGCGGCGGCCATCCGATCTGCGCTGCTGGATTCTCGCCGGCTGCGGCGGATCGGCGCTGGCGCTGGCCGGGCTCGCGATCGCCGCGACCACTGCAGGCGCGGGCGCCTGGCCGCTCAAGGCCAATGTCGCGGTGCTGGGCTTTGCCAATGGCCTGTTCGCGGTTTCCGCGATCGGCGCGATGATGGGGCTGGCGGGTGCCGGCCAGCAATCGCGCGAGGGCGTCAGGATGGGTGTGTGGGGCGCAGCGCAGGCGATCGCCTTCGGGCTCGGCGGCCTGACCGGCGCGATGGGCGTGGATATCGCGCGCGGAATGCTCGCCAGCGATGGCGCCGCGTTCCAGTTGATTTTTGCTGGCGAGGCGGGGCTGTTCATCCTCGCTGCGCTTTTGGGGGTGCGCGTGACCATGCGCACTGCCGATCCGCTTATGGTGGCGGCGCCGGCCTGAGGGCCAGACAGGAGTAAGAGCAATGGCGGATGCGGATTTCGACGTAGCGGTCATTGGTGGCGGCCCATCGGGCGCGACCGCGGCCAACGATCTGGCCAAGCGCGGGCTCAAGGTGCTGCTGCTCGATCGCGATGGCCGGATCAAGCCGTGCGGCGGCGCGATCCCGCCGCGCGCGCTGAAAGATTTCGAAATCCCCGAATCGCTGCTCGTTGCCAAGGCGCGCGCGGCTCGGATGATCTCGCCTTCGGGGCGGCAGGTCGACATGCCGGTCGGCGATGGTCCCGAGGGCAAGGGCTTTGTCGGCATGGTCGACCGCGACGTGTTCGACGAATGGTTGCGCGCCCGTGCCGGGATCAACGGCGCAGAGCGGATCACCGGGACCTATGAGCGGATCGACCGGGACCAGGACGGCATGGCTGTACTTGTCTATCGCAGCGAGCGCGGCGGGCCCGACCGGCGGGTGCGGGTGCGCTCGGTGATCGGCGCGGACGGCGCACGGTCGGCGGTGGCCAGGCAGAACATCAGGGGCGCCGAACAGGTCAAGTGTGTGTTCGCCTATCACGAGATCATCAAGGCACCCGAACCCGCGCTCGCGCACGCGACCGATTTCGATTCCGACCGCTGCGATGTCTATTATCAGGGCAAGCTCTCGCCCGATTTCTACGCCTGGGTCTTTCCGCACGGTGATACCGCCAGCATCGGCCTGGGCAGCGCCAACAAGGGCTTTCCCTTGCGCGAAACTACCGCGCTGATGCGCGAGCAGATCGGGCTGGCGGGCTGCGAGACGATCCGCAAGGAAGGCGCGCCGATTCCGCTCAAGCCGCTGAAGCGCTGGGACAATGGCCGCGATCTGGTGGTCGCGGGGGATGCCGCAGGCGTCGTGGCACCGGCGTCGGGCGAGGGCATCTATTATGCGATGGCCTGCGGACGGCTGGCTGCCGACGCGGTGTTCCAGTTCCTCGTCACCGGAAAGCCTGCGGCGCTCAAACAGGCCCGCAAGCAGTTCATGGCCAAGCACGGCAAGGTGTTCTGGATCCTGGGGATCATGCAGTATTTCTGGTATTCGTCGGACAAGCGCCGTGAGCGCTTCGTCAAGATGTGCGCCGATCCCGACGTCCAGTACCTCACCTGGCAGAGCTACATGCACAAGGAACTCGTCCGCCGCAAACCGGTGGCGCATGCCAAGATTTTCGTGAAGGATATGGGACATCTGCTGGGGCTGTCGCGGGCCTGACATGATGGCCGATGTGACGGCGACGTGATTTTTGCAGCTGGGAGGCTGAAGCCGAATGCATCGTGAAGGTTTTCTGCCCGTCATCCTGGCGGCGATGGCGGCATTGATCGTGGCCGCGGGCGGCGCCACGATCACCGATCTGGGGCCCTGGTATCAGGGGCTCAACCAACCCGGCTGGGCTCCGCCGGGCTGGCTCTACGGAGTTGCCTGGACGCTGATCTTCGCGCTCGCCGCATTGGCCTCGCTCGCCGCCTGGCGCGCCGCGCCGACGCGCAATGCGCGCACCAATGTCATCGGGCTGTTCGCATTCAACGGCTTTCTCAACGTGATGTGGAGCCTGTTGTTCTTCCGCGTGCAGCGACCCGACTGGGCGCTGATCGAGGTTGCGGCGCTGTGGCTGTCGATCGCGGTGCTGATCGTCTATTGCGGGCGCTTCTCGAAACTGACCGCGTGGCTGCTGCTGCCCTATATCGGCTGGGTCAGCGTCGCCGCCGCGCTCAACTATGCCATCGTCCAGCTCAACAGCCCGTTCGGCTGAGATGGACGCGGTATCCGCCTTTTTCGCCAGCGGGCATGCGGCGGACCTGATCCTTGCCGTGCTGGCGGCGGAGTTCGTCTGGCTGGTGATGCGCGGCGGCAAGCCGCTCGATGTCGCGCTGGCGCTGGGCCCTGCGGTGTTCATCGTGATCGCGCTGCGCGGCGCGCTGACCGGCGCGGATTGGCCGCTGATCGCGCTGCCGCTGATGCTGTCGTTCCCGGTGCACATCGCCGATCTGATGCGGCGCGGTATGTTGTCCAAAAGCACCTGACCCTCACCGGTCCCCTGCGCAGGCAGGGGCCCATCTCCTGCTGCCGCACAACGCGCACCACTGGCTGATCGTGGAGGGGTCCAGTGATGGGCCCCGGCCTTCGCAGGGGACCAAGAATGGACCAAGGCACGCCCTTTGGTACATGTCCATTGACCCTGACAAATAACTGTCAAACTTTATGGACACCTGCTAGCATCCCTTCATGACCTGGGTTTCTTCCGACGGGCCGCCATATGCGGCATGAGCCGATCATTGTCGTCGGCGCGGGCGTCGGCGGGCTGAGCGCGGCGGCGTTGCTGGCTGCGGCGGGCGAGCCGGTGCTGGTGGTCGAACGCCAGCCCACCCCCGGCGGCAAGTTGCGCGAAGTGATGGCGGCGGGCCGCCCGGTCGATGGCGGGCCGACGGTGTTCACGATGCGATGGGTTTTCGACCGGCTGTTTGCCGATTGCGGCGGCGATCTGGCGACCGCGATCCCGCTCACCCCGGCGAGCATGATTGCCCGCCACGCATGGGGGCCCGAAGCCCCGTTCGACCTGCTCGCCGATGTCCAGGCCAGCGAGGCAGCGATCGGCGAGTATTTCAGCGCGAAGGATGCCGCGGGTTTCCGCACCTTCTGCGGCGAGGCGGCACGCATCTTCAACGTGCTGCGCGAGCCGTATCTGGAGGCATCCGCCCCTACCCCCTTCTCGCTGGTGACGCGCATCGGCCTCAAGCGCCTGCCCGAGACGATGGCGATCCGCCCCTATCAGGCGATGTGGAAGGCGCTGGGCCGGCATTTTGCCGATCCCCGGCTGCAGCAACTGTTCGGGCGCTATGCCACGTATTGCGGGTCGTCGCCCTTTGTCGCGCCCGCGACCCTGATGCTGATTGCGCATGTCGAGCAGGACGGGGTCTGGCTTGCCGACAACGGCATGCACTCGATCGCCACCGCCATCGCAGAGCTTGCCCGCAGCAACGGCGCGCAGTTCCGCTATGATGCGCCGATTGCCGAGATCGTGGTCGAGCAGGGCCGCGCTGCAGGGGTCCGGCTCGAATCGGGTGAGGTCATCCGCGCGCGCGCGATCGTGTTCAACGGCGATCCTGCTGCGCTCAACATCGGGCGGCTGGGGGACGGCGTGCGCCGCGCGGTGCCGCCGGTGCCGCCCAAGCAGCGATCCTTGTCCAGCATGACCTGGCTGATCAACGCGAAGACCTCGGGCTTCCCTCTGGTCAGGCACAGCGTGTTCTTCTCGAACGACTACCGCGCCGAGTTCGATTCGATCTTCAAGCGCGGCCAGGTGCCCGAGGCGCCCACCATCTATATCTGCGCGCAGGACCGCGACGACCATTCGGCGCGCGCGCCGCCGGGGCCCGAACGGCTGCAGCTTATCGTCAACGCGCCAGCCAATGGCGACACATTCCAAAGTTCACAGGCGGAGATCGACCAATGCGAGAGGCAAGTTTTCGGCTTCCTGGAGGATTGTGGCCTGACGATCGACCGAACGGCGGACAACTCGCATTTGGTGACGCCAGCGGATTACGAGGGTTTGTTCCCGGCGACGGGCGGCGCGCTTTACGGCCGGGCGACTCATGGATGGAAGGCGGCTTTCCAGCGGCCAGGGGCAGCGAGCCGTTTGCCGGGGCTCTATCTGGCCGGGGGTGGAATTCACCCCGGCGCCGGGATCCCGATGGCGAGTCTCTCCGGCCGCTTGGCGGCAGAGCGGCTGCTTGCGGACCTGCCTTCGATGCGATCGTCCCGGCGGGTGGCTATGCCTGGTGGTACATCGACGCGCTGAGTGACGACGGCAAGCATGGTCTGACGATCATCGCGTTCATCGGCAGCGTGTTCTCGCCTTATTACCACTGGTCGGGGCGCGGCGATCCGGACAACCACATCGCGATGAACGTCGCGCTGTATGGCCCGCGCGGCGGCTGGTGCATGACCGAGCGGGGCCGCAGCCACCTTGCGCGCGATCACGACAATCTGGTGATCGGCCCCAGCTCGATGCACTGGGATGGCGACAGCCTGCGCATCGATCTGGCGGAGATCACCGCGCCGCTCCCCAAGAAGGTACGCGGCACCATCCGGGTGTTCCCCAAGGTGATGCCGCAGACATTGTGGCCGCTCGATGCGGAAGGGAACCACGCCTGGCGCCCGATCGCGCCGCGCGCGGTCGTCGAGGTCAAGCTCGACAACCCTTCGCTCAGCTGGAAGGGCGAGGGCTATATCGACAGCAACGCCGGTGTCGAACCACTCGAACGCGGCTTTTCCGACTGGCACTGGTCGCGCGCGCATCTGGCACGCGATTCGGTGGTGCTCTACGAAGGCCAGCGCCGCGACGATTCGCGCTTTGCCATGGGTCTGCGCTTTGCCGACAACGGCACGATCAGCGAGGTGGAACTGCCCCCAGAGCGCGTGCTGCCCAAGACCCTCTGGCGCATGCCGCGCATCACCCGCGCCGATGCCGGGGCCCCGGTCGAAATCCGCCGCACCTGGGAGGACACCCCCTTCTATTCGCGCACCGCACTCAAGACACGATTGTTCGGCGAGCAGGCCGAGGCGGTGCATGAAAGCCTGTCGCTCGACCGGCTGGAAAAGGGGATCGTGAAGCTGATGCTGCCGTTCCGGATGCCGCGGCGGGGGTGAAGCCCGCTCTCCAGAAGCAGCGGACGGGCTGAAGCAATCGCGCGAATTGCGGCGCAGACATTGCTCGCTGCGTTATCCGCCCAGTACCCGACTGCTTTTGTCCGGGAGAGCAATCAGGTCTTCCAGAAACAATGCGATCAACCCAGATCGGGATTCGACCCCTGCCTTGGAATAGACCTTTGCAAGCTGAGCTCTGACGGTACCAGCGGCTGACCCTCTTAGCCTTGCGATCTCACTGATATCACAGCCCTTCAGAGCGAACAGGGCGACATCAGCCTCAGCGGCTGTCAGCTGCCATTCCTCGAACCGCAGGCGGATCAGTTCGCCCAGCGCACCTTGCGCTGTGGCCACGGCAGCCTCGTCCCGACGTGCTGCGGTGATCAGGCCGCGCACTCGCATCGCGCCCAGGACCACTGCGGCTAATAGGGCAATAGCAGCGATCATCTCGATCGCCAGATGCAGGCCGATCCCGTCAGTCATTACGTCGCTTGCCAGATCGGCAAGGAAAAACGCACAGGCGAGCGCCTGCAAAGCCACTAGGATGCTGATCCCCGTGGCCTTGCGTTCGCGTATGCGTGTCCTTGCGCTCATTAGCCTTGCCTATCGCCCCAGCGGCGACATGGCCATCACAACCTGCTTGCCGCTGCGCCGTGTCTCGAACACCACGCCTGCCAGATGCAGGAGGATAAGGAGATAGAGCAGATTTGCGGCGGTCTCGTGGATTTCTCCGAGCATGCCCTCTTCGCCCTCTTCGCCCTCTTCGACCTCTTCGACCTCGCTCTGCCGGCCGTGCCCCGCAGAAACGCTGTGCTGCTCCTGCTGATACTCGGTGCCAGCCCATGGCACAGGTCCGGCCAGGGTAATTCCGGTGGCGATAATCGTGAGCAGACAGCCCCAGATGGCAAAGACCATCATCGCGCCGAGCGGATTGTGCGAGGCATGGCGAGTAACATTTCCCGCCCGGATATCGCGCACATGTGCCAGCGCTTTGCGGGGACTCGGCCAGAAGGCAGAAAATCGCGCCTCGGCAGGGCCGACAATACCCCACAGCAGGCGCAGCCCGAGAATGGCCGCAAGACCATAACCCACCCAGATATGCGCGGCGGCGCCTTCCTCTGTCACGATGGCATTGGCTAGCACGGCGATGGCAATCGTCCAGTGCGTGATTCTGACGATGGGGTCCCAGCGACGGCCGGGGGCGGCGTGATCGATCATGACACTCTCCTTGCTGAAAGGTGTCAGCAACCGCCCTTCAATTCCGGGGAGCACAGCAAGCCGCTGACCCGCCACATCTCGCAATCGCCTCGCCGCAGCGCCATTGGCTCTCTGCTTATATTGCCGGGCATAAGCGACCGCTTAGGATGGCTGGACCCGCCATTGCCTTCGGCAGTCGATACCGAAGCGGCCGACCGATCCCAGCCCGCCGGCCAGCAAGCCTACACGCCCTGGTGTCTAACCGCCAAAGCGATGAAGACAAATCGTCTCCTGTTTCAGATGCTTATCCGTTTCCGCACCCCAGGTGCAGGCGGATCGACGGGCGCACCCGCGAAGCATTGCGCGATGGCCATCCACGCGGTGGCATTCGGCCCCATCACCTTGAGCGCCGTATCCGCAATGTTGCGCGTTTGCGTGACCACCTGGCAGAATTCGGCCGCATCGCCCTCGATCAGCTCGCCGTCCGCCGGTTCACCGAAGGTCCAGACCTCGCCCGAGGGCGCGGTAAGGCGCAGCTGCGGGACCGGCTGTGGCGCATCCAGCCTGCGGTTCTTGAACGTCCAGCCATAAGTGTTGAAGCCCAGCACGCAGATGTTCTTCAAGCCATCGCCGTTCTCGCGCTCGACGCCCAGCACGTCGAAGATCGCCTGCGCGTGCGCCCAGCTTTCCATCAGCCGCGCGGTGATCGATGACCGCGCGCTCATGCTCGGCCCCGCCCAGGGCACGCGCTGCGCCGGATCGGCTTGCGCAAAATCCGCTGCGGTGGCGCGGTAGGTCTCGGCCCAGGCGTCAACCAGCGCCTGACCGGCGAGGCCATCAAGCCAGACGCGCTCGAACGCATTCAGATCGCCGCCAGACCGGATGATCCCGCCGACCTGCCCCATGAACGCCTTGAACGCGTCTTCATCCTTCAAGGACATCTGCGCCGCCTGGTTCCAGACATGCAGATGGCCAATGATATCGCCGATCGTCCAGCCCTTGAACGCAGTTGGCGTTGCCAGCGCGGCATCGTCGAGCGGTGCGAGCAGCGCATGGATGCGATCGCATTCGGTGAGGAAATCGTCTGCCTGCTGCATCACAAGAACCCCTTCAACTCGGCCATGAAGCGGTCGAACTGGTCGTGGTGCAGCCAGTGGCCCGCATCGGAAAACTTGGCGAGGCGCGCGTTATGGAAAAGCCCCATGCGGCCATCGGCCTCCGGATCGGAGGCCCAGCTCTTCTCGCCCCAGCACAGCAGGGTCGGGCAGGTGATCCGCTGCCAGAGCGCCTGCATCTGATCGGTGGTGATGTCGAGGATCGGCCAGACGCGGATGTGCGGATCGAACTTCCAGCTGTACGTGCCGTTCTCGTTGCGGATCACCGCATGCTCGCACAGGTGCCGCGCCTGCTCCGCGGTCAGATAGCTGTTTTCGGCGTGCATGCGCTGCAGCGCCTCTTCGAAGCTGGCATATTCGCGGTGCTTGCGCGCCGCCCGTGCCCGCTTGTCGGCAAACCATTTGCGCCAGTGCTCGTCGATCGGGGTCAGCGCGCGCTCTTCCACCATCTTGGGGCTGGGGCCGAGGCCCTCGATCGCGACGATCTTGCGCACCTTTTCCGGGTACAGCCCGGCGTAGCGCAGCGCGGTGTTGCCACCCAGCGAATGCGCGACGATCGTCACCTGTTCATAGCCGAACTGCTCCACCAGCTGCGCCAGATCGTAGACGAAGTTCATGATCGGGTAATTGCCGTCGGCGGTCCATTGCGAATCCCCATGTCCGCGCAGATCAAGCGCGATGACATGCCAGTCGGCCATCAGCTCGCCCGCCACCCAATCCCACGATCGGCAGTGATCCTCGCCGCCATGCACCAGGATCAGCGGCGGCTTGTCCGGGTTGCCCCAATCGGCATAATGCAGCTTGAGCCGCTGCGAGAAAAAGCTGTGCGATGCAGGTCCGGTCAGTTTCATGCCGCAACCCTAAGCGGGTTTCGCCGCAAATGAAAAGGGGCGGGAAAGCACCGTCGTGCTTTCCCGCCCCTTACCTTCCGGCACATGGCCGGTCGGCGAATGAATTGACGGATCAATCCAGACGCGCGAGTTCCTTCTTGGAAAGCGAGGTCGAAACCTTGCCTTCGTCTGCGGTCAGGGTCGCAGCGCCGATGCGCACGACCTTGCCCTTGTAGATGACCAGGGCCGAGCCGTCCTCGAGAACGCGGGTCACCTTGCCGACGCGCTTGCCTTCGGCGTCATAGATGGTCTGGTTCTTCGAGATCAGGGCATCGTCCTGAGCGAAAGCGGGAGCAGCGGTAGCTGCGAGAAGCACGGCGCCGATCAGGGCGGAAGCACGAATGGTCATGGGTAGCATTCCTTTCAATCTTGGGGAGGGATTGGCCCCTGAACAGGGCTTTGGTTGGTTACACCCTGTACTTAAGTGCGCGATTGATAGGTTGCAAAGAGAAATGTTGCATTTGCGAATGCTATTTTTGCAGCTTTGGTTGCAGTTTATGCATGTTGCAAAAATATCGTTTTATACCAGTGGCTTGAAAACGACGCAACAATATTGCAATGCAACAAAGTTGCGCGGTTTGCCATCAGGATGCCCCGAGCGCAGCAGCCACCCCCCGCCTTCGCGAGAGTTGGGTGCCCTCCTGTGTGGAGAATTGGCTAGAGCTTGAGCATCTGCTTGCCGCGATTGGCGCCGGAGAACAATCGCTGCATCGTCTGCGGCGCGTTCTCGAAGCCGTGCTGGATATCCTCGCGATAGGTCAGCCTGCCATCCTTGACCAGCCCGGCCAGCCGCTTGCGGATCAAGGGAAACTCCGCCGCCCAGTCGAGCACGATGAACCCGGTCATCGTCGCACGGCGGAAGATGAGGTTGAAATAGTTCTGCGGCCCTGCGGGCATCTGCCCGGTCTCGTAGCGGCTGATTCCGCCACAGATGACAACGCGCGCGTTCGTCGCGATATGGGCGAGCATGTCATCGAGGATCGCGCCGCCGACATTGTCGAAGATGACATCGACACCGTTCGGGCAATGTTGCTTGATCGCGGCCTTGAGGCCACCTGCCTTGTAGTCGATCGCGGCGTCATAGCCCGCCTCCTCGACCAGCCAGGCGCATTTCTCGGGCCCGCCCGCGATGCCGACGACGCGGCATCCCGCGATCCTGGCGAGCTGGCCGACGATCGATCCGGTCGCCCCTGCCGCGCCCGAGACCAGCACGGTATCACCCGCCACCGGCTTGCCGATCTTGAACAGCCCGCAATAGGCGGTCAGCCCCGTGGTGCCGAGCACCGACATCATCGCGGTGGGCGGCAGCGCGGGATCGCACGGCACCAGCCCCTCGCCATCGGAGAGGTGATATTCGGTCCAGCCGGTCGACCCTATCACCATCGTTCCGACCGGGAACTTGCCGACGTTCGATTCGATCACCTCGGAAATCGCAGAGCCGCGCATCACCTCGCCGATCTCGGTCGGCGCGACATAATCGGCGATGTTCTCCATCCAGCCCTTCTGCGCGGGATCGAAAGCGAGATAATGCGTCTTGAGCAGCATCTGGCCGGGGCCGGGCGCGGACAGGTCCTTGGTCACAAGCTCGAAGTCGCTATCCTCAACCGGGCGACCGCGCGGGCGGCCTGCGATCAGCCATTGGCGGGTGGTGGTCATGATTGTCGTCTCCCAAAAATTTCCGGTCTCCCGCGACGGCGAGAGCCCATCTCCTAAGCTGTCACCCGGCACAACGGTCGGGAGATGGACCCCCGCCTGCGCGGGGGACCGGCTGATCTACGGCATTGCCAAGACTTCTCGCGTCAACCGATCTGCCGTTCGCCCTCCTGCCAATAGAGCTTGCGCAGTTCCTTCTTGAGCACCTTGCCCGAAGGGTTGCGCGGCAGTTCGGTCATGAAATCCACGCTCTTGGGGCATTTGAACCCGGCGATATGCTCGCGCGCGAAAGCGATCAGCCCCGCCTCATCGGCATTCTCGCCATCCTTCAGCACGACGATCGCCTTCACCGCCTCGCCCCAGCGGGCATCGGGCACGCCGATCACCGCGCAATCGCGCACGGCAAGGTGGTGATGCAGCGCGTTCTCGACCTCGGCGGGGTAGATGTTCTCGCCGCCCGAGACGATCATGTCCTTCACCCGGTCGAACAGATAGAGATAGCCATCGGCATCGACATAGGCTGCGTCCCCGGTGCGGTACCAGCCATCGACGAACGCCGAGGCATTGGCGTCGGGCAGGTTGTGATAGCCCGCCATCACCAGCGGCGCGCGCACCCAGACTTCGCCGACCTCTCCTGCCGCGCGGTCCTGCCCGTCCTCGCCGACGATGCGCAGTTCGACATCGGGAAACGGCTTGCCACAGCCCGCCATACGCGGCGTCCCTGCGACATCATGGTCTTCGGGCGGCAGATAAACGATCGTGCCGCTGGTCTCGGTCGCGCCGTACATCTGGACGAACTGCGCATTGGGGAACATCTGCATCGAGCGGCTAAGCACGTCGAGCGGGATCGGCGAGGCACCATAAGGCAGCACCCGCATCGAGCTGAAATCCGCGCCTTGGGCGTCCGGATGATTGAGGATCATGTTGAGCACCGCAGGCACCGCGAACATCTTGGTGATGCCGTGCTTCTGCACCGCCGCGATGATCACCGCGACATCGGGCTGGGCGAGGATCACCCCGGTGCCGCCACCGTTGAGCGTCTGCATGACCCAGGCGGTGCCGCCGATATGGAACAGCGGCATCGCCACCAGCGAGACGTCGCTTGCCAGCCACGCCGCCCAGTCCTCGCCGATCTTGCGCCCCTGGCTGAGCGAAGCGGTGAGGCTGCCATGGGTGAGCAGCGCGCCCTTGGGGTGACCGGTGGTGCCCGAGGTGTACAGCTGCACCGCGACATCGCCATCGGCCAGATCGGCCAGCGAGCGGTCCGGATCAAAGCCTTGCACCCACTGCCGGAAAGTCGCGCGACCCTCGAAATCGCCATCGCCCAGCAGGATCGTCGCCAGTCCCGCCTCGGCGCGCACCGCCAGCGCGTTGTCCAGCACCGCGCTCTGCGTCAGCAGGAAGCGTGCCCCGGCGTCCTTCACGATATAGGCGATCTCGCGCGGCACCAGCCGCCAGTTGACGGCGACCGTCACCGCCCCGATCCGCAAGCTCGCCATCAGCAGGATCACGTAATCGATGGTGTTGAGGCCCAGAAATGCCACCCGGTCCCCCTTGCCGATGCCGCTGGCCTTGAGCGCAGCGACGCAGCGGCAGACCAGATCGTCGAGCTGCGCATAGCTCAGCGTCTCGTCATCCTGGATCAGCGCGGGCTTGTCGGGCGTGGCGGCCGCGCCGCGCGCGACCATGTCGGCGATCATGCTCACGGGCCCTCAGTGCGCCAGCGCGCGGGCATAGAGATCGCCGTCTGCGGAGTAGAAATTGCAGTGGAAGCCGCTGGGCACGCGGAACGGCACCAGCACGCGGGCGATGGGGCCTGCGGCGATATCGAGCGCATTGAAGATCGCAAGCTCGCTGCCCGGCGCATTGGCGCGGTGGACCAAGGTCATGGCATAGCCGTCCGCCTCGCCCTCGGGCCCAGTCTTTGCGCCCAGCCTTGGTGCGAAGATCAGCTCGCCCGCCGCTGCACCCTTGCCGAAATGGTAGATGTCCTCCGTGCCGGTGACGGTGTCGAAGCGCAAGGCGGCATCCAGCCCCTCGACCCGGGCATCGCGCGATTCCAGGTTGATGTTGGCAAAGCTGTGCCGCGTCTTGCGCGTCATCAGCCGGTCGTCGGGACGCGGGAACTGAAGGTCGCGCTCGTTGAGCACTTCCTCGCGGATCACGTCGGTGTTGGCATTGAGATCGATGGTCCAGCGGCGCAGGCTCTGGCGGGTACCCGAATGCGTCGCGCGCACCCCGGTCTCGTCGGGGAACAGAGCGGTGCCGTTGGCGGCGGCGACATCGGCGATGATCCGGCCGTCCTCCTCCCAGACATTGAGCTCGTGGAACATGTGCCGCGGCTCGTACTCGAACCAGCGCAGGTCATCGGCGCTGCCGTTGCGCGGCATCAGAGCGAGCTTGGAAGGCCGGTCGTTGACCCAGGCGGTCATCGGCCCGCCGCGCATGAACCGGCCAAGGTCCGTGTCGATCGGCAGCACCGGAAACACCACCCAGTTTTCGGTAACGAAGAAGGTGTGCATCAGGCTCATGTGCGGCACCGGGATAACCTGGCTGCGGGTCAGCGCGCCGGTGCGGTCGATCACATCGTAGCGGATCTCCGCAGCCCCCATCGGCCCGTTGATCATCGCGCCGATGTTGATCATCTCGCCGGTGGCGCAATCGATCTTGGGGTGCGCGGAGAAGGTGGTGGAGATGGTGCCGCCATAATGATCCTCGCCGATGGTCGAAAGGTCGCGCGGGTCCAGCACCACCGGCGGCGCGCCTTCCATCAGCGCGAGCAATTTGCCGCCATGGATGATGATGTTGGTGTTGGCGGTGTTGTAACGCTTGCCCTGCACCGAGGGGTCGGCGGTCATCGGATTGCCGAACACCCCGAACAGGCGCTCGCCTGCGGCCTTTTCGAGCTCGAACTTCTCGGTCCGCACCCAGCGGTTGCGCATCGAGACGCGGCCCTCTTCGATGAAGAAGCCATAGACCATGCCGTCGCCATCGAACCAGTGATACTCGTCGCCGCGCGTGGGGTGCAAGGGCTCGGGCCCGTTGCGATAGAACACGCCTGCGAGATCCTTGGGGATTTCACCCTCGATCACCAGATCGGGCGCGTCGGCCTCGAAACGGTTGGGGGCATGATGGCCGTGAAGATAGGGGTGAGGCGGAAAGGGCTTGGCCATATCTTGCGCGGTCGCGATCCCGTGTTGGTGTGGTCTAGGGACTGGGCCCGCCATCCCGTGCAAATGGATGGCGGGCGACAGTATATCAGAATTCGAGCATCACTTCAGCGCCCAGCTGACGGGGCGGACGGACACCGGCAAAGGTGAACAGACCGGCCACCGGCAGCGTGCTGGAAAGGCCGCGATTGTCGAGCAGGTTGCGACCGAACACGCTGAACGTCACGTTCGCACCGCCGAAGTCGTGCTTGTACGACAGGGTCGAATCGAGGATCTCGCGCTCAGAGGATTCGCAGCGGCGCTCGTTGGTGATGATGCCCTGCGCCTGCAGCGCCCCATCGGTGACGATGCAGGTCGCGTATCTGTCGACATAGCGGAAGATGGTGCTCCAGCGAAATTCGCCATCACCCACCGGGCGGGTGTAATCGAAACCGGCGGACCAGGCATATTTCGGCGCACGGCGCAGGTCGAGATCGGACACGTCGATGCCGCCGCGCACGAAATTCTGGTAGTTGGCATCGAGATAGGTCGCCGAGAAGTTGAACGCGAGGTCATCGATCGGCAACGCGACAATTTCCAGCTCGATACCCTTGATCCGGGCCGAGGCGGCGTTCTCGACGATGGTTTCCTGCGCCTGGATGGCGTTGAACGGCGCCAGGGTGGGACGCACCAGCTCTTCCTGCTTGTCCGAATAATCGGTCTGGAAGATCGCGATGTTGGTGCGCAGGCGACGGTCGAGCCAATCCGCCTTCAGGCCGATTTCATAGGCATCGACGATTTCCGGCTGATAGGGGCCGATCGCGGTCGGCGTCGCGGCGCGACCGTTGAAGCCGCCCGAGCGGAAGCCGCGCGAATAGGACGCATAGGCCAGCTGCCCGCCTTCGAACTGATAGTCCAGGCTGGCGCGATAGGTGAACTCGCCGAAATCCTCCGCCCCGACGCACGATGCCGCAGTGATCCCGGCAAAGCCGACCGGGCAGACGCCGGTGGGGCTGAGCGCAAAGTTGGTGACCAGCGCCTTCTCGTCACGGGTGTAGCGGCCACCGACGCCGAAGGTGAGCTTGTCGGACAGCTTGAAGCGCGCATCGGCAAAGCCGGCATAGGATTTGGAATCGCCGATCGAAAGCTGAAACGCGCTGGCATTGGGGCCGAGAAACCCGAAGAACGAGGTCTGCCGCAGCGTGTACTGGCTGTCGAAATAATAGGCACCCAGCACGATATCCATCCAGTCGGTGACGTCCCCGGCAAACCGGATTTCCTGGCTGAACTGCTCGTACTTCTGGATTCGCAGCGTATCGAAGAAGTTGATCGAGGCGGAGTCGAAATCCTGCCGCACGCTCTCGTTGTTCTTGCGCCAGCCGGTGACCGAGGTCAGCGTGAAATCGCCCAGCTCGATATTGATCGTGCCGCTGATCGCGTCGGTCTTGTTGCGCACCGGGGTCTGGATATTGCCAAACACGGTGTAGAGCTGGCGGCTGTTGGTGGGCGTGCGGTTGCACTGATTGCCCGGGATCTGGAAGGCGCGGACCAGCCCGACACCCGGCACCGGCACCTGCAGGCAGATCAGGTCGCGGTCGTTGGACACGCTGGCGGTGGCGACCTCGCCGTCTTCCTCCATGTGCTCATAGGTGATCACCGCCTCGATATTGTCGCTCGGCGTGATCAGCGCGGTGACGCCCGCGGTCCACACTTCGTATTCGTTGGTGCGGCGGTTGTTCTGCGTCGCGTTGCGCAGATAGCCATCGGTGTTGTCGTAGAAGAAGAAGCCCTTGAGCGCGAGGAAATCGCCGATCATCGGGGTGTTGACGACAAGGCGTCCGCGGATGGTGTTGTACTCGGCATAGCCGATCGAGGCGCGCACGCCCCATTCGCCGGTGGGCTTGCTGCGGCGGACGTTGATCACGCCGCCGATGGTGTTGCGCCCGAACAATGTGCCCTGCGGTCCGCGCAGGATCTCGATCGATTCCAGATCGAACGCATCGAGCAATTGCCCGGTATTGGTGCCGATGAAGACATCGTCGACCACGACTCCGACCGCGGGATCGAAGCTCTTTTCGATATCCTCGAAGCTGATGCCGCGGATGGCGATGGCGGCAGCCGAAGGCCCGGCATTGACCGGATCGACCACCAGCCCGGGGACGCGACCGGCAAAGTCGCGAAGGTCGTCCACCGCGCCGGTGGCAAGCGCCTGCGCATCGATCGCGGACACCGCGACGGGAACCGACTGCAGCGATTCCTCGCGGCGCTGCGCGGTGACAACGATGGTGCGAAGCCCGGTTTCCTGCGCGACCTCGGCGCCCTCTGGCGCCTGATCCTGCGCCAGCGCAGCCGAAGGTGCCGCCAGCGTTGCAAGGCCCAGCGCGAATGCCGAAACCGACAGATAGGTTGATACCTTCATCAATGCCTCCCCTTTTGCTGCGGTTCGTGTCCGCACCATTTTCTCATGTTGCGCAAAAATGACCGGCGGACAGGTTTGCCTCAAGTGTCAAAAATGACAGTCGCGGCCCTTACGGCATCGGTTAGGGTGAAGGGCATGAGAGCACGAGGCTGGCCCGAATTGCTGGCCCGGTCCGGCATGCCAGCCGGGCGCGTGCCCAGGGGAGATACCAGCATGCCGGTCCAGCGCAGCTTCTGCCGTTTCTGCCATGCCAATTGCGCGATCCTGGTCGAGACCGAGGGCGACACGGTCGTGCGCGTGTCGGGCGATCCGGAGGATCCGGTGTTCGGCGGTTATACCTGCATCAAGGGCCGCCAGCTGCCCGAGGCGCACCATCACCCCGAACGGCTGCTGGCTTCGCAGAAGAAGGGCGCGCAAGGGTTCGCCCCGATCGCAACGCAGCAGGCGCTCGACGAGATCGCAGCGAAGCTCAAGCCGCTGATCGAGGAGCACGGACCCGACAGCGTCGCCATCTATGCGGGCACCTATTCGTTCCAGAACTCCGCAGGCGTCGCCTCTGCGATGGCGTTTGCGCAAGGATTGGGCACCCGCCATTTCTACACCAGCGTGACATTGGACCAGCCCGCCAAGGTCTACACCGCGTTCCAGTACGGCCATTGGCAGGGCGGCGGGCATGTCTTTGGCGAGGCCGATGTCGCGTTCTTCATCGGCAACAATCCCATCGTCTCGCATTACGGCCCGCCCGGCGGCCTGCCCCCGTTCTCGCCATCGCGCCGGTTGCGCGATGCGATCGAGGGGGGCCTCAAGCTGATCGTCGCCGACCCGCGCACCAGCGATGTCGCCGCGCTGGCGCACATCCATCTGCCCGTGAAGCCCGGCGAGGACCCGGCGCTGCTCGCGGGGATGATCCACGTGATCCTGGAGGAGCGGTTGTATGACGAGGCGTTCGTGCAAGGGCATGTCGATGGCCTCGCCGAGCTCAAAGAGGCTGTGTCCGGCTTCCCGCCCTCGATCGCTGCCGCGCGCGCAGGCGTCACCGAAGCGGACCTCGTCGCCGCCGCCCGGATGTTCGCAGGCGGCACCAGGGGCTCGGCCAGTACCGGGACGGGGCCGGAGATGGCGGGCAACGGCACGCTGACGCAATATCTGGTGAGCAGCCTCAACATCCTGTGCGGCCGCTTCTGCCGCGAGGGCGAGAAGAGCTCGATCCCGCGCATCTTCACGCCCGTGACCCCGCGCCGCGCACAGGTCGCGCCGCCGATGAAATTGTGGGGCGAGGGCTTTCCCGCCTCGCGCTTCCGCGGCCTCACCCATCTGATGAGCGAAATGCCGTGCAACGTGCTGGCCGACGAAATCCTCACCCCCGGCCAAGGCCAGATCAAGGCGCTGATCTCGATCGGTGGCAACCCGATGCTGGCCTTTCCCGACCAGGACAAGATGGCGCGCGCGATTGATGCACTCGAGCTGTTCGTCAGCGTCGATATCCGCAGCGAAGGCGTCTCGGCGCGCCGCTCGGACTATATCCTCGCGCCGTTGATGTGCCTCGAGCGCGACGACATCTCGTCGCTGTCCGAATGGTGGTACGAGATCCCATACGCGCGCTACACCGAGGCGCTGCTGCCGCGCCCGGGCGATCTGCTCGACGAATACGAGATGCTCTGGGGGCTCGCCAAAAGGCTGGGCACCGGGCTGCCGCTGGCAGGGGGCCCCTGCCCGATGGACGTGTGTCCCGACAAGCAGACCTTTCTCGACATGGCGGTTGCAGGCTGCGTGGTGCCGCCCAGCCAGGTCCGCGCCGACAGCCCCGATGGCAAGGCAGTGATCTATGACGACAAGCACCCGATCGTCGAACCGGCAGAGCCAGGACACGAGGCGCGATTCGATCTGGCGGTCGGCGACATGCCCGCGCAGCTCGTCGCATATGGACGCGACGATCCGGCGCGCCAGGGCTTTCCCTTCCGGCTGATCTCGCGCCGCAGCCGCCACCGCTTCAATTCGACCGGCGGGCATCTGTCCGCGCTCGCGGCCAAGCGCACCACCAACCCCGCGCACATCCACCCCGACGATCTGGCGGGCCTTGGCGTCGCTGATGGCGAGATGATCCGCATCGCCTCTCCGCATGGCGAGGTGCACGCGCTTGCCAAGGCATCCGATGGCCTGCGCCGCGGGGTGATCTCGATGGCGCACGGCTATGGCGACCCGGACTTCGGCCCGGACGCGGTCCCCGTGCGCGGCGGATCGACCAACCGGCTGGTCAGCGAGACCAGCGGCTTCGATCCGATCACCGGCCAGGCGCTGCAGAGCGCGATTCCGGTCAAGGTGATGCGTGTTTGAGGGCGGGCAAGTGCATTGCAGGACAAGCGCAGGATTGCGGGCGAACCCGTTCTACGCCATCACAAGCGCCATGACCTTCACCCCCGTGACCCCGTCGGATATTGCACCGGGCACCACCCGTTTTGTGCAGCATGAGGGTGCAGCATTTCTTGTCGTGCGCGATGGCGATGGCCGGGTCCATGCGCTCGATGGCCTATGCAGCCACGCGCTGCTGCCGCTGGCTGGCGCAAGAGTGCGGCGCGGGCATGTCATCTGCCCGCACCATGGCGCGCGCTTCGACATCACCACCGGCGCGGCCAAGGGCCCGCCCGCGCACTGCGGGGTCTCGCATTACCCGGCGCAAGAGAAAGACGGCATGATCGAACTGGATCTGAACCCATGACCTTCGACATCAGGAACAAGGTGGTGCTGATCACCGGCGCGGCTTCGGGCATCGGTGCTGCCACCGCAAGGCTGGCGGCAGAGCGCGGCGCGCATGTCATTGCCACCGATCTCGATGGCGCGCGGATGCAGGGCGTTGCCGCCGACTGCCACTGCATCGGCCTCACCCATGATGTCACCAGCCAGGACGACTGGGACAATGCCATCGCCGCTGCCGTGCACCATTACGGGCGGCTCGATGTGCTGGTCTCCAACGCGGGGATCGTCAACTACGAGCGTATCATCGATCTGGACATGGCGCGGTTCCGCAGGCTCAATCAGGTGCATGTCGAGGGCAGCTTCATCGGCTTGCAAAAGGCGGTGGCGCAGATGCGCGCGCAGGCCGGGGGCAAACCCGCCACGGGCAGCATCGTGCTCACCGCATCGGTGATGGCCAATTGCGCGGCGCCCGCGATCTCTGCCTATGCGGCCGCCAAGGCGGCGATGGCCAACATGGCGCGCGCGGTCGGGGTCGAGGTCGGGCGCAAGGGCGACATGATCCGCGTCAACGCCGTCTGCCCCGGCCCGACACGGACCCCGCTGCTCGAAGGCGTGATGCCCGCAGGCGCGATGAATGACCCCGCGCACTGGGCCGACGTTCCGCTGGGCGTGCCGCAGGAGCCCGAGGACATCGCCGAGAGCATCCTGTTCCTGATCAGCGAGGAATCCTCGTTCATGACTGCCACGCAGATGGTGGTCGATGGCGGATGGAGCCTGACATGACCCGGACCGCCATCATCACAGGCGCGACCTCGGGCATCGGACGGGCGACCGCGCTGCGCCTCGCCCGCGCAGGCTTTCACATCATCGCCACCGGGCGCAGCCATGAGCGCGGGGCGGAGACCGTCCGGCAGATCAAGGCCGCAGGCGGCAGCGCGGAATTTCACAGCTTCGATGTGACGGCGGAAGGCGACTGGGCAGCGTTCGCCGACACGGTGACCAAGGCGCACAGATCGGTCGACGCGCTGATCAACTCGGCCGGGTCGTTCTTTTCCAAGCCCTTGCCCGACACCACGCTGGAGGAGTTCCGCGACCTGTGGACCGCGGATGTGGAGAGTGTGGTGCTGGGGACCAAATACGGCATGCGGATGATGCGCGACACCAGGAGCGCAGGCTCGATCGTCAATATCTCCTCGCTCGCCGGGCTGATCGGGCTCGACGATTGCTCGGCCTATTGCGCGGCCAAGGCGGCGGTGACGCATTTCAGCCGGGTGGCCGCCCTGGAAGGCGCGCAGATGGACCTAAAGGTGCGCGTCAATTCGCTCAATCCCGGAGTGATCTATACCGAGATGATCACCGGCGCCTATGGCGACAGCGACGAGGTCAAGGCCTTCGTCATGGACGGCAACGCGCTGCAACGGGTGGGCACTGCAGAAGACATCGCCAGCGCCGCGACCTTCCTCGCCAGCCCCGCAGCGCGCATGGTCACCGGCACCGCGATGCTGGTCGACGGCGGCCGCGGGGCGGACTGACCTTACCCCTTATTCCCTTTATCGGAGACATACGCAGACCATGACCAGCAACCGCCAGTTCATCCTCAAGCGCCGCCCCGATGGCGCGCCGGTCGCAGCCGATTTTGCGCTCGAGACATCGGCGATCCCTGCGTTGGAGGACGGCCAGTTCCTGATCCGCAACCATTATGCCTCGCTCGATCCCGCGCAGCGCGGCTGGATGTCCGATGCGGAAAGCTACATGCCGCCGATCCCGCTGGGCGCCCCGGTGCGCGCGACCACGATCGGCGTGGTCGAGGAAAGCCGCGCGGAGGGCTTCGCCAAGGGCCAATGGGTGCTGGGACTGAACGCCATCGAGGATTATTCGGTCGGCACGCTGGGCGGCTTCACCCAGCCGATCGACCCGCATGCGGTGCCATCGGTGACCAACTATCTCTCGCTGTTCGGCGCGGTCGGCATGACCGCCTATTTCGGCTTCATCGATGTCTGCGAACCGATGGTCGGCGATGTCGTATTGGTCAGCGGCGCAGCCGGCGCGGTGGGCTCGCTGGTCGGGCAGATCGCCAAGATCCTGGGCTGCACGACCATCGGTATCGCGGGCGGCGCGGAAAAATGCGCACGGCTCAAGGATCGCTATGGCTTCGATCACGCCATCGACTATCGCGGCAAGGACATGGCCGCGCTGGATGCCGCGATCAAGGCGGTGGCGCCCGATGGCGTCGATGTGATCTTCGAAAATGTCGGCGGCGACATTCTGGACGGGGGGCTGATGAACCTGCGGCATGGCGCCCGCATCGGGCTGTGCGGGCTGATCAGCGAGTACAACGCGCCCAGCCCCGTGGGCGCGCGCAACATCTGGCAGCTGATCGTCCACCGCGCCTCGATCCGCGGGCTGCTGGTCGCGGACTATGTCGGGCGCTTTGCCGAGGGTGGCGCGAAGATGGGCGAATGGGCAGCATCGGGACGTCTGGTGGTCGACGAACATATCGACGAGGGGCTCGACAATGCGTTGCCTGCGTTCATGCGGCTGTTCGAGGGATCGAACCAGGGCAAGATGATCCTCAAGATCGCCTGACGGCGCGCGACCCGACAGGCTGGACACGCGGCATGGATGCTGCGCAGAGGGCCTGCCTCCAATCCACGAAGGAACGAGCATGAGCAGACTGAACGGACGCAAGGCGCTGGTCACCGGGGCCGCATCGGGGATCGGCGCGGCGACGGTTCGCCGCCTGCTCGCCGATGGCGCGACGGTGCTGGCCTGCGACATCAGCAGCGAGGGGCTGGCGGGCACCTTCAACCACATCGCCAACCTGGCCGACCCCCAGGCGATCACGACGCTGGCGGCGGCCGCGCAAAGCCAGCTGGGCGGGCTCGATATCCTGATCAACAACGCCGGGGTGTGCCCGGTAGGCACGCTCGACGAACTGACCGATGACCAGTGGCAGTTCGGGCTCGACGTCAACCTGCTCGCGCCTGCGCGGCTATCCAAGGCGTGCCTTGCCCTGCTCAAGGCGTCCAGGGCAGGCCGGGTGATCAACACCGGATCGATCCTGTCACGCTATGGCGATGCCGGGCTGGGCGCCTATGCCGCGTCCAAGCACGCGATCCTGGGCTTCACCCGCTCGCTGGCGATGGAACTGGGACCCTATGGGGTGACCGTCAACTGCGTGCAGCCCGGCTGCATCGTCACCGGAATGACCCGAGGCATGCTCGAGAACGGCGAGGCAGCGGATTATTATCGGGACAAGTCGGCGCTCAAGCGTCTCGGCCAGCCCGAGGATATCGCCGATGTCATCGCATTCCTCGCCAGCGACGATGCGCGCTTCATCACCGGCCAGGGCATCATCGCCGATGGCGGGGTGATGACGCACAGCTGAGAGGGGCGGGACAAGACATCAGCCGGCCTCAAAATGGGCAATGGTGTCGCAACTCGCATGGAGCACGGCCAACACATCGACCGTGTCAGCCGTATAGCGGAATATCAGGATATAGTTCGCCACCGGGGTGCTGCGGATGTCAGGGCCAAGGTCGGTCCGGGCTGTTCCCAAGGTGCCGGGAAACGAGGCCAGCCTTCGCCCTTTTTGAACAAGCCTTCGCCTGAAGGCATCGGCCAGACCACGATGGCCGCTTTCGCGTGCAATATAGGCCGATATCTTCCGAAGCTGGGCCTGCGCCCTCGCACTGATGCGGAGCGAACGCATCAGACCTTCGCAGCTTCGGCTTCCCACGAATCGAGATCGGCCTCAAGCTGCGCTTCGACCTCTTCCATCGTGTGCCATTTGTCTTCGGCAATCGCCGCGTCGATAGTCTCGCGCAGCGCTGCAAGCTTGGCTTCGCGCTCCTCGACCAGCCGCAGCCCTTCGCGGACGATCTCGCTTGCCGAGCCATAGCGCCCGGTCTTCAGCAGCGCCTCGACATAAGTTTCCCAGCGTTCGCCGATCGATACATTCATGTGCCTGTTCCTTGTGCTGTTATCTCACCCATTTTATACCCCGATAACACAAATTGCGCAATTTTCGTTATTGCACGCCATTCGCCGCATCCTAGCATTTTCGACTATCGCCGCTCGCTGCAACCGCGGGCTATGACAGGGACATGACAGACCAGAAACGCGGGAGCAGGCAGTGACGGTGGCGGCAGAGCAGAAAAGCTTTTTCCATCCGGACGTGCTGTCCGACCCGTTCGCCTTCTATCAGGCGACGATTCCCAGCCAGCCGGTGTATCATGACGCGGCCAGCGGGCTGTATTTGGTGCTCAGCCACAAGCTTGTCAGCGAAGCGACCGCGCGCACCGACGAGTTTTCGAACAACTTTCAGGCGGTGCTCTCGGGGGCGCGCTCGGAAGACCCGCAGGTCAAGGCGATCCTCGAGGATGGCTGGCCGCAGGTCGATACGCTGCTGACCGCCGATCCGCCGGTGCACACGCGCTTTCGCAAGCTGGTCAATCTCGCCTTCTCCGCGCCCAGGGTGAACAAGCTCGAAGCGCATATCCGCGAGATCGCGCGCGACCTGATCGACATTATGCTGGCCAGGGACGACATCGACTTCGTCCGCGATTTCGCGATTCCGCTGCCGATCCGGATGATCTCCGAGCAACTGGGGCTGACCCATGAGGATGCCGGCACGATCAAGCGCTGGACCGATGCGTTCGTCGACCGGCTGGGCGGCATGGTGCCGCTCGAGCGAGAGCTTCAATGCGCGCGCGAAGTGGTCGAGTTCCAGCACGCGATCAAGGCGCAGATGGACCTGCGCCGCGCGACCCCGACCGACGATCTGCTCTCCGATCTGGTCCACGCCCAGGTCGATGGCGAGCGGCCGCTGGACGATGGCGAACTGCTGTCGATCGTCCAGCAGCTGCTGGTCGCGGGCAACGAGACCACCACCGCGACGCTCGCCGAAGGGATCATCCTGCTGGCGCGCAATCCGGGCGAACTCGCCAAGGCCAAGGCCGACCCGAAGATCATCCCCAACATGATCGAGGAAATGCTGCGGCTGGCGAGCGCGTCGTCGGGAATCTGGCGGGTGATGAAGCAGGACGCCGAGCTGGGCGGGGTGACGCTGCCCAGGGGCGCGATGGTGATGATGCGCTATGCCGCCGCCAACCGCGACCCGGAAAAATACGCCGATCCCGACGCCTTCATCGCCGATCGCGCCAATGCGCGCACGCATCTCGCCTTCGGGCGCGGCATCCATATGTGCGTCGGCAACATGCTCAGCCGCAAGGAAATGACCGTGGCGTTCGAGGAACTGCTGCCGCGCATCGGCGCCATCACGCTCACCGACGAGGCGGCAATCGCCTATCATCCCAACATGATGCTGCGCGGTCCCTCCTCGGTGCCGGTGCGCTTCGGGCTGGCCTCATGAATTTCGATTATGACGAAAGCCAGTTGCTGTTCCGCGCCTCTGTCGAGCGCTTTCTGGACGGCAGCGACATTGCCACGCGCAAGGCGCAGCGGGCGAATCCCGGCGGTATCGATCGTGCACGCTGGCAGGCAATGGCAGCGCTGGGGCTGACTGCGATGGCGCTGGACGAAGACAGAGGCGGGCTTGGCAGCAGCCTGATCGACCTCGTCGCCGTCGGCGAGAGCTTCGGCCAGCGCATATCCTCTGACAACTGGCTGGAGAACGCGGTGCTGCCGCTGGCGCTGGCGGGCAAGGCGTTGCGCGAAGGCGACCCCGTGATCGAGGCGCTGGCATCCGGCGAAGCGGTCGCAGCGCTCGCGGTGTTCGAGCCCGAGGGACGCCATGTCACCACCCCGCGCAGCACCACCGCAAGGCAAAATGCGTCGGGCTATACGCTCAGCGGCGACAAGACCTTCGTGCTGGGCGGCATGGCGGCGGACTGGCTGCTGGTCAGCGCAGTGCTCGATGGCGAGCCCGCTCTGTTCGTGATCGCAACCGATGCGCCCGGCGTGTTTCGCCGGGGCTATCAGGTCATCGACGGCAACATTGCCGCAGAAGTGCAGCTGCGCGGGTGCGAGGTGGTACGCGACGCCCGGCTCGATATCGCATGGGCTGCGGTCGAGCAGGTGCTGTCCACCGCGCGTCTGGTCGCCGCCGCCGAGATGGCAGGCCTCGCCCAGCGGCTGTTCGACGACACGCTTGCCTATGTCCGCCAGCGCGAGCAGTTCGGCCAGCCGATCGGGCGGTTCCAGGCGATCCAGCACCGGATGGTCGATTGCTATGCGCTGGTCGACCAGGCGAAAAGCGCGCTGATCGCCGCGGTGACATCAGCCGACGCAGCGGCAATCGCGGGGATGAAGGCGATTGTTGCCGAAGCCGCGCTGCAGATCGGGCGCGAGGCGGTGCAACTGCATGGCGGCATGGGTACCACCGACGAGCTCGAGATCGGCCATGCGCACAAGCGGGTTCTGCTGTTGTCGCAATGGCTGGGGGACCCGGCAAGCGGGCTCGACAGCTATGCGCCCAAGGCCTTGAGGGTGGCGGCATGAGCGCGCCCGCACCGGTGGCAGTGGGGCTGTGGACCGACGGAGCCGAACCGCAGCTGATCGGCGGGCGACACCGCGTCAGCGGCGAGATCGTCTTCCCGATGCCGCAAGGCGATGCCGCGCAGCATTTCGATGCGGTCGCGCTTTCGCGTACCGGCACCCTGTGGTCGTGGACCAGCCAGGATTTCCGTCCCAAATCACCGCCTTATGCCGGGCCCGAAGCGTTCACGCCGTTCCTGATCGGCTATGTCGAGCTGCCGCGGCAGGTGATCGTCGAGACCCGGATAGAGGGAGCCGCACTCGCTGACTTGAAAATCGGGATGGCGATGGAAATGGTTCTGACCGAGTTCGCACCGGGACGGTCGACCTTTGCGTTCAAACCCGCAGGAGCAGGCGCATGACCAACGTCCAGATCATCGGCGCAGGGATCCACCCGTTCGGGCGTACCGACGGCAGGTCCGGGCGCGATCAGGGCGTGTTCGCGGTGCGCCGGGCGCTGGCGGACGCAGGGCTGGACTGGACCGATATCGAATGCGCCTATGGCGGCTCCGAAGGCGCGGGCAATGCCGACATCATGGTCAATGAGCTTGGCCTTACGGGACTTCCCTTCATAAACGTTTCCAACGGTTGCGCCACGGGCGGCAGCGCATTGTCTTCCGCGCGCAATGCGGTCGCTTCAGGCCAATGCGATGTCGCGCTGGCGGTGGGGTTCGACAAGCACCCGCGCGGCGCGTTCAACGCCAAGCCCGGCGACTGGGGCCTGCCCGAATGGTATGGCGAAACCGGCTTGATGCTGACCACGCAGTTCTTCGCGATGAAGAGCCAGCGGTACATGCAGTTGCACGGCATCAGCCGCCGGACATTGGGCATGGTCGCGGAAAAGGCCTTCCGCAACGGTACCTTGTGCGAGCACGCCTGGCGGCGCTCGCCGGTCGATCTCGACACGATCCTCAATGCGCCGATGGTCAACGATCCGCTGACCAAATACATGTTCTGCTCTCCGGCAGAGGGCGCGGTGGCGCTGATCATCGCGTCGGAGAAGAAGGCGCGCGAGCTTGGCGCGGACGGGGTGAAGATCGCCGGCATCGCGGTGCGCACCCGGCCGCCCGGATCGTTCGAGGTGTTTGCCCCCGCGATCAGCGTCGAGCGCGGCGGCAAACCCACCGAGCTTGCCAGCAAGGCCGCGTACGAGGCGGCAGGGATCGGCCCCGAGGATATCGATGTCGCACAGTTGCAGGACACCGAATCGGGCGCCGAGATCATGCACATGGCCGAGAACGGCTTCTGCAAGGATGGCGAGCAGGAGCAGTGGCTGGCGCAAGGGCGTACCGAACTGAATGGGCCGCTTCCGGTCAACACCGATGGCGGCTGCCTGGCCTGCGGCGAGCCGATCGGCGCGTCGGGGCTGCGGCAGGTCTATGAAAACACCGTGCAACTGCGCGGACGCGGCGGCGCGCGGCAGGTTCCGGGCAGCCCCAAGACCGCCTACAGCCATGTCTATGGCGCGCCCGGCCTTTCCGCCGTCGCGATACTGGAGCGCTAGAATATGGGACTTATGCAGGGCAAGGTCGCACTGATCTCGGGCGGGGCGGAAGGCATCGGCGGCGCGACCGGGCGGCGGATCGTCGCCGAGGGCGGCAGCGTGGTGCTGGGCGATATCCAGTTCGACAAGGCCAAGGCGCTGGCATCCGAGCTCGGCGAGCGCGCGATGGCGGTGTCGCTCGACGTGCGCGATCTCGCGCAATGGGAGGCGGCGGTCCAGGCGGCGGTCGCCACCTTCGGCAAGCTCACCCATCTGGTCAATGTCGCTGGAATTTCGGAGCCCGGAGCCGTGACCGATGTCGATCTCGACAGCTGGGCGCGCACCATCGACATCAACCTCAATGGCACCTTCAACGGCTGCCGCGCGGCGATCCCCGCGATCGCCGCCGCCAGGGAGCCGGGCGCGATCGTCAACATCGGATCGATGCTCGCGCTGCGGGTCGGCTCGGGTTTTGCCGCCTATTGCGCATCGAAGGCCGCGGTCACCGCGCTCACCAAGACCATCGCGCTCGACTGCGCCGAAAAGGGGCTGCCGATCCGCGCCAATACCGTCCACCCCGGCGCAATCCGCACGCCGATGTTCGAACGCTATCTCGAAGCGCTCCCCGGCACCGTGGAAGAGGTCGAGGCGATGTTCGCCGCCAACCACCCCATGGGCCGCGTCGGTGAAGCGGCCGAGGTGGTTAACGCCATCGTCTTTTTGCTGTCCGATCAGGCCAGCTTCACCACCGGTGTCGACTTCACCGTCGATGGCGGTGGAAATTTCCGCAGCTAAGGGGCAGATTGAGGCATGGCTGAACGGATCGATGCGCATTTCGTCGCGGCGGGAAAATACCACGACATAGACTTCGCCCGGCTCGAGCTGCTCAAACTGCTCGCCGAGCACGACAACATCCGCACCACCGTTGCGCATGACTACAACGGCGTTGCCGATCGCCTGCCCGCGTGCCGTTTCCTGGTCACTTATACCTGCGACCTGATGCCGTCCGAGGCGGAAGCGCAGGCGATCGCCGCGTTCCTCGAAAAAGGTGGCCGGTGGCTGGCGCTGCACGGCACCAACTCGATCCTGCGCTTCACCGATGCCGGTGTCGACAGCCCCGAGGAACGCCCCGATGTGATGCAGATGCTGGGCACCCAGTTCAAGGCGCACCCGCCGATCGGCGCACCGTTCACGGTTCAGATCGTCGACGGCGACCACGACGTGACGCGGGGTATCGCCGATTTCGATGTGGTCGACGAACTGTATCTGATGAAACAGGTCAGCGACATCCGCACGCTGGCGCAGACGCGCTTTGCGGGCGAGGCGACCGGCTTTGTCGATGCGAACTGGCCCGAAACGGTCGTCCCGGTGATCTACACCCGCGCGATCGGTGCGGGCGGAATCCTCTACAACACATTGGGGCATTGCCGCGGGCATTACGATCTGCCGGGCATGCAGGATTTCTACCCGCATCCCGAGAAATGCGCGTGGAACTACCCCATCTATTACGAACTCTTGCGCCGCAGCATCCTCTGGGCGACCGGAACTGGCGGGATTTGACGCATGAACATGGATTTCACCCCCGATGAACTCGCCTTCCAGACCGAGGTGCGCGACTTCCTAAAAACGCACCTGACCGAGCGCCTGATCGATGGCGCGCGGCGCACGCCGGGTGTGTTCGTCGAGCCCGACATCGGCCTCGAATGGCAGCGAATCCTGCATACGAAGGGCTGGCTGGCGACGCACTGGCCGGTCGAGGATGGCGGCACCGGCTGGACCCCGGTGCAGCGCTACATCTTCGAGAAGGAATGCGCTTATGCCGGCGCGCCCGCATTGCCGGTCCTCGGGCTCAAGCTGGTCGGCCCGGTGATCTGCCGCTTCGGCACGCCGGAACAGAAGGCGCGCTTCCTGCCGCGCATCCTTTCGGCCGAGGATTACTGGTGCCAGGGCTATTCCGAGCCGGGATCGGGATCGGACCTTGCCAGCCTCAAGACGCGCGCGGTGCGCGAGGGTGACCACTACCGCATCAACGGCTCCAAGATCTGGACCACGCACGCGCATTACGCCAACTGGATCTTCTGCCTGGTCCGCACCGATCCGGACGTGTCGGCGCAGCGCGGCATCACCTTTCTGCTCGTTCCGATGGACCAGCCCGGCATCACCGTCACCCCGATCATCACCATGGCGGGCGACCATGAGGTCAACCAGGTGTTTTTCGACGATGCCGCAAGCAGCATCGACAACCGCATCGGCGACGAAGGCCAGGGCTGGACCATCGCCAAGTTCCTGCTCGAAAACGAGCGCGGCGGATCGTGCTTCGCGCCCAAATTGCTGGTCGATATCGACCGGCTGATGGTGGCTGCGGGCGGCGTGCCCAGCGGCACCAACGGCGCGGTCGCGCACGATCCAGTGATCGCGCGCAAGCTTGCCTCGCTGCGGCTGCGCGCGCAGGCGTTCGAGATCAGCGAGCTGCGCATCCTCGCCGAGATCGCCAAGGGCCGCCCGCCCGGGCCGCAGACATCGCTGGTCAAATTGTTCTCAGCGAACCTCAGGCAGGAGCTCGACACGCTGGCGATGGAGATCCACGGCCTCAATGGCCTGCAGCTCCCCGCCGAACGCCCGCTCTACGGCAACGAGGCGCCCGAACCGGTGGCATCGGTCGATGCGCAGATGGCTGCGGGCCGCTACCTCAACTCGCGCGCGTGGACGATCTTCGGTGGATCGGACGAGGTGCAGAAGAACATCATCGCCAAGACCGTGCTGGGGTTGTGAACGGGAGCGGCGCCCCCCCTCTCCCCTCCCGCAGGCGGGAGGGGCGGGCCCGGCTTCCCGGGCCG